>CAITNQ010000533.1 GCA_903893785.1 uncultured Gemmatimonadota bacterium
ACCACCCCCGCCGGCGCGCTGGTGCGCGCCTACACCTGGGGCCTCGACCTCAGCGACTCGCTCCTTGGCCTTCTGCCGCTTCACCTCTTCGATCGAACTCTTGCGTTCGTCGTCGATGCGCCGGACGATGGCCGCGAGCATTTCATCGGTGACCACGCTCATATGGCTCTTGGCCTCATAGCCCAAAGCCTTGAGCATGGAGAGCAGCGCGTCGCTGGAAAGCTTCTGCTCTTTGGCTACCTGATAAACCCTGCGCTTGTCCAACTCAGTCCCCCCTTCTGGGTGGGAAGCCAGTACCAATGCCTGGAGGCAGGATCACTCGGCCGACGCGGTCCGGTCGCCGCTGTTCCCGCTCTCCCCACCGCCGTCGGACTCGGCAGGCGCAGCCTTTGCCTGCGTCACTGCCGTTTTGTCGGGTTCGGATGTGGTCGCGCCGCCCCCACTGGCATCGGCCGGGGCCACTGCCGGCACCTCGGAAAGATCACCGTGCTCGGCCACGAATCGGGCCGCCGCATCACGGACCCGCATGGCGACAGCCTCGTCGTCCAGTCCCGGAACGGTCCGCAACAGCTCCAGAGTGGACTCGGCCACTTCGCGGACGGAGCGGAAACCCGAGGTCGACAGGCTCAGGGCAATAAGCTCACTGACGCCGTTGATCAACCGGAACACCTGCTGCACGCGTTCGCTCTGCGCACGACGGCGCTGGTATTCCTCGTCGGTAATGATGTCCAGTCCCCAGCCGGTCAACTGCACCGCCAGCCGCGAGTTCTGGCCCCCCTTCCCGATGGCCAACGACAACTGGTCGGTGGCGACAATGACAACCGCGTGCCGCCGCCGACGATCAACAATCACGCGCCCCACCAGCGCCGGGCTCAGCGCGCGGGCGATGAATGACTCGATCTCTTCGCTCCAGGGGACGATATCGATCCGCTCGCCACTCAACTCGCGCACTACGGTCTGCACCCGCGTCCCCTTCACCCCGACGCAGGCGCCCACCGGGTCGACTCGGTCATCGCGCGAACTGACGGCTATCTTGGCCCGCTCGCCCGGCTCGCGCGCCACGCTGTGGATCTGCACGATCCCTTCGGAGATCTCCGGCACCTCGGCAGCGAACAGCCGTTTGAGCAGTTCGGGGTGGGTCCGCGACAGCAGAATCTGCGGCCCGCGACTGACCTTCTGCACGTCGTACACGTACCCCTTGACCGTGTCCCCTTGGCGGTACCGCTCGCGCCGGATCTGGTCCTTGAACGGCACGCAGGCCTCGGCCCGACCGAGGTTCAGGATGATATCGCCATGGCTGATCTGCTGCACGATGCCGCTCTCGATGGTGCCCACCCGGTTGCTGAACTCGTCGTAGATCCGTTCCCGCTCGGCCTCGCGCACCCGCTGGACCAGGATCTGCTTGGCCGTCTGGATGGCATTACGGCCGAAGTCGGCGAAGTTGAGCCGCTCGCGGACCGTGCTGCCGACCGTGACCCCGGATTGGATGCCGATGGCTTCGTCCAGGGCGACTTCGAGCGCCGGATCAGCCACCTGCTCGACCACCACGCGGCACAGATAGACATCCATGCTGCCCGAGGTCGGGTCGACTTCGGCTTCGTAGTTCTCGGTGTTGCCATACCGCCGCTTCGCGGCGGAGATCAGGGCGTCCTTGAGGGTGCCGACGACCAGTTCGCGGTCGACGTTCTTCTCGCGGGCGATCTGGGTCAACGCCTCGACAACGCTGAAATTGGCCATAGGACCGGGTGGTCTCCTGGTCGGTTACAGTTCGGCCTCGATCGTCGCCTTGGCGATATCGCGCCGCAGAACCGTGCAGGTCCCGGCATCGCCTTCGAGTTCGAGCGCCTCGGCGTCCCAAGCATTCAGCCGGCCGCCCACGTTGCGACCGGAAGTCATCACTACCTTGAGCCGCCTGCCGGCCGCCCGCTGGAAGTCGCCATCGGTGCGCAGGGGCCGACTCAGACCCGGCGACGTCACCTCCAGCCGGTACCGGCCCGAGATGGGGTCGTCGACGTCCAACAGGTCGGAAACCTCGCGGCTGATGACCTCGCAGAGGGTCACCGGCACACCGTCCACGTGATGCACCAGGACCCGCAGGGTCTGGTTGTTCACGGGCCCGGCTAACTCGACGTCCACGAGCACGGCGCCGTGCTGCGACACCACGGGTTCGAGGAGCGCGGTCAACCGCTGTCGCAGCGCTGCTGTGTCCACGCGGGTCACCGCCCCTTGCCGCGGGACCGTCCAAACGGTACCGCGCAGCCTGCACAACTCGATTCAGGTAGCTGTGTAAATAACGCGTACAGCGGCATTTTGGGCAATACGTTAGAGGAGTTCGAGAATCTGTCGCAGCTCCTCGCGCACGGCCGCCAGCAGGTCGGCGTCGAGGCGCCGCGGCGGGTTGGCACCCAGGGCCGGCGCGGGCGGCAGGGGCTCGGCCTGACCCACCGCGGCGGCCGTCACCGCCGTCGGCGCCGGCGGCGTGGGCGTGGGTGCCGCCGCGGGTTGGTACAGATCAAGCTGGGTGGGCACCTCGTCGTCGGCCGCATCGCCGCCGGTTTCACCACCGGCGGCGCGCAGCAGCTCAGGTTCGTTGAGCAGCTTCTGTTTGACCCCCTGCATGGTGTACCGCTGCTCGTGCAGCAGCGACTTGATCAGGAGGATGACGCCGATATCGCGCTGGCGGTAAGCCCGGTTCTTACCGCGGGCGCGCCGCGGGCGCAGGCAGGCGAACTCTTTCTCCCAGGCGCGCAGGGTATAGGGCGGCAACTCGGTGATCTCGGCCACCTCACTGATGCTGTAGTACAGCTTGGTGCTCAGGGGGTTTTTCACGGCAGACTCCCCGAGAAGGCGGTGGTCAGTCGCGGTTTTCCCGGCCGCGCAGCCAGACGCGGACCGGGGTACCGACCAGGTCGTATTCCTCCCGAAGGCACTTCTCAACCAGCCGCACGTAGGAATCAGGGACCAGTTCCGGATGACTGGCGAAGATCAGGAACGACGGTGGCGCCACGCCGCGCTGCGTGGCATAGAAGAACTTGACCTCGGCGCCCACTGACGACGGCGGATGGGCGCGGCAAACACGATCGAGGAACTCGTTCAAACGGGCGGTCTGGATACGGCGGTGACGGCCTTCGTGGATGCGGGCCACCCACTCGAAGAGCCGGTGCAGGCGCTTGCCCGTCAGCCCCGACACGGACACTACCGGGTAGTCGACGAGGAAGGGAAAACGGGTGCGCAGGCCGTCGGCGAACTCCTCGGCGGCCGTGTCACTGCCGCCGCGCAGGTCCCACTTGTTGGCCGCCACCACCAGGCCGCGGCCCGCCTCAATGGCCTGCCCGATGATGCGCGCGTCCTGCATGGTCCAGCCCTCGACCGCATCAATCAGCGCCACCACCACGTCCGCTTTCTCGATGGTGCGGGCCGCGCGGCGGTTGCTGTAGAATTCGACGGCGTCCTCCACTCGGGCGCGGCGACGAATGCCGGCTGTGTCGAGGATCTCGAAGGTGCGGTTGCGCCACTGGACCCGGGTACTGGTGGTGTCGCGGGTGGTGCCCGGGACATCGTGGACCACCGACACCTCCTCCCCCGCCAGGTGGTTCACCATGGTTGACTTGCCGACATTGGGGCGGCCGGCCAGGACCACGCGAATCACCTGATCGTCGTCCTCCTCGGCCGGCGCCACTTCGGCCGCGCCCAACCGAGCCAGCACCGCGTCCAGCAGATCGCCGGAACGTCGCCCGGTGGCCGCCGAGACGGGAAAGGGTTCGCCCAAGCCCAGCTGCAGGAACTGGTCGACCTCAAGGGAGACCTGTTCTGTGTCGGCCTTGTTGGCGACCACCAGGCAGTTGGCCTGCCGTTGCCGGAGAACGCGCGCCAGATCCCGATCCAGGTCGGTCAGCCCCGCTCGGGTGTCGCAGATCAGCAGCACCACGTCGGCTTCTTCGACGGCCCGTTCAGCCTGCATCCGCACCGCTGCGTCCAGGGTGTCCTGGCCGTGCGCCAGGTACCCGCCGGTGTCCACCAGCGTCAGCCTGCGGCCCTGCCACTCGGTAGTGGCGTAGATACGGTCGCGCGTCACCCCGGGGCGGTCGTCGGTGATCGACCAGCGCGCCTGCAGCAGGCGGTTGAAGAGCGTTGACTTGCCCACATTCGGGCGCCCGACGAGAGCGACCAGTGGCCGCGGGTGGTCCACTCGGGCCACCCGATTGGGGTTAGCCCCCGCTGACTGTCCCGCGTTACTCATTGGCCCTCCGTCGCCTGGAAACCCAGTTCACTCAGTTGGCGGCCCTGGCCCAGTTCGCCTCGCCATGTGCCCGCCAGGCTGCCGGCCACGCATGCCGTCAGGTCGTAGTCGCCCACGGCCACGGGCACCCCGACTGCGGACGCCAGTGCCGGCACGGTCATGTCGTCCAGCGTGACCCCCTCGCCGTTGATGCAGTTGGGCGGCAGCAGTACCAGGTCCCAGGCCGCGGCCTGGCGGCGCAGGGCCGCCACCATGTCGCCCCCGGTCAGCAGGCCCGAGACCGTGATTCCGGCCCCGAAGAAATCGTTGGTCACCTCGACCAGATCCACCTGCAGACCGTCGATACCGGCCAGTTGCGCCACGATGGGCCGCATGAACACGGCCGCCAGCACCCCGGTAACCATCGCCAGCCGGAAGGGACGGTCCAGCCGGACCGGCAGCTGGCCTCGACCGGCACACCACCGATCGATGAAGGTGCGCACCATGCCGATGCCGTTCTCGACCTGCGGGAAGGCATCGTAATACGACGCCGGCGGCGGCTCCTGTCCCTGGAGCAGGAACAATTCGTCGGCGGCGTACACGAAGCGCTCGCCCAAAGTGCGACTGAACTGCCTGCCGAAGGATTCCGCCTGAGCCACATAGTCACGCGCCAGTTCGACGGTCACCGGCTGCAGCTCAGGCAGGCCCTGACGGTGCCGGCTCAGGCCGACCGGGACCATGGCCACGGATCGGACGGCCGGGTAGAAGTGGCTCAGGTCGGTCACGGTTCGGACCAGTTGCTCGCCGTCATTCCATCCGGGACACAACACGACCTGGGTGTGCATCTCGATGCCGCCTTCAGCCAGTTGCCGGATGCGCGCCAGCAGATCACCCGAGGCTCGTTTGCGCCCCAGCAGCGCCAGGCGCAGCTGGGGGTCGGTGGCATGAACTGAGATGTACTGCGGCGACAGCCGCTGATCGATGATGCGCTGCAGGTCCCGTTCTTTGACATTGGTCAAGGTCACGTACGCGCCGTGCAGGAACGACAAGCGGTAGTCGTCGTCTTCCACGTACAGGGTGGGACGCAGGCCCTCGGGCATCTGGTGGATAAAACAGAACACGCAGTTGTTATGGCAGCGCCGCAGCTCCATCTCGGCAAACGAGAAGCCGAACGACTCACCCGGCTCGCGCAGTACCTCGACCACGTAGTCTTCGCCTTCGCGCTCGATCTCCAGTTCGAGCTCGCGGTCGGCGGTATGGACCTGGAAATCGATTAGGTCGGCGATGTCCTCGCCGTTGACGCGCCGGATGCGGTCGCCGGGAAGAAAACCGGCCAGATCCCCCAGCGAGCCGGGCTCGACGGCACTGACTACGACCATGGTCCCCCAGTCGCCGGCAGGTTCAGGGCCCCAGACGGAGCCGCAGGGTGTTTGTTGTGACTTCCTCGACCTGGATGGCCAGGCCCGCCGCATCGCAGGCAGCTAGGTCCCGGGCCAGTCGGAATCCGGTGCCCCGACAACGAGCGTCATACACGGCAACGTCACCCGACCGAGACCGGGGCACGAGTGATTCGAGCGATGGCAGACGCCCGGAAGCCAGAGCCTTGAAGCCATCCTGCTGCGCGGCCGGGCCGTCAACCACCAGGCGCACCCACTGGCCGTTGTACACGCGCTCGCGCCAATCCTCGGCCAAGCGCTGCACCAACTGACCCGCCGCCCTCTCGGTGCCCGACCGAACCGCTTTCTCCGCGGCCGCGGCCGCCGTCGGGGCCGCCGCCTTCTCGGTCAGGCTCAACGACGCGAAGGCTTGACCCGAATCAGTCCACAGGGCATCCAGTTGAACTTGAGCCTGGGCCGAGCAGATACCGAGCTGGCCCAGGCTGACGCCGCCGGAGAAAGGCACCGGCGCATCGGGCGCCGCCTGCACTGCCACCTCAGCGCGGATCACCACCTCAGCCCCTTGCCGGCGTCCCAGAGCGGCAACCGTCGCGATGTCGTCCCAGGACGCTGACGCAACGGCGGGCGACACGGGTGCCACCAGAGCGAAGCGGTTGCTGGCCCGGCTCAGAGCGCGGCGCAGGGCCGTCGCCACGCCGCCGTCAGCCGGGGGCTTGCCAACCGTCACCAGACGTCCCAGACACAGCAGTCGCGGGCTGCCGACGGCGTCAACCAACAGGTCGAGCGCCGCCAGGCTCTGCTCCAACGCGCCCAGTCGTACCACCGCGTCAAGGGTGACCTGCACGGTGCGGGCGTCCAGACGCCGCCGATCGACAACCCGATAGCGTTCGACGTAACCGGCGGTGCGAGTAAGGATCTCGTCCTCGACGACGGCCAGGTGGCTGACTCGCGTCTGCCCCGATACCAGCGTCCCCACCGCCGTCTCGACCGCTTCACGCAGCGCGTTTCTTTCGGCCTGCGCGTAGGCGCCGGCCAGGTCGTGGCTTTGCACGGCCGCCAGGCCAGCCGCTTGCACCGCGGCCGTCACCTGCGCCGCGGCACGGTTGGCACCCGGGCCAAGGGCGACCGTCCACACTGCTGCGGCCAGGCCCACCGCCACCGCCCACGGGCGTGACAGGTCAGAACTCCATGCGGAAGGCATTCTGCAGCAACCGCACGGCCAGCAGGACCTCGGCCCCGGCGACCGGGCCCTGGGGCCGGAACCGCCCCTGCTGATCCGCGGCCATCAGCCCGCGCTCGGTCACCAGCGCGGCGGCGTTATAGGCGTAGGAGTCCGCGCGCAGGTCCGTGAAACGCGACGCCTCGCCCTGGTAGCGGGTCGCCAGCGAGGCGTCTGGCGTCAGCAGCAGCAGCAAGCCCTGCAGGGCTTGGGCCGCATCGGCGCGGGTCAGCGGCTGCTCAGGTCGGAAGGTGGAGTCGGGATACGTCTCCAGGCCGGTCACCCCGCAGGCCAGGGCCGCGCGCACCCACGGCGCGGCCCAACAGGAACCCAGGTCCGTGGCGACCACCGGCGACGCGCCTGGCGCGGCCGCACCGGGCGCCGAGAACGCCCCCGGCGCGGCGCCGCCCCGCCGCTGTGCCACCAACTGGACCAGCTTCAACTCCTCCACCAGCAGGACAGTCAACTCGGCCCGCGTCAACGTGTCCTTGAGCGCCAGGCGCAGGCCCACGCGCGTCCCCGGTGTGGCCCGCTCGGCCTGCTGCAGGCGCTCAAGGCGCGCCATGGCCTGCTCGGTCCACGGGCTCCGGTTCGCTTCCACCGCCCGGGCGAGGGCGGCTTCGGCTTGCTTCAGGTCCAGCGCCTGCTCGTAGGCACGCCCGAGCCGGTACGGTACTTCCGGGTCGTCAGGGGCCAGTTCGCCGGCGCGGCGAAACGCCCGGGTAGCCTCGCCGAGCCACTGCTCAGGATCCTGCTCGCGCGCCGCCGCCGCCGCCATGGTCACCCGGCCCGCGGCGATCCAGGCCGGCGCGTAGCGGTTGTCGCGCTGCAGGGCGACGTCAACCTGACGGCGAGCGGCGTCGAAATCACCGCGCGCCGCGGCCAGCAGCGCCTCGCCAACCGACACGCCGACGAAGTGGGGATCCAGGGCCCGCGCGCGCCCGAACTCACGCTCGGCGGCCTCGAGTTGGCGTTCTTCCAGCAGAGCCAACCCGCGGCGGTAGTGGAGCGGAGCCGTGTCAAGCGGCGACTGGGGGGGCAACGGTTTGGGGCCACACCCCACAAGCAGCACCACCAGGCCGGGCAGGAACCTGCGCAGTGACATGGCAAGTGGGGGTGAAAGTGGAGCGGGAGACGGGAATCGAACCCGCGACATCAAGCTTGGGAAGCTTGCGTTCTACCCCTGAACTACTCCCGCTCCCCCAACCGTGGCAACACTCTGCAGGGGCTTGCTTCACGACTTCATGCACTGGTTAAGATAATCGGGCTATCCCGCACCGTCAATGGCCGGAAGCCGGCTCGGTCATCCGCGGGCGCCAACCCACCGCTGCTCCGCCGCGACCTGCGCCGCGATCCGGTCCACCGCCCGGTTGACGCCCAGGAGGCCGATGTCCAGCCAACGCACGCGGCGGTCATGACGGAACCAGGTCAGTTGGCGTTTGGCGTACTGGCGCGAACGCTGCGCCATGGCCTGCAGGGCAGCCGCCACCGTGCACTCACCGGCCAGGGCCGCCATGGCTTCGCGGTACCCCAGCGAACCGCTGCCCGGACAGGCAGCGTCGTACCCCGCGGCGAGCAACTGCCGCACCTCGTCCAGCAGTCCTTGGGCCAGCATCTGGTCGGCGCGGCGGTCAATGCGCGCGTACAGGTCGTCGCGCGCCATGTCCAGGCCGACCATCACGGGCGTGCACGCCAAGGGCCCGGCGGCCTCGGTGCCGCCCGGGCCGGCGCCGACGCGTTCCAGAGCCCGGAGGATCCGCTGGGTGTCGCCCGGCTGCAGACGGGCCTGGGCCACCGGGTCGAGTCGGCCCAATTCATCGTAGAGCGCCGCCAGGCCCTGCTGCTCCAGGCGGGCCTGCAACTGATCGCGCGGCGTCGCGCTGGCCGCTGCTGCCGGATGGCTCAGGCCGTCCAGCGCCGCCTGCAGGTACAGGCCCGACCCGCCGACCATGATGGGCATCCGGCCGCGCTCCCACAACTGGCGGCAGCAGGCACGCGCCTCGGCAGCGAAGTCGCCGGCGCTGTACACGCGGTCCGGGGTGACCCGGTCCAGCAGGTGGTGCGGAATGCGGGCCTGCTCCGCCCTGGTGGGCTTGGCCGTACCGATGTCCATGCCCTGATACACCTGCCGCGAATCGGCTGACAGGATTTCGGCGGCGCCCAGCAGGCCAGCCAGTCGCAGGGAGACCTCGGTCTTCCCGACGGCCGTCGGACCACAGATGATGACGAGGATAGGTTTACATATCATAAGTTATGCGACGCGCTGTGACTCGGCGCTGACGCCCGCAACGGCGCGACCCCACGCTGGGGAACCACGACCGTCTGGGGCACTGGTCACGCAGACCTCCGATCCGCACGCCAGGTCCCCCGGCGGGTCCGGCCACCGCCAGGCGTGGCCCCCTCTGTTCGCTGACTCGGACGCGTGTCGCCTGCAGCGCGGCCCGGATCGATCGGCCGGGTGGCGACGCGGCCCCGCCCCGGGGGAACCGCGACCGTCTGGGGCACTGGTCGCGCAGACCTCCGAACCGCACGCCAGGTCCCCCGGCGGGTCCAGCCATCGCCAGGCGTGGCCACCTCTGTTCGCTGACTCGGACGCGTGTCGCCTGCCGCCACGGCCCGGACCGGCCGGGTGGCGACGGCAGCGCGAGCCGTCGACTTCCGCGTTCACCCAACGACCCGGGCACCAACACACAAAGAGCCCCTGCAGAATTCTGCAGGGGCTCAACGTGGTCGGGGTGGTCGGATTTGAACCGACGACCCCCTGCTCCCGAAGCAGGTGCGCTAGCCGGGCTGCGCTACACCCCGCGGACTACATTGCGGACGCCGGAGTCGGGACCCGGTGGCGTCCGTTGGAACAACATGGTCGGGGTGGTCGGATTTGAACCGACGGCCTCTTGCACCCCAAGCAAGTGCGCTAGCCGGGCTGCGCTACACCCCGACCTATGTCTTGGACAGCGATGGTGAGCTGTGCAGGATTCGAACCTGCGACCTCCAGCTCCGGAGGCTGGCGCTCTATCCAGCTGAGCTAACAGCCCACAACTGTCTACAGCAGCTTCTTCTTATGACGATTCTTCCGCAACCGCTTCTTCCGCTTGTGGGTCGCGATCTTGTGCCGCTTTCGCTTCCTGCCACAGGGCATGCGATCGTTCCTGTCTGGAGAGTTAGGCTGGGACGAAACAGAAACTAAAGCTAGGCATGGTGCGCTGATTTGTCAAGGCCCAAACGTGTTGCGCGACCCGATCTACCGCCGGATCGCGACCTCAGCCGACCACCGGGCGGACCACGAAGACTTCCTCCAAACGGCGGAAGTCCACGCTCGATTGCAGGTACACGTCGAGGAACAGCGGCTGGCGGGCTCGCGGCCGTACCTCGAAGACTTTGCCCAGCGGGATACCGCCGGGATATCGCCCGCCCAGCCCAGAGGAAACCACGGTATCGCCCGGCTTGATGTCACCCGTGGCCTCGACGAAGCGCAACTCGAACACGTTGCCGTGCACCCAGGCCGCGATGCCCTGCGTGCGCGTCTCCTGCACCAGAGCGCTGACCTGGGTCCGCATGAGCAGCTGCACCACCGAACTGGCCGGCCCCACCTGCGTCACGTGACCCACCAGGCCGTCAGCCGTGACCACCGCCCAATCCACCTCGACACCCTGGTCCGATCCGACGTTAACCACCACCACGTCGGGTATCTGGTCGGGGTCGCGGGCGATCACCTCGGCCGGGATGACCTGGAAACCGCGCTCGTGGCGCCGGAACTGGAGAGCGCGCCGCAGGCGCAGGTTCTCCCACGCCTCCTCGCGCAAGCGCATGTTGTCCAAAGCCAGATCGACGTTCTGGGTCAGCAGGAACTGCGTCCGACGCTCGCTTCGGGCGTAGCGGACCACGCCGCTGAAAACCCACTGGCAGGCGCCGAGGGCCCCGATGCGACAACTCTCCGCCACGGCCAGGCGCGTGGGTGCCGGCAGCCCCATCAGCGTCAGGGAAACGGCCACTGCCAGGCCGAGCGCCACCAGGTTGCGGTTCAGCGGCACTCCGGCCACGGATCAGTACAGGACCTTGCGGTACCGATCGAACTCCTCGAGCACCTTGGCGCTGCCGCGGACCACGGCTGAAAGCGGGTCCTCGCCGTCGACATAGGTCGGCAGACTGGTGCCCTCGATAAGGCGCTCCTTGAGGCCTTTCAGCAGCGCGCCGCCACCGCTCATGATCATACCGCGGTCAAGGATGTCGGCGGCCAGTTCGGGCGGCGTCCGCTCCAGGGCGCGCCGCACGGCGCTGATGATCTGCGCCGTAGGCTCGGCCAGGGCCTCGCGGATCTCGCGGGAGTCGACCGTCAGGGTCTTCGGGATCGCCGCCACCAGGTCACGACCCCGCACCTGCGCCTGAATCTCCGGATCCAACGGCGCCGCCGACCCCACATGGCACTTGAGCTGTTCGGCGTTGCGCGGTCCGATCAGCAGGTTGTACTTCTTGCGCATCCATTCGATGATGGCCTGATCCATGGCATCACCGGCGCAGCGGATTGATTCGCAGGTAACGATACCCGACAGGGCGATGACGGCGATCTCGGTGGTCCCGCCGCCAATGTCGATAACCATGGAGCCAATAGCGTTCTCCACCGGCAGACCAATGCCGATCGCAGCCGCCATCGGCTCGCTGATGAGGTACACCTCGCGCGCGCCCACCCGCTCGCAGGAATTGCGTACGGCCCGTTTCTCCACCTCGGTGCTGCCCGAGGGCACCGAGACGACGACCCGCGGGCGGACGAACATCTTGCTCTTCTGCACCATGCGGATGAAGTGCCGAACCATCTCCTCAGTGACCTCGAAGTCGGCAATAACGCCGTCCTTCAGCGGCCTGATGGTCTCGATGTCCGTGTTCTCCCGCCCCATCATCTCCTTGGCCTCGCGGCCTACGGCGATAACTTTCTGATTGGACTTGTAGCGGGCAACGATAGAGGGTTCGTTCAGGACAATGCCTTCGCCCTTGACGAAGACCAGGGTGTTGGCGGTTCCCAGGTCGATGCCGATATCATTCGAAAAAACGCGCGACCAGAAACCCATGGTATGAGTCACCTCGTTAGGGTAGGGGGCCCGACCTGCACCGCTTCAACGGGCGCTGCCGCGCCCTCGCCGCCGCCTCAGCGCCGACGTCTGCCGCCGGCTTCTTTCTGCTGCTGCAGCCACGTCCGCAGCAGCTTGGCCGCGTCCTCGCCCCGGCCGTCGAGCAGGCGCCGCAGGCGCTGCAGACGCACCTCCAGGTCGGAGGGTACCACTACGGGTCGCGAAGACGGGGGAGTCGGGTCCATGGCTACACCTCCCGCTGGCACGGACGGCTCACAAAGATAAGGCACGACGGTTGAGTTTGCCACGTGGGAGCGGCAGCCTATATTATACGCTTCTTGGTGTTTACGGCCGTATGGCGGCGGGCGGGGGATCGTGTGCCGCCGCGCGTCGGCGCGCCCCCGTCGGCCACGCACAGGGAGACGCAAGCGGAATGAACAGAGCCACCCGGGGCGTGTTGCGCAAACTGGGCAGTGACCAGCACTTGGACCAGGAACGGCAGCAGTTGCTGCAGCGCGAGATGGAGGAACGGCACGCGCGGGCCGAAGCAGCGGCGGCCGATGGTCTGGGGCTCGATCAGGTGCCCAGCGAGTTGCAGAGCGAGTCAGAGAAGCGGCACGACAAGTACCGTCGCCAACAGGCCATGGCCGGCCGCTTTACGCCCGCCGCCGAGCGACTGCCGATCATGACCGCCGAGGAGAGGCAGAGCCGCGATCGCGACCGACCGAAGTGGTCGCAGACCGAGTTCGAGGGCCCGATCGGCAAACTGATCGAGAAATACGGCGACCTGGCGGAGGTGAGACGCCACCTGACCCTCGGGCAGGCGATGAAATACGAGTTCACCGAGGATGGCCGCGTGCTCGACCGTGACGGCAACGTAATCTTCGATGGTGTCAAAGTCCTGAGTCCCTTCTGACGACCCGCCGGGCCTCGGGTCAACAGTCGGTCCGAGGCCATTCCCGTCGGGTCAGGCGAGGAGCCTGGCGGTGAAGCGAGCCCTGGTCCTGAGCATCATCCTCCTGTTGGCGGCCTGCGGCACCAAGTCCGAGCACCCCGCGGCCACGCCCGCAGCAACGCCGACCCCGTCACCGAGCACGCCCTTTGGCTCGGTGGCCGACATCCGCGCGTACCTGAGCGATATCGACCCCTACATCCGGCAGGTCAGCCAGTTGCAGGCCCAGCTGGAGCAGCAGATCGGCAGCTCGGGCAAGGTGACCAGCCAGAACCTGGCGGCGGCGGCCGCCGCCGCGGCGCCGCCGCTGCGGGCGTCGGTCGAACGCTTCCAACAGCTTCACCCCCCCGCCCTGCTGGCCCCGGTGCACGAGGAGATCTCCCAACTGATGGTGTCGCGTCTGGATGCGTACACCCAAGCCATTGACGGCTGGCGACGTGAACAGCAGACCGGAGACACCACCTGGCAGCGGGCCGTCGAGGCCCAGCTCCAGCGGGCCAATGAGCTGATCGCCAAGATCAATCCGGAGCTCCAGCAGCTCAACCAGTTGGTAACCGCCGGCACCGGCCCGGCCCAGGTGGCCCATCCCTGACCGGCAGTGAAACCGACCTGGTGCCTGGTGACTGTTCCCGCGGCGGGGCGGCCCTGCCCGGCGCCGACCCGCCCGTGCCACCGCGTCGATTGTCAGTGACGGATCGCCGACCTCGCCCAGCCGGCTCGGGCGGTCGCCGTCCACGCGCACGCGCCCTTGGGTGGGTGCTTGTGCCCCTGGTGGCCCTGCTGTGGTCTGGCAGCGGATGCGCCGCGCGTCTGCGGCTGGCCGCCAGTCGACCGCTCATCAATGACGTCATGCAGTCCGTCCGACGGCAGACCGACCCTGAGTTGGTGACGGCCGCGGTGCCCGCCTATCTGCTGGCCCTGGAGGGCCTGTTGGTGGCCACGCCCCGCGACCCGGGACTGCTGTTGACCGCCGCCCAAGGGTATGCAGCCTTCGGCGCCCTGCTCGAGCGCGACGCCCCGGATCGTGCCCGGGAGCTCTACGACCGGGGTCGTGACTGCGGCCTGGCGGCGCTGGCCCAACGCCGGGGTGGCGGCGATCTGCGTCGCCTGCCCTATGCCGACTTCACCGCCTGGTGCAGCCGGCTACGGCCCGACGACGTGCCCACCGTGTTCTGGACGGCCGCTGCCTGGGGGGCCGCGATCGGCGTCAGCCTGCAGTCCCCGGCGGCTCTGGCGGGGGCTCCCAAAGCCGTGTACCTGATGGAATGGGTGGCCCAGCGCGAACCGGGCTTCGAGTACGGCTCTGCGTACCTGCTGCTCGGCGCCTACTACGGCGCTGTCCCACCGGCACTGGGGGGCCGGCCGGATCAGGCCCGGGCCTGCTTCGAGCGTGCCATTGCCGTGAGTCAGGGCCGTAACCTGCTGGCCTACGTGCTCGAAGCGCGTTACTATGCCCGCCCGAGCCTGGATCGCGAGCTGTTCGTCGGTCTGCTCGAGAGGGCCCTGACCCCACCGGCCGGCGCAGCACCCGAACTGGCGCTGCAGAACGCCCTGGCCCAGGCCCAGGCCCGCGCGCTCCTGGAGGACGTGGATGAGTGGTTCTGACCGGCTTTGCCGGCAGGCTCCGTGGCGGCAACCCGGCTGGCTATGGGCGGTGGCAGTGGGCTTGTCGCTGGCAACCCAATGGGCGGTGGCCGAGGTGGCGGATGCCGGCGCCGCGGATGCCGGCACCAGGAAGGTGCTCAAGATCGCGACTCTGGCGCCGGAAGGCAGCAGTTGGGCCAGCGCCGTGCGCGCCATCGACACGACCCTGGCGGCGCAGACCCATGGCGCTGTCCGGCTGCGCCTGTACCCAGGGGGCGTGTTGGGCGACGAGCCGGTAGCCCTGCGCAAGCTGCGCATCGGGCAGGTGCAGGGCCTGGGCCTGACGGGTCTGGGGTTAGCCGAGTTGTGCCCCGACATCCGCGCCCTGGAGATGCCGTTCCTGTTCGCCGACTACGGCGAGGTGGATCACGTCCTGACCGGCATGACCCCTTACTACCAGGCCCAACTGGCGGCCAGCGGCGTAACCCTGCTCGGTTGGACTGATGTCGGCTATGTCCACATCCTGTCGCGTGAGCCGGTGCGCACGGCGGCGGATCTGCAACGGCGGCGGGTGTGGCAGCTGGACAACGAACCCATCACTGCGGCCCTGTTCAACCAGGCGGGGGTTGCGGCGGTGCGCCTGGGCATCCCCGATGTGCTCGTCGGACTGCAGACCGGACTGGTCGATGTGGTCTACGCCCCGCCAGCCGCCGCCGTCGCTCTGCAGTGGTTCACCCGCGTGAGCTGGGTCAACGTCATGCCCGTCAACTACACCTTGGGCGCCCTGGTCGTGGAACAACGGGCGCTGGCAACCCTGAGCCCCGCCGAACAGGAACTGGTTCGCCAGGTATCCGCGCGTCAGATGGAGCGTCTGACCCGGGAGACGCGGCGCCAGAACCAGGAAGCCATGACGGCGATGCTGGCCCAGGGCCTGCAGCCCGTGCAGCCCGACGAGCTCCAGATACAGGCTTTCCGCGACCTGGTCGAGCAGGTGCGGCCCGAGTTGGTCGGCACAGCCTTTGCTGCCGCCGCCGCCGCGCGCATCGACAGCCTGCTGGCGGCTTTCCGCGCCAGGCCCCATTGAGTCCGCCAGGCGATCGCCCCCGCCGTTCCTGGTTGGCCCGGGCCGAGGACGGGGTGGCCTGCGGCGCGACGGCGGCGCTGGTGTTCCTGGCTGTCGCCCAGATCGCCCTGCGCCTGAGCGGACATGCGCCGTGGGGCTGGCTCGACCCGGCGCTCAGGCACCTGGTCATGACCGCCGCGCTGGCGGGTGCCGTGATCGCCACTCGCGTCGATCACCACATTCGCTTTGACGGCCTTGCCCGCGCCCTGCCCAACGCGTGCCATCGGCCGCTGCGCCGCGCGGCCGCGCTGTGTGCCAGCGCCGTCTGCCTGCTGCTGACGCTGCTGGCAGTCGCCTTTGTCGCCGACGAACGCACGCTGGGAACGCCCGCGTTCCTGGGGCTGCGGACCTGGCAGGTGCAGTTGCCTCTGCCGCTGGCCTTCGCGGCCATGGCCTACCACTTCGCCGTGCACGCGGTGACCGGTCGTCGGCCATCGACCGACAGCGCCGGGCTGCCGTGAACACCCTCGCCCCGGCCCTCCTGGCCCTGATCGGAGCGCCGCTGTTTGTCGCCCTGGTGGGGCTGGCCCTGCTGTACCTGCTGCAGGCCGGCATCGACCCCGGGGCAGTGGTCATCGAGTTTTACCGACTGGCCGAGACGCCCACCCTGACCGCGGTACCGCTGTTCTGCCTGGCCGGGTTTATCTTGGCCGAAAGTGGCGCGCCCAACCGCCTGGTGCGGCTCTCGCAGGCGCTGCTGGGCCGCCTGCCCGGCGGTTTCGCCGTCATGGCGCTGGTGATCGCGGCCCTGTTCACGGCGTTCACCGGGGCTTCGGGCATGACCATCGTTGCCCTGGGGGGGCTGGTCTATCCGGCGCTGCGCCAGCATGGCCACGACGACCGCTTTGCCCTGGGCCTGGTGACCACAGCCGGTGGCCTGGGCCTCTTGCTGCCCCCCAGCCTGCCCCTGATCGTGTACGGCGTGGTTGCCGGCGTGCCGGTGGACGACCTGTTCCTGGCCGGCCTGGTGCCCGGTGGCCTGATCCTCGTGGCCCTGGGCGCGTACTCCGTCTGGCAGGGCCGGCGCCTGCCTCAGCCCACGCCCTCGGCACGGCCAGCCCTGGGCGCGGCGGTGCGCGACTGCGTTGGGGAACTGCTCCTGCCGGTGGTGGTTTTGGGGGGATTGCTGGGCGGCTTCATCGCCGTCAGCGAGACTGCGGCGTTGGCCATTCTGTATGTGCTGCTGGTCGAGGTGGGCCTGCGACGCGAAGTGCCCCTGCGGCGGTTGCCTGCGATCGTGCGTGACTGCATGGTCCTGGTCGGCGGGGTGCTGATCATCCTGGCCGCCGCCCTGGCCTGGACCAACTGTCTGGTCGACGCGGAGGTGCCGCAGCGCCTGTTGCATTGGGTCAGCCGTCAGGTCCACAGCCGCCTGGCCTTCCTGCTGCTGCTCAACGTGTTCCTGCTCGGCGTGGGTTGCCTGCTGGACATGTTCTCGGCGCTGATCATCGTGGTGCCGCTGGTCCTGCCGCTGGCCCAGGCCTACGGCGTGCACCCGGTCCATCTGGGGATGGTGCTGCTGACCAATCTCGAAATCGGCTACTCGACGCCGCCGGTGGGGATGAACCTGTTCGTCGCCAGCCTCCGTTTCGGTCGGCCGCTCCTCGACGTATGCCGTGCCTCGCTGCCGTTCCAGCTGCTGCTGCTGCTGGTGCTGGTCCTGGTTACGTACGTGCCGGCCCTCAGCCTGCTCCTGCTGCACCGCTGACCCACCGCCCACCACTAGCCCCCCCGGAGGCGTGCCCATGGCCCGTATCAAGCAGATCCGATGCCTTCGCACCCGCGCCAGCGGCACCTGGCTGATCGTGAAGGTGATCACTGACCAGCCCGGGCTGCATGGTATCGGCTCGGTCAGCGACGTGTACCATGCCCCGACGGTGATGGCCGCGGTGGAGCAGGTAGTGGCCCCGCGCCTGATCGGTCGCGACGCCAGCCGCATCGAGGACATCTGGCAGAGCACCTACACCAGCGCCTACTGGCGCAATGGCGCGATCCTGAACACTGTCCTGGCGGGCATTGACATGGCGCTGTGGGACATCAAGGGCAAGGAAGCCGGCCTGCCGCTCTACCAGCTGTTCGGCGGCCCCTGCCGGAGCGCGGTCCCCTGCTACGCCCACGCCAGCGGCGATGACGCGGCCAGCCTGGCCGAGGACGTGCAGCGCTACCTCGAGGAGGGCTACCCGGTGGTTCGCTGCCAACTGGGCGCCTACGGCGGCGGCGGTTTCCTGCCTGCGGCGAGCAGCCCGCGGCCGCGCAATGCCTGGCCCCAAGCCGAATGCTTTGACGACGAGGCGTATCTGGAACGGGTCCCCGCGCTGTTCGAGTCGCTGCGACAGCGCCTGGGTTTCGGGCCCAAACTGACCCATGATGTCCACGAACACCTACGTCCCTCCAGCGCCGTGGCGCTGGCCAAACGCCTGGAACCCTACCGCCTGTTCTTCCTG
The DNA here is from genome assembly GCA_903893785.1 of uncultured Gemmatimonadota bacterium. Lineage (GTDB taxonomy): Bacteria > Latescibacterota > UBA2968 > UBA8231 > UBA8231 > CAITNQ01. The sequence goes on from CAITNQ010000533.1 coordinate 18,002, forward strand.
GAGGACGTCCTGCCGCCGGAACAGGTCGCCTGGTACCGTCAGATCCGCGAGCAGTGCACTACGCCGCAGGCCATGGGCGAGCTGTTCGTCAACCCCCACGAGTATCTGCCGTTGATCACCGAACGGCTGATCGACTACGTTCGCCTGCGGGTCAGCAAGGCAGGCGGGATCACGCCGTGCCGCAAGATCGCCGCCCTGTGCGAGTTCTTCGGCGTGCAGACCGCCTGGCAGGAGGGCGGCGACAATGACCCGGTGAACCAGGCCGCGGCCATGCACCTAGACCTGGCCACCCCCAGCTTCGGCATCCAGGAGGAGAACCACTTCACTGCGGCGGAATTGGCGGCCTTTCCCGGTCATCCGGTCCTGGCCGGCGGGCACCTGTACCCCAGTGACCTGCCGGGTCTGGGTCTGGATATTGACGAGGAACAGGCCGCGGCACTGCTGCAGGCAGATCAGTTGGGTCCCTACTACGCCGCCGAAGATCGTCGCGCCGACGGGTCCATCGTCCGTCCCTGATCCTCGGCAAGCGGGCCGGCCGGCCCCGGGGCGCCAACGGCCACGATCAGCCCGACGGCGCCCCGGGCAGCGGCGCTGCAGTTGCCCCGGCGGACGCGGTGGCGTCCTCCTGCGGGGCCAGCGCCGGAGCAACCATGAGCGTGTGTTCGCGGCGAATCACGGCCTGGCCCGCCGGCGCGCCGCGGGCCCTGGAGACGAATTTGGCCAGGGTGCACACCACGGGCACCTTGCGCGCCGTTCGCCCTTTGCTCCAGTAGGCAGCCACGGCCGCGGCTTCCAGCACAGCGCGCTGACTGGGCTCCTCCTGGCGCCCCTCGCGCCGCAGGATCACATGGGATCCGGAGTAGCCATGGGCATGGAACCACAGGTCGTTGGGCGCCGCCAGCCGGTGACTGACCAGGTCGTTTTCCTCGTTGTTGCGGCCCGCCCACACTGACCAGCCGCCATCGACCGTGCGGTAGCGCCGCGGATGGGCCACGGGTGCCGTGCCCCGCGGCGTCGCGCTGGGAACGTCGCGCACCATGCCCTGCTCCTGTAGCCAACGAGTGATCGCCGCCATGGGCGGCGCTGCGGTCGACGCCAGGTCCCCTAACCACAGGTCGGCCTGAACACAGGCGGCCCGCGCCGCGGCCAGGCGCGGCGGTATCACTTGGCGGCGGCGCGCGTAGCGCTGCGCCAGCTTGAGGTAACGGCCGGCCTGCGGCGCCGCCGGGCGACTGGGGTCTAGGGGTATCCGGAGCCGAGACTCGCCGTCGGACGCATACACATCGGGCAGGTCCACCCAGGCGGCGCCAGGCGGCACGGCCGGCAGCTGTGCCATCAACGCCGCCCCCCAACGTTCCAGCGTTTCAGCCTCGGCGGCCGCAGCCAACTCGTCGGCCATTGCCTCGGCGCGGTGCCCCAGGGTGCGGCGAGCCCGGCGCAGCGCCGCGGTCAGGTGCTGCCGGGCGTTCGCCGCCGCCGTTCGTGCGGCCGCCTGCTGCTCGACCCAAGCCAGAGCCGCGGAGACGCTCGCGAAGCGCAGCGACAGCCCCCCTAGCCGGGTAGGCGCCAAGCTGGAGCAGAACTCGCGACCCCGTTCCTGCCAGGCCCAGGCCTCGGTGGCCACCGGGCCCTGCCACAGGGCCAGAATCACCTGCCACAGCCGCCAACGGCCGGCACTGTTCAGCACCCGCAGATCCTGGTCAGCGGGCACCGCGGCGCGATGCAGAAGCTCGGCGGCGCACGTCGGGTCAACCAGCGCGACTACCCCAGCCAGCGCCACGGCCGCCGGCGCGGCGCGGTGGTCCAGACGCGCGGCGAAATCCTCATAGGTCGCCGCAGCCGGCACCAGGCGCGGCTGCGGTGGCGGTGCCTGGTACGGGGCCGGCGTTTCGGCCACACCGCGGGCAGCCGCGGCGGCCCCGCCCCACACCCCCAGCACCAGCCCGGTGCGCTCGCTGACCAGGACGGCCCGGCCGCGGCCCGGCAGGAGCTCGTACAGCAACCGGCCGCAGGTGCGCGTGCCGGACCGGTCAACCCGGGACAGACGAACCTCGATCACCCGGTCCGCGGGCCAGCGGGTCACGCCCTCGACCCGCGCGCCGACCAGGTAACGCACCGGATCGTCGCCGCCCACGGCGCCGCCGGGGCGGCCCGACCCCACCGTCAGCAGCGGCGTCGCGCCACCCCGGAACCGACACGACGCTGTCGGCCCAACCAGCACTAGTCCGTCAGCCAGCGCCACCGCTGCCGGCAACTCACTGCCGCCCAAGGCCTGGTCGACTTCGGCGGCCAGGGACGCCAGGGTCGCGAAGTCGTGGGCCACAGCCGCCGCGCCCGCGGTCAGCGGCCCAACTGCGCCAGGCTGGCGGACAGCTGGGCCAGGCTGGCGCGGTACTCACGCTCCTTGTCCCGTTCGCGCGCCACTACCTCTGGTGGTGCTTTGTCGAGGAAAGCCGGATTGGCCAGTTTGCCCTCCATGCCGCGCACGAGCTTGTCGAACTTGGCGATTTCCTTCTCCAGGCGCCGTCGCTCCACGTCCAGGTCAATCAACCCGGCGAGGGGCACGAACACCTGTAGTTCGCCCACCACGGCGCTGCCTGACGCAGGGGGTTGCACCAGGGCTTGGCCGATCTGCACGGTTTCGGCGCGCGCCAGCAGGCCGATGTACTCCCGCCCGCCCTCCAGTCGCGCGGCTTCAGTCGAGGTCGGCGCCGACACCAGCACCTGGACCTGACGGGCCGGCGGCACGTTCATCTCGGCGCGGATGGTCCGCACGGCGGTCACCACGGCCTGCACCAGCTCCATTTCGGCCTCTGCCTCGGCGTCAGCCCATCCGTCGGGGGCCCCGGGCCAGGCGGCTACCATGATGCTGGCTGCCTGCTTGGGCAGGGGCAGGGTCTGCCACAGGGCCTCGGTGATGTACGGCATGGCCGGATGCATCAGGCGCAGAGCCCACTCCAGCACCTCTAGCAGTTGCTGCTGCACCTGCTGCCGGGCGACCGGGTCGGCTCCATGCAGACGCGCCTTGGCGACCTCGACGTACCAGTCGCAGTAGTCCCGCCACAGGAAGTCGTACAGCGCCCTGATCACCTCGCTGAACCGGTACTGCGCCAGATGCCCGGTCACTGCTACGGTGACCGCCGCCAGCCGACTGCGGATCCAACGGTCGGCCAGGGTCGCGGGAGCAGCACTGACCGCGCCCGGTTCGTAGCCTTCCAGGTTCATCAGGACGAAGCGAGCGGCATTCCACAGTTTGTTGTTGAAGTTGCGGGCCGTCTCGGCGCTGGCGCAGGACTTCACCGTGTTGTTCTCGATCTCGGCGTCGAAGCGGACGTCCTGTACCGAGCCGACCTGGTGCAGCAGCGAGAACCGGGTGGCATCAGCCCCGTACAGGCGCACGAGATCGAGTGGATTGAGCCCCGTCCCCAGGCTCTTGCTCATCCGCCGCCCGTCTTTGGTCAATACCGTGGGATGCACCAGCACCGTGCGGAACGGGATCTTGCCCACGCACTCGACCGACGTCATCGCCATGCGCAGCACCCACAAATAAAGGATGTCGCGCGCAGTGATCATCAGGTCCGTAGGATAGAAATAGCCCAGTTCCGCCGTGTCCCGGGGCCATCCGAGGGTGGCGAAGGGCCACAGCGCCGACGAGAACCAGGTATCGAGGACATCCGGGTCCTGCACCAACTCGGCCCCGCCGCAGTCCGGGCAGGCAGCGGGTCGCTCCACGCTGACAATCGGTCGGGCTCCCTGCTCGACCGACACCCTGAAGCTGCCCTCGGCCAGGGCGCGATCCAGGTCCAGACCACCCATGGGGTGCAGACCGGCCGCGCTGCAGCGAACACAGTAATACGCCGGGATGCGGTGGCCCCACCAGATCTGCCGTGACAGGGCCCAGTCCCGAATATTCTGCAGCCACTCGATGGCATAGGACCGGAAGCGGTCCGGGACGTACTCGATGCCGGCGCTCTCGAGCACGGGCAGCGCCTGCCGACCGAGCTCGTGCATGTTCATGAACCACTGCTCCATGGGCAGGGGTTCGATCACCGTGCCGCACTTGTCGTGGTGCGGGATGGCGTGCGCGTGATCGTCTACCCGCACCACCAGGCCAGCGGCTTCCAAGTCGGCGAGGACGGCCTGCCGGCACGCGTAGCGATCCATGCCGGCATAACGGCCCGCGGCCACCGTCATGCGGCCGTCGAAGTCGATCACCTGCGGTTGCGCCAGACCGTGCCGCTGTCCCACCAGGTAGTCATTGGGATCGTGGGCGGGGGTGATCTTCACCGCGCCACTGCCCATCTCCGGATCCGCGTATTCGTCCGCCACGATGGGGATCGGCCGCTCCTGCAACGGCAGCGTCACCTGCCTGCCTACGGCTGCGGCCCAGCGAGGGTCTTGCGGGTGCACGGCCACGGCTGTGTCGCCGAGCATGGTCTCCGGCCGGGTGGTAGCCACGACCACGTCCGGTCCACCGTCGCGGCCCGGGTAACGCAAGTGCCACAGGTGGCCCTGGAGGTCACGCTCCTCGGTTTCCAGGTCTGAAATCACCGTGCCACAGTGCGGGCACCAGTTGATCATGCGCGTCCCGCGGTAGATCCAGCCTCGTTCCTGATAGCGCTTGAAGGCCGCCAGTACGGCCGCCACATACCCTTCGTCAAGGGTGAACCGGGCTCGGCGCCAGTCGTAGCTGCAGCCCAGCTGGCGCAGCTGATGGTAGATGGCGTCGCCGTACCGGTCGCGCCAGGCCCAGATCCGCGCCATCATGGCCTCGCGGCCCAGGTCGTAGCGGCTCTTGCCTTCGGTCCGGGCCAGTTCCTCCTCAACCTTCATCTGCGTCGCGATGCCGGCATGGTCAGTGCCCGGCAGACAGAGCGTGGCGTACCCCTGCATTCGCTTCCAGCGCACCACCGTGTCGTGGATGGCGTGCTGGATGGCGTGCCCCATGTGCAGCTCGCCGGTGACATTGGGCGGCGGAATGGTGATGCAGTAGGCGGGACGCCCCGGGTCCACCTCAGCGTGGAACAGCCCGTGGTCCTCCCAGTAGGCGTACCAATGGGCTTCCACCGCCTGGGGATCGTAGACCTTGTCCGGTATCGCGGGCATGACAACCCCATCCATCGTCAACATGGGAAGACACGGGCCCGGCCGCGTCAGGACGGTAGCGCCCCGGGCGCCAGGCAGGATGAACGCCGACACGCCGACCGGGCTCGAGGCCGAGTCAGCGCGCGGGCAAGGGGGTCCAATATAGGGGGGGGCGCCGCCGTCGACAACCATTGCCGGGCCCTGGCGCGTTTGTTGCTTGCACTTGTCAAACCCCAGACCGGGTGCGTTGCCCGGCAGTTCCTGGACCCACCCTTGCCGCGGCTGCCCGCGCGGGCAGCGACTGACCAGGAGAAGCCCCCATGCCCAAGACCCTGCGTGTGTGCCTCAACAATGCGGGATCGGTGGTAGGTACTGTAGTGCTGTTCGCCTCCGTGGCCCTCTCGCTGTGCGCGATTCCGGTGCTGCTGGCCCTATTCTGGCTGAGCTGAAGGCAGAGCCCGGCCACCACACCCGGTGCGTGCCACGTCCAGGCGCGTCGCGGACGTGGCGGGCCGCCGGGGTCGGCCCTGGAGCCTGGGAGGCCGCCGCGACGGCACAGAATGGGTGCTGGACAGGAAAAAAGTGCCACCATCACGCCTGTGCCTCGCCGGTTGTCCCGACGGCCCCGTGGTGGCTAGCAGCGGCCATGGCCCGGCGCAGGAGCGCTTTACACTGACGATCCCTTGTCGTAATATGGGGCATTCATCTGGCCCGTACCGGGCCTGCACCGGGTCGCGTCGGCCATCACGGCGGCGGCGTAACCAGACGATGACGGCATGTCGCGTTGGGCCGATCTGCTGACCGAGCAACGTCTCCCTGCCAGCGCTGAACTGGACGCGCTGCCAGTGCCGGACCTGCTGCGCCTGATCAATGCGGAAGACGCGCGCGTGGCGCCCGCGGTCGCCGATGCTCTCGCCGACATCGCGGCCGCCGTCGAGCTGATCACGACGCGGTTGTTGGGCGGCGGCCGCCTGTTCTACGTGGGTGCGGGCACCAGTGGCCGGCTCGGCGTGCTCGACGCGGCGGAATGCCCGCCTACCTTCAACACCGCCGCGGACAGGGTGCAGGGGCTGATCGCCGGCGGCCGTGAAGCCGCCTTCCAGGCTGTCGAAGGCGCCGAGGACCGGCCCGAGGCAGGCGCCGCCGACCTGGCCGAGCGAGGGCTGAGCGCCGACGACGTCGTGGTCGGCATTGCCGCCAGCGGCGTCACCCCCTATGTGCATGGTGCCCTGGCCCACGCCCGCGCCGCCGGCGCGGGGACCGTCTTCTTCACCTGCAGCCCGACCGCGCGGACCCAGGTGGAAGCCGATGTCCGCATCGTCGTCGCCGTGGGCCCCGAAGTGGTCACCGGGTCGACCCGGATGAAGGCCGGCACAGCCACCAAGCTGGTGCTCAATATGCTGTCCACGGCGACCATGGTCCGCCTGGGCAAGACCTACGGCAACCTGATGGTGGACCTGCAGCCTCGCAACGCCAAGCTGCGCGACCGCATGGTGCGGATCCTCGGCGCGCTGACGGGTCTGACGGCGGCGCAGGCGCAGGACCTGCTGGCGGTGGCCGACGGGCAACTCAAGGTGGCCCTGGTGATGCAGCTGGGTGGCGTTGACGCGGGGGCCGCGCGCCAGTTGCTGGCCGATCACGGCGGCGTGGTGCGGCGGGCGATCGCGGCGCTGGAATAGGGACCGGGATGGAGCGACGTCGGCTGGGCTCGACCGATCTGTGGGTCACTCCCCTGGCGCTGGGAACGGTGGAGCTGGGTATGCCCTACGGTCTGGGCCTGCCAGCGCCCCCGGACGACGGTACCTGCATCCGCTTCCTGCGCCAGGCCATCGACAGCGGTATCGGGCTGCTGGACACGGCCGCGGCCTACGGACGCAGCGAGGAACTGATTGGCCGAGCGCTGACCGGGTTGGGGCAGCGCCCCGTGGTCGCCACCAAGGTGAGCCTGCGAGCTGCGGGCGGTACCACGCCGCTGACCGGACGGGCCTTGGTGGCCCATGTCGAGGCATCTGTGTGCCGGAGCCTGCGCCTGCTGGGCACGGACAGCCTTGACCTGCTGCAACTCCACAGCGCCGAAGATACCTGTGTCACCGACGAACTGCTGGCGCTGGCCGGCGACTTGACCCGGCGCGGTTGGGTGCGCTATTGGGGGGTGTCGACCTACGGCGAGGCGGCACCCCTCGAAGCGCTGGGGTACCCGGACCGGTTCCGTGCCCTGCAGGTGGCGTACAACCTGCTGGACCGCCGCTTGGACGACCGGGTTCTGCCCGCTTGCGCCCGTTTGGGCGTGGGCGTGATCTTCCGTTCGGTCCTGCTGCAGGGGGTGCTGTCAGACCGCTGGCGGCAGCTGCCGCCCCACCTGGCGCCGCTGCAGACGGCGGCCCAGGCCGCCGCCGCCCTGGCGCAGCAGAGCGGCATGACGTTGGCGGAACTGGCCGTGCGGTTTGCCCTGCACCATCCGCACGCGCACACGGTGCTCTTTGGTTCCACTTCACCGGCAGAGCTGGCCGCCAACCTGAGGGCAGTGGCGGCGGGCCCGCTGCCCGCCGATTTGGCGGCAGCGGTCCGGCTGGTTGAGGTCAGCGATACGGACCTGCTGCACCCGGGCAACTGGAGTCACCGCCAAACCACGGCTCAGCAGAATTGACGAGGAGTTGACCATGACCCCCATCGGCTACCAGTGGTGGGCCCTGCTGCCCATCGACCCCGAACCGGCCACCGGCGAGGCTGCGCTGCAGAATCCGCCGATGCTGACCGTCCTGGCCCTGGACCCGGAAGCCAGCCTGGTGTTCCACTTCACCCGCCCGCCCGGTGCCCTCCAGGTCGCCCTGGAGGTCACCAGCCTATCCGCTGAAGGCCACGGCGGCCAGGTGCTCGGTGCGTACACGGGCACCGACCCTGCCCATCTGGGCCCAGCCGCGCGATCCGACTGGGAGTTGCGCCACGACGGGCTGTACACCGTTCTCGCGGCCACGGTAAGTGATGTGGGGAACTATCTCAAGCTGCGTCTGGAGGAGCCAGGGGCCCTGATCGTCAACCGGGTCGATTTCGCGCGGCCGTGAACGATTCCCGCGATCTGCTCGGCCAACCCGTTAACGCGCTCGACACCCCCGTGCTCCTGGTCGACCTCGACATCCTCGAGGGCAACATCGACCGTCTGGCAACCTTCTTCCGCCAGCACGGCGTCGGTTGGCGGCCACACTGCAAGTCGCACAAGTGTCCGGCCATCGCCCGGCGGCAGTTGGCCGCCGGCGCCATCGGCATCACCTGCGCCAAAGTCAGTGAGGCCGAGATGCTGGTGGCCGCCGGCATCGGCCCGCTGCTGGTCGCCAACGAAGTCGTGACCCCGCGCAAACTGGGCCGTCTGGCGGCCCTGCAGCGCCAAACCGAGGTAATCGCGGCCATCGACAATGCCGCGGTCCTGCCGGCCATGGCCGCCGCGGCGACGGACGCGGGGGTCGTGCTGCCGCTCCTGATAGAGGTCGACCTGGGCATGGACCGGGTCGGCGTGGCCCCGGGACCGGCGGCCCTCGACCTGGCGCGTCGGGTGGCCGCCACGCCCGGAGTGCAGTTGCGCGGGGTGATGGGCTACGAGGGCCATGTAATCAGCGCCAAACCCCGCGAAGCCAAGGAACAGGCCTGCCACGAAGCGCTTGACCGGTTGCTTGACACGGCGGCGCGGCTGGGTGCCGACGGTCTGGCCGCCGACATTGTCAGCGCCGGCGGCACGGGCTGCTACGATATCACCGGAGCGCGGCCCGGCATCACCGAGGTGCAGGCGGGCGGGGGCATTTTCATGGACGGGATGTACCGCGACCAGTGCGGCGTGGCAGCGCTCAGTTGCGGTTTGACCGTGCTGGCCACGGTCACCAGTCGCACCGACCGGCATGTCGTGCTCGACGCCGGCTTCAAGACCCTGTCAGCGTACCACCATCCGCCCACGCCACGGTACCGGGACGACCTCAAACTGCGCTACCTGTCGGCTGAGCACGGGGTGTTCGACCTGTTGCACGGACCGGGTCCTGCCATTGCCGAGCAGGTGGAACTCCTGGTCGGCTATTCTGACTCCACCAACTTCCTGCACGACCGGCTGCTGGGCGTGCGCCAGGGCCGCGTCGAGGAAGTCTTTCCGGTGCAGGGGCGCGGCCTGCTGACCTGAGGCAGGTGCCGATGCCGGTTCTGCTGCTCAGTATCGACAGCCTGCGCCTCGACGCGGCGCCTCGGGCCAATCCCTCCCAGCGCTGGCCGCGCTTCGATCAGGCCACGCGTCACTTCGGGTTCTGCTCGCGGCTGTTCTCGACCTCATCGGCCACGCGGCCAGTGCACGCGTCGCTGTTCACCGGGCTGTACCCGGGCGAACACGGCGTCCTGGGCCAACGTCGCACGTGCCTGCGGCCGGGAATCGAGCATCTCTTCGCCCTCTGCCAGCGCCAGCGGCGACCGGCGCTGGGCTTCTCCGAAGCGGCCTCGGTTTTCGCCGGCCTGGACTTCGCCGATGCCATCGCGCCGTTGGCGCCCGAACCGGCGGCAGGTCTGGGCCAGCTGAGGGCAGCCCTGGCCGCCGAGCCATCGGTGCTCTTCGTGCACTACTGGGGGGCGCACACACCCTATGGGGCGGCCGACGGGCGGGCCGACGGAGAGGTGCTGCGCCTGCTGCGCCGTGGCCGGCGCGCGGAGGTGGAGAGCCGCTACCGGGCCGCAGCCAGCCGTGTTGCCGAGACGCAGCTGGCGCCTCTGCTGGAACAGCTAGACCCGCGCAGGTGGGCCGTGTTCATCTTCGGCGACCATGGCGAGAGCTGGACGCCGGACGAACCCTACCACGGACAGACTCTGCGCAACAGCGTCCTCCGGGTGCCGCTCTACTTCCACCTGCCGGGCAGCGGCAACCCGGAGCCGACGCGCCCGTTGCTGTCCATGGTCGATTTGTTCCCCACCTTGCTGCGGGTTCTGGGCCTGGAAGGCACGTACCGGGGCCCGGGCGTTGATGTGTGGGCGGCCAGGGCCCCTGGGCCCTGGTTGGCCGAGATTGAGCCGCTGCACGAGTCCGACGACCTGCAGTCGGGCAACCGGGCACCATCGGCGCCCCTGCTCTGGGCCGCCTGGGACACCACCCACAAACTGACCGTGGGCAGCCACGGCGCGTGGCTGGAGCGCCTGTTCAGTGAGGAACGCGTTGACGATCCGGCGGTCGCTGACGCGTTGCGGGCCGGGCGCCAGGAGCTGCTAGCGGCATCGCCGACCGCCCAATCCCTCTGGCCGGCAACCGACGCAGCCGCGAGCGCGCGGTTGGACCAGCGCCTGCGCGACCTCGGCTACCTAACCTGACCGGCCGCGGTCCGGTACCGCGTCGCCGGCAGCCGCGGCTCAGGCAGGGGCCGGCACCTCGCGCGTGTCGGCGCGGACGGCGGCCAGATCGACCCAGGCCCAGGTGCTGCGACCGAAACGGCCCATGATCTCGCCCGGGTTCAGCAGCAGGCACGACCCATGCTTCTCCTGGCGCACCTGATGGTCGTGGCCATGGCACACCAGGTCAAAGCGGCCCGCGGCGGCCATGCCGGCGGCAATCTCCGCGTAATGGCTGGCGCCGATGCGCACGCCCTCGAGCGTCAGCTCAGCCCGGTGACCGTGCAGGGTGACATGGGCGAAACGGCGGGCCTGCGCAGTCAGCAGGTCGCGATCGCCGTCGTTGTTGCCCCACACCACGTGGATCGGTCCCGGAAACCCTTCGGCTAACTGCACCAGCGTGAAGGGGGCACAGAAGTCGCCGCAGAAGAGCAGCTGGTCGGCCGCGGCCATCGCCGGCAGCGCCCGAGCCAGCACCCAGATGTTGTCGTGGATGTCGGCACACACCGCTAAGGTCACCGGTTCCTCCCGCTGTCGGCAGGGGTGTTTTCGGCCAGGGCGCCGTCCCGGTCCAGTGAGGGCACCCGGGCTGCCTCGCCCAGGGCGCGTGCCAATCGACGCCAGCGACCGCGGTACGAGGGGTGGCTCATATCAGGACGGAAACCCAGGCGCAGGTAGACTTTCAGCGCCGGCACGCGGTGGTCATCGGTCAGCAGATACACGGGGCGTGGTGGCAGCGCCAGCGCGGCCCGCACCGCAGCGGCCACCACCTGCGCGCCTAGACCCCGGCCGCGCCAGGCCGGGGCCACGGCGACCCAACCGATCTCGTACGCCGGCCCGTCCAGCCGCAGACGGGCATAGACCCCGGTGGTGGCGACGAGGTTCCCCTCGGCAACGACGAAGTACTGGGCCACCCGGATCAGATCGCCGGCCAGCTCCCGTTCGACCCGCGCCACGTCCCAGACGCCCAACTCGCCGTTGGCCTGCAACAGGCCAGCCCACGCCGGCTCGTCGCCGGCCGCGAACGAGCGGAGCTCCATGCCGGCCGGCAAAGGCCCGACCGTCGGCGGTCCGGCCGCGCGCGGATACCAGAGGACCAGCTGCGGCTGCGGCGCCGGATGCCGCCAGCGATGCCAGGCGCGGCGGCCGCGCGCCCACCAAGTGCTCACGGCCCGGCACTTTCTGCGGGGTCGTCGGCGGTCCCGGCCGGCGCGGGCGAGACGGCCGTGGCGGTGCCTGGGTGGGCCCGGCGGAGCAGCGATGACTTGTAGCGCCAGGGCTCGTGCGGCGCCAGGCGCACCAGTCGCCCCTGAGGCCAGGCCTCGGCGAGCCCCGCAGGCGCGGCCTGGTCATAACCCAGGGCGATAACATCAGGGGCCACATCGGCGACGATCTGCAGGAGATCAGCCCCCGGATGCCCCAGCCGCACCTGCCGGGCGATCCCCAGCGCCTCCACCGCCTGGCGCCGATCCTCCTCGCCGTGGATCGGCAGCCGTCCCTTGACCCGGGCCACATTGGCGTCGCGCGCTACCACGACCACCAACTCGTCACCTAGGGCCGCCGCCTGGCGCAGAAAACTGACGTGCCCCGGATGCAGGTAATCGAAAGTGCCGCAGCACAAAACGCGGATTCCCATGGCGCCGCCGCGGCTCAGTGTTCGTTGGCGCGGCGGTCTACCCAGGATTCCATCCCCCGGTCGCGCGCGAGCAAGGCGCCAAAGCGGACCGCGTCGTTGCGCGAGGCAAAATAACCGATCCGTACCCGCACCCCCTTGCCCTCCGGCGTCGGCAGGGAGTAGGCCGGGTACCCGTCGCCGGTCAGTTCGTTGACCAGGGCGCGCGCCGCCCGGGCATCGGGAACGACCTTCACCTGCACCGTAAACTCCCCGTCCGGGTCATAGCCCACCAGGCCCGTCGTCGCCGGCCGTGCACTGGCGGTCGGAGCCACAGCCGGGTTCGCCTTGCCCGACGCCGCGGAGGTCGCCCCCAGACCCGGGCGGGTGGCGGCGCCGGCCTCTGCAGCGCGCCCAGCCGCCGGCGGCGACGGACGCTCGGCCGTCGGCGGCCGCCCGGTCGGTTCCGCGGCGACCGCCGCGGACCGGTTGGGCATCGCCGCCCCGCGGTTGGCCGCAGTAAGCGGCGGATCGCGGTCTGCTAGCGTCATCCCGGCCTGATCATCGATGGTCGTCGCCGCCTGCACCTGGGGGGCCCCAGGTCCGCGGTCGGCCGTGTCGGCGCCAACATAGGTGACGGCCGGCCCAAGGGAATCAGTGGAGTCCGGCGCCGCGACCGCTCCCGCTGACGGAGCCACAGCCGGTTCGCGGCCCACGGTCACCAGTTCAGTGTGGCCGTCGGGCGTGGTCCCCAATTCGTCGTCGCGGTCGGGCCCACCGCCACCGCAGCCGGGTACCCCCAGCAGCAGCGCGGCCGACAGCGCGGCCATGCACCTGTGCGTGCGCCACACGACCCGTGTTCCCATGGCGCCCTAGAGTACGGCCCGCAGCGCTTCGTACTGCGCGCGCAGGGTCGCTTCGATATCGTCGTCGGAATGCACCGCCGACGGGAACATGCACTCGAATTGCGACGGCGCCAGGTACAGCCCACGCTCCAGGCAAGCCCAGAAATAGCGCCGGAAAAGGTCGGTATCAGCGCGGGTAACCGCGGCGTAGTCGTTGACCTCGCCCTCAACGAAGAACAGGCAGAGCATGGCGCCCACCTGGTTAACGGCGAACCGGCGCCCCAGACGCCGCACGCTGTCGCGCATGCCTTCAGCCAGCGTCACCGAGACCTGCTCCAGGCGCTCGTACACGCCCGGTTCGGTCAGCATCTGCAGTTGCGCCAGGCCCGCGGCCATGGCCAGCGGGTTACCCGAGAGGGTACCGGCCTGCGAAATGCGTCGGCCCATGGGCGACACCTCGGACATGATTTCGCGCCGCCCCCCGTAGGCTCCCACCGGCAGTCCCCCGCCGACGATCTTGCCCAGGCAGGTCAGGTCAGGGGTGACGCCGAAGCGCTGCTGCGCCCCACCGGGCGCCACGCGGAAACCGGTGATCACCTCGTCGAAGATGAGGACAATGCCGTGGTCGCGGGTGATCTGTCGCAGGCTCTCCAGGAAACCCGCACACGGCAGCACCGTACCCATGTTACCGGCCACGGGTTCCACGATCACCGCGGCCACCTGGCCGGGGTTCCGGGCCACAGCGTGGGCCACGGCGTCGGCGTCGTTGTACGGCAGGGTCAGCGTATCCGCGGCCACGCTTGCCGGCACCCCCGGGCTGTCCGGCGCGCCCAGGGTCAACGCCGAGGAACCCGCTTTGATCAGGAAGCTGTCGCCATGCCCATGCCAGCACCCCTCGAACTTGATGATCTTGTCGCGCCCGGTGTACCCCCGGGCGACGCGCACGGCCGACATGGTCGCCTCGGTGCCCGAGTTGACCATGCGCACCATCTCGATCGACGGGACCATGGCGCACACCTGCGCCGCCATGGCCACCTCGAGCTCGGTGGGCGCGCCGAAACTGGTACCCCGCTCGCACGCCTCCTGGATCGCGCGCACCACGCGCGGATGGGCGTGGCCGAAGATCAACGGTCCCCAGGAGCACACGTAGTCGATATACTCGCGGCCGTCGAGATCGAAAAGGTGCGCCGCGCGACCGTGACTGACGAAACGCGGCCCCCCGCCCACGGCACCGAAAGCGCGGGCCGGGCTGTTGACGCCACCGGGGATGTACTGCAGGGCTTGGCTGTAGGCTTGCGCCGATCGGTCTGACACCATTCCTCCTTTGGCTGGTGGCCACCCCTCCGGCACCTTGCCCGGGCCCGCGGTCCACCCTTTTTGACGCGGCAAGAGCCGGAGCGATGCATGGCCTATTTGCTGATGGTCGACGACAACCCGCAGAGCCAACGGTACCTGGCCCGCATTGTCCGGCTGCGCAGCCGGCACGAACTGGGCCTGGCCAACAACGGCCAGGAAGCCATCGAGTCCATTGCCCGGCGCCGCCCCGACCTGGTTTTCCTGGATCTGTACATCCCGGGGATCGACGGTTTCGAACTGCTCGGGCGGCTCCGCCACCATCCGGCGACGGCTGGCCTCCCGGTGATTGTACACTCGGCGGTGCCGTTCGACGAGGCGACGCAGATCCGCTTGCGCCGGCTGCCGACGGACGGACTGCTGGAATTCCCCGTGGCGGCCAGCGAGCTCGTCCGACTGATCGACGCGGCCCTCGATCGCCACCGACGCCAGGTGCGTCGGTGGCAACCGCCGTCCGCCTGACCCGCCCCGGTCCCGGCTTACTCCTCGTCCTCGTCCGGTGCGGCTTGGTCGCGCTGCGGCAGCAGCTGCGTGATGCGCACCGCGACCATCTCGGCGAGCACGACCACCTCGCCCTGGGCGAAAGCCCGGCCGTTGACCCGGATCTCAAAGGGTTCACCGGCCAGTTTGGGCAGGTCGATGATGTCCTGCTCGCGGAGTTGCGTCAGCTCCCGCACCGTCTTCTCGGTCCGCCCGAGCTCCACCGATATCGAGACTCTGACATTGTTCAGCCGGCTGAGGCGCGGCTTGACGTTGGGGACGCCAGCCTCCAGCTGCGGGAACTGGATCGGCGACACCTCGCCATCGTCGCCATGGGCGTCGGCGTGGCCGCCCTGTTCCCAGGCTCGCAGGGCCTCGGCTACCCCCAACTCACCCGCATCCAGCCCGGCCGCGGGCCGGGCCGCACCTTCACCCTCATCCGGGTCATCGACATCGGCCATGGTTTCATCCCCTGCTGAGGGACATGCCGCACAGCGCCCGCGCCCTGCCGCCCAACGGTCCCGGGCCCGGGGACTGCCATCGGCCCGCCGCCGTCCGCAGGCCGAAGCGCACCGCCAGCCGCGACGTGGCCAAAATAACTCCGAAGCGCGTGTGGATCAACTCGCCGGATCGATCTGCAGCAGGGGAGGCCCGGTTACCGCGGCGGGGTCATCAGGAGCCTCTGAACCCAGCACGAAGATCGTGCGCTGGCGGCCATTGAGATTGACCGCGACAGCCGCCATGACCTCAAGGGGCACCTCGTGTTGACGGAGCATGGTCGCGAATCGCGACGCGTCGGCCACGACCACGACGACCGTGCCTCCCGGTACCAGTGCGCGCGTCCACTGGCGGATCTCGGCCAACCGCGGGTCACCCGCGAAACCAATGACGCTGCCGGCCACTTCGTCGCCCACCGGCCAGTGCTCGCCGTCCATCAGGACAGTGGCCGAAGCCGGCAGGTGTGGCAACGTATCGACCAGGTTGAGGCACCATTCGGCACCGCACGCGGGCATGACGACATCAGCCCAAACGGGCGGCGTCCGCAGCAGCAGCACCCGATCACCAGGGCCGATGCCGGCCAGACGCGCCACGCAGTACGCCAGGGGATCGCCGTCGTCCGCAGCCGGCAGGCGCACTCCCAGATGGGCCCGGCGGCCGTCGACCTGCAGCGCCAGGTGCATGGCCGTGGACACCGGTCGACGCCGCAGTCCGGCGCCTTCACAGAGCGCCGTCTCCGCGGCTTGGGCCAACTCGGCGGCCTGGAATCGATGCGGTCCCTGCACCGTGGCACTCAGCTGGAAAGTGCTTGGGTCAATGTCCGGCTGGAGCCCCCGCAGCAGGCGGCCGACGGCGCCGAAGGACAGGCCAGCCAGCATGGAGGTGACCCGCGCCAGACCGGGTTGGCCCACGGTGACCCCGTCGATTTCGGCCAACTGGGCATACACGCCTCGAACCGAACCGAGGGTCTGCAAGTGGCGCGGCGAGCGCTCGTACACGAACGACACCCGCCCTTGGCGACGCCCTTGGTGGACCCGAACGGCGGTGACACCGGGCAGGCGCTCGGTGATCTCGTCAGCCACCACGGGCTCGAGCCCCGGAATCGCGGTGGCGTAGAACCGTGTGACGCGGTCTTGGGGGGCCGCACCGGTCAACGGCGGGCCGGGTCGATGCGCACCAGTCCGTGGCATTGGGGGTCCAATCCGGTCAAGAGGGCATCGCGCACCCGGACCATGTCCAGCCGCTCGTGCGCCGTCAACAAGTCAAAGGGGTGGGAACCGCACGTAACGGCGCTGTGCATCAGCTGCACACAACTCTCCACCTGATCGAAGGCCTGCACCAGATGGCCCCAGGCCTTGCAGCGCGCGGTCTCGAAGTGCTCGGCCAGCACGGGCAGGGCCCGCGCCGGCTGCAACTCGGCCAGCACGGCTTCGATCAGGGCCAGCGGGTCCGGCGCATCGCCCCCCACCAGCGTGAAGGCGAACCAGGGCTCCAGGTTCACGTCCGTGCCGAAGCTGCCCGAATCGATCACGCCGTCAGCATAGCAGCGCTGGTAGAAGTCGCTGGCCGATCCGAAGAGAATGTCCAGGGCCACCTCCAGGGCTAGCTCCCGCTCCAGGAGAGCCAGGCCGCGCTGGCCCACGCGCGGGTCCGGGAAGACCAGCAGTCGGTGCGGCAGGACCACTGGCAGGCGGGCCTGGCGTTGTCCGCGCACCGCAGCCCGCACCCGTCGACGACGTGGCCGGCGTTGTCCGGGGCCCGGCACGTCCAGCCCGTGGTGCCGCAGCCAACCGTCGACGCGGGCGGCCAGTTCGGGTCCGTCGACATCGCCGCAGACGCACAGCACGGCGTTGGCTGGATGGTAGTAGGCCTCATGCAGGCGCGCCAGACAGGCCAGATCGAGTTGGGCGATATTGGTGGCCGTGCCGGCGATGTCGGTGGCCAGGGCGTGCCCGGGGTACAGGGCGTCCATGGCGCACAGATAACCCACCCATTCCAGGCTGTCACCGTACAGGTCGATCTCGCGCGCGATGATTTCACGCTCGCGGGCAATCCCCCGCGCCGTCAGGTGCGGCACGAAAGCCAGCTCCAGCAGCAACTCCAGCGCCTCGGGCAGATGCTCTGGTCCACTACACTGGAAGCTGGTCTGCGTGCAGGTAGTGTGCGCGTCGATGTCGACACCGAGACGGGCGAAGCGCTCACTGATATCGCCACCGGGTTTGGCGAAAAGCCGATGCTCGAGGAAGTGGGCCGCGCCGGCCGGTACATGCTTACTCGGCATCCCGCCGCCGGATGGAATGATCGTGTCGATGGAGCCGGCTTCCACCGACAGCACCGCGGCCTTCTGCCGCAGGCCGGGCCGACGCAGCACGTGCACCGGTAACCCGCCGGCGACGCGACCGGACCAGCAGCCATCTCCCAACCGCACCCGTACACGACCGTTCACGCCGGGCCGCCGGCCAGCAGGTACACGGTGTCCAGCCGCAGCTCGGCCGCAGCGGCGGCCACGGCCGCGCGGTCCACAGCTGCCAGCGACTCCCGCACGGCCTGGCGGCCCAGGGGAATGCCCGCCAGCAGATTGCGGTACCCCAGGCGCACCAGAGCGGCCCGATCGTCGTCCAGTGCCGCCAGGCGGTTCAGCAACAGGTTCCGGGCGCCCTGCAACTCGGCGGGCCGGACGTGGCCCGCGGCAAGGTGCCCTCGCTGCGCCTCGATGGCGTCAACCACGGCATCGCTAGCGGCCGCCTCCACGCCGGCGGCGACAAAGACCAGTCCCGAAAGGGGTTCCAGGTGCGAACCGATATAGTAGCACAGGCCGGCACGCTCGCGGATATGGCGGAACAGACGCGACCCCGAATCGCCGCCCCACACCAGGTTGAAGAGCGCGAGGGCCGGGTATGCCGGGCTTCCCAGGCGAGTCCTGGTCCGGTAACCCAGCACCAGGCGGGCCTGGCTGACCGGCTGCTGCTCGGTCACCCGACGCGGCCGACGGCGGCGGCGCGGTGGCCTCCCCAGGGGTTCCGCCCAAGCCGCGGCCGACTCGCCCCCCCAACCCGTCAGCGCCTCCAGGCCGACATCGGGGCGCGGCCCCAGATAGCCGCTGACGAACACGTCGACCGGGCATTGTGCCAGCGCGTCGCGGTAGAAGCGCATCAGCGGCCGTGGACGGATGCCCGGCAGCGCGGCAGCGTCGCCCAGGCACGACAGGCCGCAGGCTTCGCCCGCACACATCAACTCTATGCACCGGCGCTGCGCCCACGCTGACTTGTCGTTGTAGAGGCTGGCCAATTGCAGCCGCAGAGAGGCCTTCTCCTGGCGTAGCCAGTCGGCGCGGAACCCGCCCTCCACCTCCACGGGGGCGGTCGCCAACTCGGCCAGCAGGGCCAGACCCGGAGTCAGCAGGTCCGTTCCCGGCCGACTCACGTAACGGGGGTCGAGAACCTCGAGGAACAGGTGCAGCAATTGCCACCCGCCCATCTGCTCGACTTCGGCGCCGACCACAGCCCCATCCAGCGCGTCCACGGCACGGCCCAGGCTGGCCATGTCCGGGTAGCTGCGCGTCCCCCGCTCAAGCAACCGAGCTGCTAGCGCCAGGCGCGTGTTGTCGCCCGAACGCAGCGGCAGGCGCAGGTAGAGGTCGGCCCGCACGGTTTTGAACCGGGACGAGGGGCTCAGGTGGAGGCGACAACCGGGCCGCGGTGACGTGCTGACGAAGTCGTCGCCACCGGCACTCATCGACCCCTGGCCCGGCTCACTGCAACCGCTTGCGGAACTCGCCCAGCTGATAGAACGCCACGTGAGCGAAGTCAGCGAACCCGGGACGGAGCCGGTAACGATCTTCGTCCTGCACGACGAAGTAGTTGCGCCAGAGGCCCTCCAGGACCATTTCGAGGAAGGTCTGCGAACTGCGTGCCGCCTTGGCGATGAACCGGGAAGCCTGCTGCCGTTCGTGCAGCTCACCCCAGGTGAACCAGCGGTCCAGTTCGGGCTGCAACTGGGCGTCGAAGAACAGGTAGAGCACGCTGACCTGCTGCGGGAACAGGTAGCGGACGATGTCGCCCTGAAGAACCCACAGGCCACCGAAACGACGGCTGGCTCGTTCGTAATCGACCAGCTCGACGAACTCCTCGCGCTGTGCGGCGAAGTCGGCGGGCGAGTAGAAAATGGGTTTCTCGTCGGTGTAGCCCTCCATGAAGGCTTCCACCCGCCGGTCCGATTCGGCCCCGGTGTAGCAGAAATCCAGCTTGGGCACAGACCCCGGAATGGCCTGCGGTCTGACGTAGAACTTGTGGTTCTCGTACCGCCCCACTTCCTGCTGCAGGTGGCGGCGGACCTTCTCAATGCGGTTACGGTGGGCGCTGTGGTACAGGCCGTCCTCGCGCAGATACTGGGTGACCGACTGGTATGACACCACCTGGCCGATCTCCAGCAGATTGCGTTCGCGGTTCAGGAAGGCACACTGTATACCTTCGTAGGCGGCCGCAAAGGACTCGCGGATGGATTCGCGTTCAGCGGGCCGCTGATCCGCCTTGGGGAAACGCACGGTCAGGCGATCGATCTCACCCGACACCAGCCCCCGCCGCTGGGCTTCGTGGAACAGCTCGAAGGCGTTGCGGATCAACTCCTTCTGGCTGCCTTCGCCGAACGTCAGGCGACCGATCTCCAGACGCGTGGCCACGCCAATGCCCTGGATATCGGTCTGCAGCCGAGCGCGACCGCCGTGGCTGCCAAGCATCCACGTTGAGCGCGCGTAGGCTTTCGCCAGTTCATCGAACTCCGAGCGGACCTTGCGCGTGTACTGGAAGTGCGCACTGGGCTCGAAAAAGGCAGTGATGTCGAAAACCGTCAGCAGGGACATGCGTTGCACTCCGGCGGCCCGAGGCCGCAAGCGCCGCGTGAGCGGCCGTCTCAGCTGGCCTGGGCGAGACTCTCGATCCGCTGGTCGCGCTCTTCTTTACGCTTCTTGGCCCACTCAGGGTCGTACAACTCGCGGTACAGGCCTTCCTGGACGATCAGTTCATCGTGCGTACCCACCTGCTCGACATGCCCCTCCTGCAGCACGACGATCTTGTTGGCGTTCTTGATCGTCGACAGACGATGGGCGATGACGAAGGTGGTTCGGTCTTTCATCAGGTGGACCAGGGCTTCCTGAACCTTGGTCTCGGACACCGTGTCCAGGGCCGAGGTGGCCTCGTCCAGGACCAGGATGCGGGGGTTGCGGATCAGCGCCCTGGCGATGGCGATACGCTGGCGCTGGCCACCCGACAGACGCGCGCCACTGGAGCCGATCAACGATCGGTATCCATCGGGCAGGGTGCAGATGAACTCGTGGGCATTGGCCTGGCGGGCCGCTTCCTCGATCTCCTCGAGTGTCGCTTCGGGTTTGCCGTAGCGGATGTTGTCCAGGATCGTGCCGCGGAAGAGATGGGTCTCCTGCAGCACAATGCTCATCTGGTCGCGCAGGGCTCGCAGCGAGAATTCCTGGATGTCGCGGCCATCGATGGTGATGTCACCCGAGTTGCGGTCGTAGAAGCGCGCGATCAGGTTCGCAATGGTCGTCTTGCCCGAGCCACTCGGGCCCACGAAGGCAACCATCTCGCCCGGGTTGGCGACAAAGGACACGTCTTTGAGGACCTGGTCGCCCTGATCGTAGGCGAAGTTGACATTCCGGAACACCACATTGCCTTGCAGCGCCGAGCGGATCCCGTCAGGGCGGTCTTCGACCTCGGGCTGGGTGTCCATGATTTCGAAGACCCGACGGATGCCGACTTTGGCCGGCAGAATCTGCTGCACCACGCCGATCAGCTCCGACACGGGTGCGTACAGCATGCCGACGTAGGTCATCAGCCGGATGTAGTCTTCCAGCGTCACCTTGGGGTCGTTGATCACCTGGAAACCGCACACGACCATGACCAGAATCTGGCCCGCATAGCTGATGTTGCCGGTGGTGTGGCCCCAGATCGTCGACAGGTTCCCCGAGTACATGCCGATGTCGTAGTTCTCGCGCAGTTGAGTGATCAGCGCCCGGCTTTCCCGCAATTCGCCCGAGTGCGACTTGACCATCTTCATCGCCCCGAGCACTTCGCTGATCTTGCCGTACACCTGGGACATCTTCTCGGATGACTTCCACGCATAGTGCGAAATGCGCTCGCGGAAGAAGAAGTAACCCAGGAAATGCAGCGGCATCACCAGGACGGCCACCGTGGCAATGCGCGGGCTGTCGTAAAAGAGAACAACCAGCAGGAAGATGGCCTTGAACACCGAGAT
Source organism: uncultured Gemmatimonadota bacterium (assembly GCA_903893785.1). GTDB lineage: Bacteria > Latescibacterota > UBA2968 > UBA8231 > UBA8231 > CAITNQ01. Next base: position 39,485 of record CAITNQ010000533.1, read on the forward strand.
CAACGTGTTCAGGGCCGTGCCCGTCACCAGGGCGGTCACCCAGTTGACGTCGTTCATCATGCGCGAGATGATCTCGCCCGATGAGCGCGACTCGTAGAACCCCAGGGACAGCCGCTGCAGGTGGTCGTACATGCGCCGACGCAGGTCGAACACCAGCCGCCCACCGAGCACCCGCATCTGGTACGAGTAGAGGAAGGAGATCAGGCTGGTGGCCACCTGAATCCCGACCAATACCAGAATGCAGACAATGAAGAGGTGGGCGTTCTTGTCCGGCAGAGCTCGGCCGATAAGCTTGGCCGACCACACCGGGGTCACCAGCCCCAGCACGGTCAACGCCAGCAGAGTCAGCGAGGCGAGCGTCAGCAGGCCGCGGTATGGAGCGACAATCTCATAAAGCCGCTGCCACAGATTCCTTCTCATTGTCGGCTGTCCGATAGCAATGCCTGGTTGGCCCGCCGGCCGGCGCCCGCCCGGTTGTCGGGATTGCCGCCTGCCCGTCGACGGTATGTGCAGCGGCCGCCATGTCGGGGCGCAGGACTGCCCCACCGGTACGTTACGCAGGACACGTCTTCGCTCCCAGGCTCAGACCCAACGCAACCGGTGGAAGATGGTTTGCAGGAGGAGGTACGGGAACCGCAGGCTCCCGGGCGGCAGCAGGACAACGCCCGCTGCGGGTGCGGGCTCGAGGCGCCAGGGCGCGGCCATTGGCCTGGCCCGGCAGACCGTTGCGGGTCGATGGCGGAAGTCTCCATGAGCTTGCCGGCGGGTAATGTACGGCCACTGCTGGGAAAGGGCAAGCTCAGGCGGGCTCGCCCCGCCCCGGCCCGACAGCCCGACGGCCACGCCCCCGCCGCGCTTGTGCCGCCCACGCCGGACGGCTATCTTCTCGGCCCTCGCCACCTGCCTCCCATCCAGGGTCTGCCCGTGCGCTCACTACCCAATGTACGCGTTGTCCTGGTGGAACCGGCCAGTCCCGGTAACATCGGCTCGACGGCCAGAGTGCTGCGCAACACCGGTATCGACCGTCTGGTGCTGGTCAATCCGGGTGACTGGGACCGCCCCGAGGCGCGCTGGTTGGCCCACGGCTCGGAGGCAGTACTCGACCAGGCCCTCGTGGTTCCGGACCTGGCGACCGCGGTCGCCGACGCCCATCTGGTGGTGGGCACCACCCACCGCACGGGCAAGCAGCGCGAGGTAGATGCGCACCCCCGCGAGACCCTCGCCGAGGTGGCCAGAGTTGCGCTGACGCACCAGGTGGCGCTGGTCTTCGGCCGTGAGAAAGATGGCCTGTGGCACGATGAACTGGCCCTGTGCCATCAGCTGGTGCGTTTCCCCTCCGCGGTGGAGCATCCGTCGTTCAACCTGTCCCACGCGGTGCTGCTGTGCACGTACGAGCTGTTCCACGCCTCCCAGGGAGCGCGGCCACGGCCGCATCGGCACCTGGCCACCGCAGCCGACCGCGAGGAGTTCTACCGTCATCTGCTAGCGGCGTTGACCGCGATCGAGTTCAGGCCGTTCAACGACGACCCGCGGAACTTCTCGCGCGCCCTCCGGCGCGTCTTCAACCGCATGGACCTGGACGACCGCGACCTGCGTCTGCTGCACCGGCTGTGCGGTCAGGTAACCAAGTTCGCCGAGCGCCACCTGCCACCCGCGGCGTCGGACGCCTGAACCGAGCGACCGGCGCACGGCCCGAGCGCCACCTGCCACCCACGGCGTCGGACACCTGAAACGAGCGACCGGCGCACGGCCCGAGCGCCATGGCCGGGCCGGCGCCAGACCATGGCCGCGCGCCAGACCCCGGCGTCTCATCCCGGCGGCAGACGCTCGGTGGCCGCGGCGGCGTAGGCTTCGATCGGCGGGCAGGCGCACATGAGCTGCCGGTCGCCCAGCGCATTGTCGATGCGCGCCACCGCCGGCCAGAACTTGCTCTGGGCCGACCAGGGCGCCGGGAACGCGGCGCGGCGCCGCGAGTAGGCGTGGGGCCAGGGGTCGTCGGCCAGGGCCTCGGCCGGATGCGGCGCCTGGCGCAGCACATTGTCCTCGCGGTCCGCCGTCCCCTGCGCCACCTCGTCGATCTCGCCACGAATGGCGATCATGGCTTCGCAGAACCGGTCCAATTCGGCCAGCGACTCGCTCTCGGTGGGTTCCACCATCAGCGTGCCCGCCACCGGGAAGGAGACCGTTGGCGCGTGGAACCCGTAATCCATCAAGCGTTTGGCTACGTCCTCGACGGTGATGCCGCTAAGGTCTTTTAGGCGGCGCAGATCGAGAATGGCCTCGTGCGCCACCAGCCCGGCGGCACCGCGGTACAGAACCGGGTAACTGGGCGCCAATCGCGCCGCCACGTAGTTGGCGTTGAGGATCGCCAGGCGCGATGCCTCAGTGGCCCCGGCGCTGCCCATCAAGCGCAGATAGGCCCAGGAAATCAGCAGCACCAGCGCGTTGCCCCACGGTGCCGCCGCCACCGGACCGATGGCCTGCGCCCCCCCCACCGGCGCCAGCGGGTGGCCGGGTAGAAACGGCGCCAGATGGGCCGCCACCGCGATCGGACCCATCCCGGGCCCCCCGCCGCCGTGGGGAATGGCGAAGGTCTTGTGCAGGTTCAGGTGGCAGACGTCGGCACCGATATCGGCTGGTCGGCACAACCCGACCATGGCGTTCATGTTGGCGCCGTCCATGTACACCTGCCCGCCATGTTCGTGGACCACGGCGCACACGCTGCGGATAGACTCCTCGAAGACGCCATGGGTCGATGGGTACGTGACCATCAGCGCCGCCAACCGATCCCTGTGGCGCCCGGCCTGTTGGCGCAGGTCCTCCAGGTCGATGTTGCCGCTGTCGTCGCAGCGGACCACCACCACCTGCAGTCCTGCCATGGCAGCACTGGCCGGATTGGTGCCGTGGGCCGACGCCGGGATCAGGCAGACGTCGCGCTCGCCGGCGCCACGGCTGCGATGGTACTGACGAATCACCAACAACCCGGCGTATTCCCCCTGCGCCCCGGAGTTGGGCTGCAGCGAGACCGCGGCAAACCCGGTGATGCGCTGCAGCATGTTCCCTAGTTCGTCGATCACCTGGTGATAGCCGCCGGCCTGCTCCACGGGCGCGAAGGGGTGGACGCGACCGAACTCCGGCCAGGTGATGGGCGCCATGGCCGCGGTGGGGTTCAGCTTCATGGTGCAGGAACCGAGCGGGATCATCGACTGCGCCAGTGACAGGTCACGCGATTCCAACCGGCGCAGGTAGCGCAGCATTTCCGTTTCGCTCCGGTAGCGATGGAACACCGGATGGACCAGGTAGGGAGACTGGCGCGCGTGGGGTGTTGACTCGGCGTCGAGGCAACCGCCAACCACCCCGGCAGGTCCGCCTGAACCGCCGTCGGGCGCCGCCAGGATGGCCAGCAACATGGCCACGTCCGCCTCGGTAGTGGCTTCGTCCAGCGCCACTACCAGGTCGCCGTCGGCCAGCAGACGCAGATTGACGCACTGCTGGCGAGCCCGTTCGCAGACCGCCGCGAGCCACCCGGTCGGCGGCCGCAGACGCACCGTGTCGAAGAAGACCGGATGGACCACCTGGTGCCCCAGCGCTTGCGCCCCGGCGGCCAACTGCCGGGCCCGCAGATGCACCGTCGCGGCGATTTCACGCAAGCCATCGGGACCATGGTGCACGGCATAGGCTGCCGCCACTACCGCGGGCAGCACCTGCGCCGTGCAAATGTTGCTCGTGGCCCGTTCGCGGCGAATGTGCTGCTCACGGGTCTGCAGGGCCAGACGCAGCGCCGGCCGACCGCGGCTGTCGCGCGACACGCCGACGATGCGGCCGGGCAGCAGGCGCCGGTATTCCTGTCGCGTAGCGAAGAAGGCTGCATGAGGGCCGCCGTAGCCCATCGGCATGCCGAATCGCTGCGCCGAGCCCAGCGCCGCATCGACGCCCCACTCCCCCGGCGGGCGCAACAGACACAAGCCGAGGAGATCGGCAGCGGCGGCCACTAGGGCGCCGGCGGCATGGGCCCGTTCCACGAACGCGGTCAGGTCGCGCACGCGCCCATCTGTGCCCGGGTATTGGAGCAACGCCCCAAACCAGGCCGCGTCGGGCGTGGCCTGATCCGGGTCGCCGATGACCACCCGCCAACCGCGGGCCTCGGCCCGGGTGCGCACCACGGCAATGGTCTGCGGGTGGCAGTCGTCCGCCACGAAAAAGCTGTGTGCCTGCTCCCCCCGACTCAGGCCGTAAAACATGGCCATGGCTTCGGCAGCCGCCGTTGCTTCGTCCAGCAGGGAGGCATTGGCCAGGGGCAGCCCCGTCAGATCGGCCACTGCTGTCTGGAAATTCAGCAGCGCTTCCAGCCGTCCCTGGGCAATCTCGGCTTGGTACGGCGTGTACTGCGTGTACCAGCCAGGGTTCTCGAGAATGTTGCGCTGGATCACCGGTGGCGTGTAGCAGTCACTGTACCCCAGGCCAAGGAATGAGCGCCAGGGCAGGTTGCGCGCGGCGATCTGGCGCAGTTGGCGGTCCAGGCCCGGCTCGTCGACGGGCTCTTCCAGCTCCAGGGGCGTCGCCGCCCGGATGGCCCCGGGCACCGTGCGGGTGATCAACTCGTCCAGCGACGCCACGCCGATGGTCTCCAACATAGCGCGGATATCGCCTTCGCGCGGCCCCAGGTGGCGGCGGGCGAAAGCCGCGTTCGTCTCCCTATCGGTCATCCCTCGCTCCTCGGCATTGGATCAGCCACCCCCTCTTCCCGGCGCCGTGAGTCGGCGCCGACAGCCCGACGTCGGCCCGCGCCCGGCCGGCCAATCGACTCCAGGTCCAGGTCGCGGCGCGCCCAGGGCGCCGCGGGCGCGGTCAGCGCCGCCCAGACGCGGGCCGTGCGCTTCTCCAGCAGCGCCAGCGTGCCTTCGTTGTCGATCACCAGATCGGCGCGCCGGCGGCGGGCATCATCGTCCAACTGGCACGACAGCCGCAGCCGGACCTGCTCAGCGGTCAGACCACTGCGCCGGCTCACGCGGTCGATGCGCACCGCAGCCGGCGCCGCGACCGCCACGATCACATCAAAGCAGGCATCGAAGTTCCATTCGCACAACAGCGGGGCATCCACCACCACCAGGCCACCTGGCCCCACGGCGCCGGCCGCCTGCCGCGCCGCGGCCCACAGAAGTTCAGCCAACGGCCCCCGCATGATGGCATTGAGTCGTTGGCAGGCGGCCGCGTCGGCAAAGGCGCAGTCAGCCAGGGCCCGTCGATCGACCTGACCATCGGCGGCGATGACCACTTCGCCAAAGGCGGTCCGCAGGGCGGTCTGCACCGACGGCAGGGCCAGCGCCGCGCGGCCCGCGGCGTCAGCGTCGACAACCCTGGCCCCCCAGTCCTGGAACCGGGCGGCGACGGTGGACTTCCCGGCACCCATGCCGCCCGTCAGACCGACCAGAACCATACCGCCTCCCTTCCCGTCCCTCGGAGCCGGGTCGCCGACGCGCCAAGTCCGCGGCGGGCGCCCGGTCTCACACGCCTGCGATGGGTGGCAGTCCCGCCAGCGAGGCCACGCCCACGTGGCGGCTCTTGAACGCGGCGGCGGTGGCAGCCAGGGTCAGGGCGGCAGCCCAGGCATGCCCGCGGAGGGTCGCCATGGCCGCCGCGGCCAGGAACACGTCGCCGCAACCCGTCGGATCCAGGGCCAGGTCCGGACGATCGGCGGCCACCTGCACCGGAGCTCCGCCCGGAGCGCCCCGGTCCCAACCCACGGCGCCAGCGCCCCCCAGAGTGATGACCACGCGGGAAGGTCCGCAGGCTAAGAGCGGCGGCGCGAGCGTGGCCGGGTCGGCCGCACCCAGGGGCTCGAGCCCGGCCAACACTTCGGCCTCAAGGTGATTGAGCTGGACCTGATCTGCGGTGGCCAGCCAACCCTGCCACTGAGGCGGCCGTCGCCAGTAGCGCTGTCCCGACCGGCGGCGCCCCAGGGTCAGGCTGTGCACGTCCATGAAGACGGGTCCGGGCAACCGCCGACGCAGGGCCGCCCAGTCCTCCAGGCGCAGCTCGTACCCGGTGATGAAATTCACCAGCACGGCATCCAGACAGGGAAGCACAGGCGCCAGGCTCGCCGCGGCCAAAGCGCCGGCTCCCCCGGTAAGTCGCTCGGTCTTGCTGCCGTCCGGATGATAGCGCAGATCGCAGCAGTAATCCGGCCGGTCGGTGACCTGCAGCCCGTCCAGGCAGACGCCCGGGGTGGCTTCCCAGATGGGCACCAGGGCCTCGGCCGTGGCCCGGCCTAGGCGCAACAGGGGCCAGACCTGCGTCCCCGGATGCCCCAACCTGGCCAGCGCTACCACCGTGTACAACACGCCGCCCAAGCCGGTAACGGGCGCAACACCCGGCCGGTGGATCACATCGCGGTTGACGCTACCGATTACCCCTACCCGTGTCATGTCGCCCCTTGGCCGCGTGAATCTAGCCGCGGCCGCGACGGTGTCAACGCGGTGGCGGCCGGCGTCAGCTCGGGTTGACATCGATCTGACTGTCACGTACGATCTTGGCGCGCATACCCAACCGGCTCAACCTCTGCCAAGGACCCTAGCTCAGCATGGCTATCGTGCCGATCGTGGTCGAACAGACAGGCCGCGGCGAACGCGCCTACGACATCTTCTCCCGCCTGCTACGCGAGCGGATCGTGTTTCTTGGCAGCGTCGTCGACGACTCCGAGGCCAACCTGATCATTGCCCAGCTGCTATTCTTGGCGTCCGACGACCCCAAAAAGCCGATCTCGCTGTACATCAACAGTCCTGGCGGCAGCCTGACGGCGGGGCTGGCCATTTATGACACCATGCAGCACATCCCCTGCGATGTGGCAACGCTGTGCGTGGGTCAGGCGTACAGCATGGCGGCACTGCTGATGGCCGGTGGCGCCAGGGGCAAGCGCCATGCCCTGCCCCATGCCCGCCTGATGCTGCACCAGCCCTGGGGGGGCATCACAGGCCAGGCCAGCGACATTGATATCCACGCGCGGGAGATCATGGACTGGCGTCGGCGCCTCAATGAAATCCTGATGCGCGAAACCGGGCAGTCGCTCGAGCGCATCGAGGCCGTGACCTCGCGTGATTACTTCCTCGACCCCGAGGAAGCGCGCGAATTCGGCCTGATCGACGGCGTGCTGACCTCAGCGCGGGAGCTGGCCCCGGTCAGCTGACCGACTCGGTCGCCGGCGTGCTGGGTTCGTCGGGAAAGGCCAGCACCTGGCCGATATGGGCAGCATCAGCCAGGATCATGACCAGCCGGTCGAACCCCAGGGCCATGCCGCCGGCCGGGGGCATGCCCCAATCGAGGGCCTGGAGGAAACCCCGGTCCAGAGGCACAGCGCCCGCGCCGGCCAGGCGACGGCGTTCGGCTTCCACGCCGAAGCGACGGCGCTGCTCCACCGGGTCGTTGAGCTCCGTGAACCCGTTCGCCAGCTCCATGCCCCCGACATACGCTTCGGCCCGTTCGGCCACGTCCGGGTCGTCGGCGCGCAGTTTGGCCAGCGCCGCGTGGCGCGCCGGGTAATCCAGCAACCAGGCACAGCCCTGCGCCGCCAACGCCGGCTCGACGCAATCAAGCAGGACCTTGTAGAAGACGTCGTCCCAGGAGTCCTGGTCCGTGACACTGGCGTGGCCCTGGTCGCGCGCCCGGCGACGCAGCCGGGCCGCGTCGGTCTCGCTCAAGTCAAGCCCAGCCAACTCGGCGAACGCGCGGCGCACGGTCCAGCGGGTCCAGGCCCCCCCGACCGCCAACTGGCGGCCCCGGTATTGCAGCCGGTCGGTGCCCCGCACCGCCCGGGCCACCTGCGCGACCAGCGCTTCGGTATCGGCCATCACCTCCTCGTAGCTGGCCCAGGCCCGGTACCACTCGATCATGGTGAATTCGGGATTGTGCGTCGGCGAGGCTTCCTCGTCGCGGAAACACCGGGCCAGCTGGTAGATGCGCTCGTGTCCGGCGCTCAGCAGGCGCTTCATGTGATGCTCAGGCGAGGTGATCAGGAAGGCCGCGCGGCGTTGGCGCCCCGCGTTGTACGCGCTTCGGAATGGCTCCAGGTGGGCTTCCTGCCCGGGCGCGTTCACCAAGAAGGGCGTCTCCACCTCAAGAAAACCGCGTTCGCTGAAGAAGGCCCGCACGGCGGCCAGGGCCTGCGCCCGTAGCCGCAGTGTGGGTATGGAGGCCCCGCAGCGCGCGGTTGGCCCGCCCCAGGCCCCGGCGGCCTGCCACCCGGCGGCGGCACGGGCGAACTCCTGGACACGGGTCGCAGCGATACGGCCACCACGGATCCGACCTGTTACCTCCACCCAGGCGCCGGCGGCAGGCCTCGGCTCCAATTCGATGGGCAGGAACAGATTGACCTGGCCGACTGCGTCGGCCAAGCAGGCGCAGCCGGCCTCCACCGCCAGCAACCGACCGTGCAGACACACGGTCTGTCCCTCTCCAGGAAGATTGGCGGTGCTGTGTGAAGACGGCCGGCAACGGCTGGGATAGGCGGGCGCCGGGAGATGCCCCACGGCCCGGCTCAGGCGCGTTTGCGGCGGAGCGAGTAGTCCGGGGGCCCTTTGGCCTCGAGGAAATCGCGCGTGATGGTGCAGCCCTGCACATCGTCGCGGACCGGCAGCTCGTACATGATCTCGAACATGGCGGTCTCCAGCACCGCTCGCAGACCTCGCGCGCCCATGGACTTCTGCTGCGCCATTTCGACTACCTTGGCCAGCGCTTCGGGGGCGAAGTCCAGCGCAATGCCATCCATCTCGAACAGCTTCTGGTACTGACGGACCAGAGCGTTGCGGGGTTTCACCAGGATGTCCATCAGCGCCTTGTCACTCAGGGGGTGCAGGCTGCACACCACGGGCAGACGGCCGATGAGCTCCGGTATGAGCCCGTACTGGATCAGGTCCTCGGGCTCGGTCCGCGCCATGGCCGCCCCGGCATCCAGCTCCTCGGCAGCGTCCCCCGCGGCACCGAAACCCATGGCGCGTTTGCCGATGCGTTGGTTGACCAGGCGTTCCAGACCATCGAAGGCCCCGCCGCAGATGAACAGGATGTTCCGCGTGTTGATCTGCACCAGGGGCTGCTCGGGATGCTTGCGGCCCCCCTTCGGCGGCACACCCGACACCGTGCCCTCAAGGATCTTGAGGAGTTCCTGCTGCACGCCCTCGCCGGAGACATCGCGGGTAATCGACGGGTTGCCCGACTTGCGCGCGATTTTGTCGATCTCGTCGATGAAGAGAATGCCGCGTTCAGCCTGGCCGACATCGTACTCGGCGGCCTGCAGAATGCGAACTAGGATGTTCTCGACATCTTCACCCACATAGCCTGCCTCGGTAAGCACCGTGGCGTCGACGATGGCGAAGGGCACCTTGAGCACCTTGGCCAGTGTCTCGGCCAGCAGCGTCTTGCCGGTCCCGGTGGGGCCGATCAGCAGTATGTTGCTCTTGCCCAACTCGACATCCGCCACGCCGGAATAGACCCGTTTGTAGTGGTTGTACACAGCCACGGACAGGGCGCGCTTGGCGCGCTCCTGACCAATGACGTGCTCGTCCAGGTGGGCCTTGATGGCGGCTGGTTTGGGCAGCGGGGCTCCGTTGAGGCTCGGTTCCTGGCGGTTTTCTTCGGCCAGAACTTCATTGCACAGATGCACGCACTCGTTGCAGATGTGCACCGACGGGCCCTGGATGATCTTCTCTACCTGCTCGACGCCTTTGCCGCAGAACGAGCAGGTTACCGCGCTTCGGGGTTTCTTCAGCATAGAATGGCGGTAATCCTTCAGGCCGTGGCCGCCGGTTCGCTGGCATCGGGCGCAGCTTCAGATTCGGGCGCGGCTGCGGCTTCAGGTCCCGCGCTCACTCCCGGGGCTTCGCCTTCGCCAGCCCCCTCCGGGGCCCGTTCCTTGTCGCCTTCTTTACCCGCCTTCATGACATTGATGGCCTGGAAACCCTTGGCAGTACGCGTGACCATGAACTCGACCTCGTCGCCCTGGGTCAGGCTGCGGTCCCAAGACGATATGTCGCGCCAGTGAACGAACACATCCACGTGGCTCTCAGTGGAGATGAAGCCGTACCCTTTGTCGTTGTTAAACCACTTCACCACACCCTTGATCCAGCTGGTCTCGGCCAGCGAGCCGGCAGCGGCCGCCGCGGGGGCCGGGCCAGCCGGCGGCGCCTCAGCCTGCCGGGCCGGGCGGGCGGGTTCGGGTTCGGCGATGCGGGCGTGCAACTGCTCCTTCCACCGGGGTCCGCTTTCCAGACCCTCCAGCAGCCAGTCGATACCGGTAACCAGACCGATCACATACGCCGAGTCGTTGCCGTAGAGCCGCCGGGCCTGCGCAATCCGGTCCGCCACCGACGCCAGCAACTCATTATCCAGGTGATGTGAAGTACCCAAGGAACCGACCTCCTGCGAGATACGCGTCTACCCTGTCGGGCGCCGCTGCCCGTGCCCGAGCCGGTCGCCTGCACGCCCCGCGCGGCAGTCTACAAGTAGCACATTGCCAGCCGCTTGTCAACTACGGGCTTCATCCGGGCGGTAGCCCCGCAGACCCAGGTACACCGTGCGCACGCTGACCTTGATCACTCCCGCCAGGGGCACGGCGATCAGCATGCCGACAATCCCGAGCAACTCGCTGCCGACCATGACCACGAACAGCACCAGCAGCGGGTGCATGGCCACGCTGCGCGCCAGGACCGCCGGCTGCACCAGCATGTTGTCGACGAACTGCACCACGGCGAAGGCGACCACGATCTGGGCGATCACCTCGAAACCAGCCCCGCCCGAGAGAGCAACCATGGACGCCGAGACGATGCCAATGGCAGGGCCCAGGTAAGGAATCACGTTGGCCAGCCCGGCCAGCACCCCCAACGGTACGGCGTATTCCACCCCCACCCACAGCAGGGCCGCCACGGAAAGACCGGCCACGACGCCGCACTCGATGACCTGGCCGCGGATGTATCCGCCGATCTGGCCGTTGACCTGGTGCAGCAGGTTCAGGCACAGCTCGAAGTAGGCGTTGGGCACCAAACGGATAGCGGCCCGCGTCAACCGCCGCCCATCGCTGAGAAAGAAGAAGGCGATGAAGGGGACCAGCGCGACGAATGTGATGCCCGAGAACACCCCTCCCAGAACCTGATGGCTGCGACCCAGGAGTTGTTCGTCAATCAACACGCGCCCCTGGCGGGCGATGAAGGCGCCGAGATCGAAATCGGCGCCGACGAAGGGGGCCAGCCGCGGCTGCAGCACGCGCGCCTGTTCCCCCAGCCGGGTGATCAGGTTGGGCCCCGCGCGGCCGAAGTCGAGGCCGGCCGCGCCGACGACGAGGTCGCCCTCGTGCTGGCGCCGCGCTGCCTCCTCGCGCCAGAACCGCAGTTCGGCGTCGCCGCCTGAACGGCCACTGCCATTGCCCCGTAGCCGCACGCGGACCGGCGGTTGGCCGGCTGTTTCCAGCTGCACAACGGCGACGGCCAGGTCCGTGTCCGGCGGCGCAAAGCGCACGCGCAGTGTTTCCGACCGGCCGGGGCCCAGGGACAGCGGCACGTCGCCTTGCACCGGCAGCGAGAAGCGGTTCGTCGCCTCCTCCGGTTCCCATCGCGTCGCCACGGTGAGAACCTGCGCGCCGCGGTTGGTGAGAGTCAGCTCCCTCTCGACCGACTCGGGTTGCAGCAGCGAGTCGACGAGCCCTCTGACGTCGTCGACCACAACGCCACCGGCCAGGCCCAGCAGCACCGCCAGGCCACCGAAAAGGACGGTGAAGACGAGGCTGATGCCCCAGGCCCGCCGCAGGCCCCGCCCCTCCAGGTAGTCGACTACCGGGGCCAGCACATAGGCCAGCACAAAGGCGATGGCGAACGGTGGCAGGACCGCGCGGATGGCATAGACGAACCAGGCGGCCCCCGTCAGAGCGGCCACCAGGGCCAGGATTCTGGCCAGCCGGGCCGTCCCGCCGGGGCGTGGGTCAGCCATGGGAGGGCGCGACGGACGGGGACGCGGCCGCCGCGGCCGCCCTGGCTTCCTTAAGCAGGTGGTTGGTGTGCCGCAAGCGCATGGAGATCATCTGCGACAGGTGCATGACGATCTTCAGGCCCAGCCGGGGTTCGCCCTCGATCAGCTCCAGCAGGTCCGAACGAAAGAAGCCCACCACTGAAGTAGGTTGGCTGGCCAGCGCCGTGGCGGTACGCGGCGTCTCGTCCAGCAGGGCTTGCTCGCCGAAGAAGTCGCCAGGACCCAGGACGGCGAGCAGATGCGCCTGGCCATCGGCGCCGGCTTGCCGGACCTCGATGCGGCCGCTGAGGATCACGTACATGCCGAAGCCGGGCTCGCCTTCGCGCACCACCGACTCACCGGTGCTGGCTTGACGGTGGTGCAGAATGGCCTCAACCCGCGCCAGTTCACGACGGGTCAGAGCCGCGAAGAGCGGCACCCGAGCCAGTACCTGGTGCAGGGCGTCGGCGGCAGGCCGGCGGCGGAAAAGGTTGCCCCAGAAAGGATCCACAGGCAGGACGTCCACCTTGGGGTGGCAACGCACAGAAGGGCGCAGCCCGGCCTGGCTCAGGGCCGCGCCGACGCGGACGTTCGCTGGCCGCGCCGGATCCCGGGCAGACCGGTCCGTCGCGGCGACCGGTGGCTCAGGTGGCCAGGGCTGCGTCCAGTTTCTCGGCAATCTGCCGCTTCGGGACAGCGCCGATGAGCTGGTCAACCACCTTACCGTCGCGGATGATCAACAGGGTCGGGATGCTGCGGATGCCGTACGCGGCAGCCGTCTTCTGCCCGGCATCGACATCGAACTTGCACACCTTGACCCGGCCCTCGTAGTCATGGGCCAGTTCGTGGACCACCGGCGCCAGTTGGCGACAGGGGCCACACCAGGCCGCCCAGAAATCGACCAGAACAGGCACCGAGGACTGCAGGACTTCGGCGGCGAAATCATCATCGCCCACGCTCAATGGCTCACTCATGGCCTCCTCCAACGGGACCAAGACGGCCCCCATTTTCCCACAAAATGATGTTTTTTAAGCGGTTACGGTAACAGGCGGCAATATAACCGGCCGCTCTCCCAGTGTCAAGACCGGCCTGCGGCAACCGGCATCCCCGCCACCCGCGCCACCAGCAGCTCCAGCACCAGCGGCTCCTGCCGCCGTCCCAGCGACTTCAGGCGCGAATCCGCCTCGAGCAAGGCCCCCAGGCAGGCCAGCACCGCCGCCGCCGTCAGGGCCCGGGCCTGCTCCAGGTACCCCGGCAGGAAATGGAGCGACACTCCCAGGGACTTGGCCATCTGCTCTGGCGCCGGCCGCAGCGGCAGCAACGCCTGGGCTCGGCCGAGCAGCTGGAAGTGGCGCAGAGCCATGGCTACCACGCGGGGCGCTTCCTCTCCCTGCGCCAGCAGCTGTCGGACCAGCGCCAGGGCCCGCCGCCCGTCGCGCCTGCCCAGCGCGTCCGTCAGCTGGAAGATGCCGGCCAACCGGGCTCCGCCGGTAGCCACCTCCACGGTGCGCCGGGTGATCCGGCGCGTCTCGCCGGCCAGCAGCGACAGCTTGGCCAGTTCGCCGGCCAGCTCGCGCAGGTGGTTTCCCACGCACGCGTGCAGCAGGTCAGCGGCATCGGCGTCAATGGCCAGCCCCTGCTGGCGCGCGCAGCGGACCAACCAGGCGCTGATCTGGTTGTCATAGGGAGGACGGAACTCGACGGCCCGGCCTTTGGCGGCCAGATCGCGGAAGAAGCGCCGGCGCAAGTCCACCTTGCCCCCCGCCACCAGCAGTACCGTCGAGTCGGCGGGCCGGTCTGTCAGCAGTTCCAGTGCCTTGCACGCCTCGGCCGAGAGCCGCTCCGGATCACGCAGAATGACCAGGCGATGGGGCGCCAGCACCGGGTAGCTGCAGTAGACCCCGACCAGGGCGGGGACCGCGTCCAGCGTCATCTCCTCACCACGGAACGCGTCGACATTGAACTCCGGCGCCTGGGCCGGGGTCAGCTGCTCCACCAGCCAACGGCAGGCTACGTCGCGTTCGTACTCCTCGTCGCCGTGGAGCAGGACGAACAGCGGCCGCTCGCCGCGGGCCACGTCCGCCTGCAGCTGCTCAAAAGTCGGGCGGTCGCCACCCCGGGCACGGTTCACCGGGAGCGCTCCTCGCGGTCGTCGAGTTCCTGGAACTCGGCATCGACAATCTGGCCGGGGGCGAAACCTGGGCCACGTGACGGATCAGGTGGCGAACGCCGCCGGGGTGGATGGAGCGACCTGGTTTCGCGGTACAGACGCCAGGCCAGGTAACCAAGCGTGGTATACAGCAGGAACCTGAGCACGCACCCCTCCCCTGGTCAGGCGATCAGCACGACGGGCTCGCTGCCCCGGTCCACCTCGCCGATGCAGCGGGCGTCCTCGCCGGCTTGGCGCAAGCGCGCCACGGCTCCGTCCACCGCGTCGGCGGCGACAAACAGCACCAGGCCGATGCCCATGTTGAACACATGATACATCTCGCGCTCCTCGATACCGCCGGCCGCCTGCAGGTACCGGAACACGGGCGGGATGTCCCAACTCCCGCGCCTGACCCGCGCGCTGACGCCCGGTCGGAGGACGCGCGGCAGATTGTCCCAGAACCCGCCGCCGGTCACATGGGCCATGCCCTTGACGTCGACATGGGCCAGCAGGTCGAGTACCGGCGCGACGTAGGGCCGGTGGGGCCGCAGCAACTCCTCCGCCACCGTGCGGCCGGTGTCGCCCAGCGGGTCGCCCAGGCGCAGGCGCGCTTGCTCAAAGACCACGCGTCGGGCCAGGGAGAACCCGTTCGTGTGCAGGCCGTCGGAAGCCAACCCGATGATGGCGTCACCGGCGTCGGCGCGACTGCCGTCGATGATCTTGCCGCGATCAACCAGGCCCACGATGCTGCCGGCCAGGTCGTACTCGCCGGGCTGGTAGAAGCCGGGCATCTCCGCGGTCTCGCCACCGATCAGCGCGCAGCCGATCTGGCGACAGCCCCGGGCCACGCCGCTGACCACGGCCTCGGCGACCTCGCCGTCGTGGCGGCCCATGGCGAGGTAGTCCATGAAGAACAGCGGCCGCGCGCCCTGCACCAAGATGTCATTGCCACAATGGCTCACCAAGTCAGCGCCCACGGTGTCGTGGATGCCGCTGTCAAAGGCGAGTTTGAGTTTGGTGCCAACCCCATCGACGCTGCCCACCAGAACCGGGTCAGCGCAGTCGCCCCAGGCGGGCGCGAACAGGCCGCCGAACCCACCGATGTCGCCCAGCACGCCAGGGGTGAAGGTGGAGCGGACAGCCGCTTTGATGGCTTGTTTGGTGCGGTTGGCCGCTTCGATATCGACGCCGGCCCGGGCATAGGCGCCCTGCATATGGGTCATGGGTTCCCCCTGGAGATGCGGCTCTTGGCGCGGTTCCGCCGTCGGCCTGCCCCGGCCCGATCCGGGTCGGATGGCCGGCGTCGGGGGCCAAGCCGGTTCGCTTGGCTTGCCGACCGCTGCGCCACTGAATGACGTGCTGAGCGCCGGCGACCCGTCGGCGCCGCGCCATCAGTATCCACCAGAACAAGGTCGAGATCCGCCGCGGTCCAGTCGACCCTGGCCACCCGGACCCTGACCTGCTGCCCCAGGCCGATCTCCGGGCCAGAGCCTCGCCCAGCAGCGTACCGGCGGCGAGTGCCGCCGCGCCCCTGGGTGAGCCGCACCGAGCAACTGCCCTGAACCTGCAACCCGGCCAGTTCGACGAAACAGGCACCGCGCACCAACCCAGTGACGGTCCCCGGCCAGACGCGGTCACGCACCTGGGCCAGAAAACGCAACTGCTTGATCCTCAGGTAGGCCCTTTCGGCCTGTTCGGCCCGCTGCTCAAGCGCCGAAACCAGGCGGCCCAGTACCGCCACATCGCCCTCTCCCGCGTCAATAGCGGCCACCGGCACGCCGGCCAGGGACTGTTTCACCCAGCGGTGAACCCACAGATCGGCATAGCGCCGGATGGGGGAGGTGAAATGGAGGTAATGGCGGCAGGCGAGGCCGAAATGGCCGACGTCGACGGCGGCGTATTCGGCCCGCATCATGGCCTGGAGCACGACTCGGTGCAACGCCGCTCCCCCGGGGCGACGCGTCAACGCGGCCAGCACCGCGCGCACGTCGTCCACGCGCCACCCCCCCCGAGGCCAACCGTCAGTCTTGGAAAGCGCCGTCAGCACCGATTCCAGGCGGCCGGCGTCGGGGCCGCGGTGTACCCGCCAGAGGACCGGCAGGCGCCGACGGGCAGCGTAGTCGCCGACGCACTCGTTCGCCAACAGCATGAACTCCTCGATCAGTTCCTGACTCTCCAGGCGCGGGTGCTCGCCCACGGCCGTGGGCCGCGAAGCCCCGTCGAGCACTACCCGTGCCTCGGGCAGCTCGAACTCCAGCGCGCCGCGCAGTCGCCGCCAACGGCGGCGGCAGCGGCTGAGCTGCCGCATCTCGAGCAGCAGGTCCGCGTAGGCCTGCGCCGGCCCGGCGGCGACGGGCTCGGCGGCAAATACAGCCTGCACCTGGTCGTATGTCAGGCGCGCGCGGCTGCGGATCACCGTCTCGACGACGCGGTAGTCGGTCACCTCGGCGGCGCTGTTCAGGTCGATAAGCACCGACAGAGCCAGGCGATCTTGCCCAGGGGCCAACGTACAGGCGCCAGCGGACAACACCGGCGGCAACATGGGCAGCACCTGGTCGAGGAAGTAAACGCTGACGCCACGGCTTCTGGCCTCGGTATCCAGGGCGCTGCCGGGGCCGACGAAATGCGCCACATCAGCGATGTGCACGCCCAGCCGCCAACCGCCTTCCTCCCTGGCGGCCAGGGAGACCGCGTCGTCGTAGTCCTGGGCCGAGTCCGGATCGACCGTCAGGCACGCCCATTGGCGCAGGTCCAGACGCGCTGCCGACGGCTCAACCGGCCGCGCGACCGCGGCCGCCTCGGCCAGGACGGCCGAGGGGAAGGACACCGGCAGTTGGTAACGCGCCGTCACCGCCGCCGCATCGGCGCGGGCGTCGTCGCGGTCACCCAGGACCTCGATCACCTCGCCCTGAAGCCCGGTCGGCCCCCAATGCCGGGCGGTCACCGCCACCAGTACCCGGGTGCCTTCAGCCAGGTCAACAACCGCCCCCGGGTGCAGGTACACAGGGCGACCGGTCAGGTTGCCATCGACCTGGACCATGGCGCGACGGCCAACCCGCTGCAGGGCGCCGGGAAAAGCCCGGTCCGCCACGGCCACCACCGCTTCGACTCGCGCCTCGGACGGTCGCCCGGGCGAGCGCCGGGTCACCTCCAGACGCACCGTGTCGCCGTCCAGGGCCTGCCCCAGAGCGCCATGGGGGAGGTGGAATCGCGTGCCGGTTTCGGCATCGACTACCGAACCCGACCCATGCGAGTGCCGGCGCAGGATGCCGGCGGGCTGTTCGCGGTGGCGGGCGCGCGACCGCGGCCGGCGTTCACGCGAGGCCAACTGAACTCCCCGGAGGCGTGGCGCTGGAGCGGCTGCCAGGCCGGTCGGCGGCGCGGCCCCCGGCGAGCCCGGCCATAGCCACCGGCGGCAGCCCGGCCCGGTCCCGGGCTCGACCCGCCATCACTGGCTAACCGCGGCCCGAGCGCGGGCGATAGCGGCGTTAAGCTCGCCGCCGAGCAACAGGATGAAGGCCATCAGATAGGCTGAAAGAAGCGTGACGATGACCGCGCCCAGGACCCCGTAGACCAGGTTGTAGTAGCCAAAGTGCTCGACGTAATAGCGGAAGCCACTGGTCACCAGCAGCCACAGAACCAGGAACAGCAGGCTGCCGGGCACCACGTCGCCCCATGGCGGTCGCACGGCCGGCACCGTGCGGTAGACGCTGGCCACCACGCCCAGCGTGCCGACCACCACCATGGTGCCCCGCAGCATGCCCGACAGCGAGGGGAAATCCTGCTGGAAAGCCCAGTGCAGGCGCAGCCACCCTTCTACCTGGCGGCTGAAGACCAGGCTGTTGAAGATCACCACGAGCGCCAGACCAAAGGCCATCAGCAGCGCGATCGACAGAATGCGTCGGCGCCAGAAAGACCGCTGCTCGACGACGCCGTAGGCGCGGTTCAGCGCCCCCATGGTGGTGACCATACTGGCCGAGGCAGGCCACAGGACGCCCACCAGACCAAGGATGATCAACCCGTGGGACGAGCCCCAGACATGCTGCGCGTTTTCCTCGAGGATCTGCAGCACGGGCCCCGGAACCACCACGCCGATGCCGCTCAACGCGATAGTGAGCGAGTCCGGGGACACCCCCAGCACCTCCAGCAGCGAGGTCAGCATGAGCAGGCCGGGGAAAACGGCGAAGACGAAGTCAAAGGCGACCGCAGCCGCCACCTCGCCGCAGCCGTGTTGCGCCGCCATCTGCGCGGTCTGCCACAGCACCCGTCCCCAGGGCAGGGCCCAGCGCCGCCGCAGCCGCGTCAGCATCGCGCCGGCGAACCTGGAGGCGCCCCAGCCGCGCTCGCGCCGCGGACGCCGGCGACCCCGCCACGGCCCGCGGCCGTGGGCGCCCCGTGGTGCCGTGCGGGAGGGCGGCCGCCTACCTCGGCGCGTCGGCTGGCCACCGGCGTCAGAGGGCGCCCAACAGGCGATCACGCAGGTCGCCCAGCAGGCGCAACGCGGCTTCCAGGTCACCGGCCTGGTCAGGCGAATACTCGCGCTCCACCGTCAAGGGGCCATAGTACCCCAGTCGCTGCAGGCGCGCCAGGAAGGCCGCCACATTGACATCGCCGGTCCCCAGCGGTGCGTCGGCGTACCACGGCTGCCCGGGTTGACGCTGCCGGGCGGCGTCTTTGCAGTGCACGCTGTGCACCCAGGGGCCGACCACGTCGAGAGCCGCCAACGGCTCACCGGCGCCATACAGAATCATGTTGGCCGGATCGAAATTCACGGCCAGATTATCGCGGTCGACCTCGGTGATAAAGGCACGCAACTCGTCGGCCGATTCCTGTCCGGTTTCCAGGTGGAACCGCTGGCCCAGGGTCCGGCAGTGGTCACACACCTGGCGGGTGGCGGCGATCACCGCGGCCCGTTCGGGATCGTCGTGGCTCGTAGGCACGAAGCCAAGGTGCATCCCAATGGCATCGACGCCCAGTTCGCGGGCGTAGCCGGCAATCGCCAGGGTTTCGGCCAAACGGTCCGGCCGGCTAGCCGCGGGCACGAGGCCCACGGTGCGCTGTACGCTGTCGATCGTCGTGTAATCATCGTCCGGGAAGCCAACAAACACGACGGTCACGGTGATGCCGCTGTCGGCGAACTGCCGACGCGTGTCGCGGCAGCGCTCGGCCGAGCGCCAGGAACCGTCGGGCGCATGCAGCTGCACTGTCTTGACGCCCAGGCGTCGGACGGCGTCGAGACCGGCGCCCAAACCGCCGCCGATGGAGGTGAAGATCCCCAACGGCCACCTGTCCATATCCCCCTCCTCGCTGCCGCCGCGGTCTGGATTCAGAACCGCGTTGTTGGGTGAGCTTCCAGGGTACCAGGGCCCGCCTGCACGCGGCCCAGCACGCCCTGCAGTGCCTGGTGCACCGCGCCGGGCGCCTCGGCCACAGACCCCTCTTCGATGGCTTCCACGGTCACCACGGCAAGACCCGCCTGCAGGCTGAGGACTGCCGCGTCCACGGTGACCGAGGCGGCCTGCAACCGGCGTGACAGTTCGCGCGCCCGCTGCTGGGCAGTCCCGGCCCCGCCGGCCCCCACCACCGCGAAACTGCCGCCGTCCAACCGGTACAGCTCCTCGCCCTCCTGCAGCGCCTGCCGCAGGGCCCGCGCGCCCTCCTTGAGGAACTGGTCGCCGCCACTCCAACCCACCTGCTGATTGGCTGCCCCCAGGTGCACAAACCAGACCCCCAGGCAGGAGACCGCCCCGCCACGGGGCACCTCGCGCAACCACTTGGGCAGTCCCAGGCGCAGCAACGCCGTTCGGTTAGGCAAACCCGTCAGGCTGTCACGGGTCGCCAGCTGCCGCCACCGGGCGCGGTCTTCTTCGGCCTCGCGAACGCGCTGACGCCAGGCGGCCGAGTCGTCGACCTCGGCTGGCGCGGACGCGGGCGGCATGGAAGCCACGCCGCCGGCCGGGGCGAGCGGTGTCGACGCCACGGCGCCAGCCGGAGCCTGCGCACCGTCCGCAGCGCCCTTGGCGGCGGGCGTCCGTGGCCGCGGCGGCGAGG
>CAITNQ010000534.1 GCA_903893785.1 uncultured Gemmatimonadota bacterium
CGCCGGCGGCATGTCAGCGCTCAAACAGGCATCATCAGGGCGCAGCCCCAGGGCGGTGCGGTTGCACTCGTGCGCCACCTCGGCCCCCGACATGACGGGCGCATCGAGCAGGAGGTCGTAACCCCGCAGCAACGCTGGCACGTCGCCAGACGGCGGCGGGGTCCGCCAGAAAGGGCGCTAAGGGCCCAGGCAATGGCGGTCGCCCGGCCGCAGCGCCGCGCTGCGGGTCTGGGCAGCCGCCATGTGGGCGGCCCGATGCCGCCAGGCGGCAGCCAACCCGTGGCCAACCCGGCAACACAGCGATGGTACCCGCAACGCGACGGGCGGTTCTGAAGGCCCCGTTCGCTCGGGGCAGACACCGGGCCAACACCGGGCGGCGCGCGCGGCCAACGGGGCTGTTTGCCCGGTCCGTTTGTCGTGGTTATGATATCCGTTTGTGTCGGGCGCGATCTAGATCGCGCAGCGCGTGCCCTGCCGACCCACTACGACGGGTCACCGCTCGTACATCGTGAAGTCGGGCCCGTTGGCGAAGAGCAAAGGCCGTTGGCGCGTTGGGCCTTGGGAGGCACGTGGAGCGGCGACCGCAGGAAGGGAACGGCGGCTCACCGCTCAACGGCGAAACGAGGTGGACGAACCGTGGCATCGATGGCCGGTGTTGAGTGTTGGACCGCCGATCATATGATGCGGCGACCGGCAAGCCCGCAGGCGAGTCCAGCATGAGACTCGTGCTGCACATTGGGACCGAGAAGACCGCCACCACCACGCTGCAGCACTTCCTCTACCGCAACCGGGCGGCACTGGCTGAACAGGGCTACGCACTCCTCTCGTCGCTGCTGTTCCCCAAGAACCGCAAGCTAGTCGCCTATTGCATGGACGACTCGCAGACCGACGGTTTCTTCACCCAGCGCGGTCTGCACAACCTGGAGCAGCGGCGCCACTACTTGCACAGTGTCCCCCAGGATCTGGCCCAGGAGGTAACGGACCTGCCGGCCTCGATCCATACGGTGATCATCACCAGCGAGCACTTCCATTCGAGACTGCACCGTCCGGACGAGCTCCAGCGGCTGCGCCGAGTACTCTGCCCGGTATTTGCCGACATCCACATCCTCGGCTATTTCCGGGAGCAGAGCGCCCTCGCCAAGAGCCTGTACAGCACGGCCATGCGGGTGGGCCGCACGGTAACCTTCGAACAATCGCTGGGCAGCGCGCGGGTGGACAGTCTCTACTACAACTACCATCTGCTGCTCAGCCAATGGGCGAGCGTGTTCGGCGCTGCGTCGGTGCAGGCGCGCCTGTTCGCCCGCGAGGCCTTTGTGGGCGGCGATATCCGCCGAGACCTGCTGGCGCAGTTGGGCCCTGGCATTGACGCGGCCAGTTTCGCCTTCGACCGCGAACCGCGCAACCCCGGTCTGGGCGGCCACGGACTGCTGCTGGCTCGGTTGATCAACCAAGCGTGCCCGGCCAACCGAGCTGATGGCTCGCTCAACCCCAACTGGCGGCGACTGATGGACGCGTTGACCGTCAGTCGGTTGGCGTACCAGGGTGCGTTGGCGTTCCCTCAGGCAGCCGCTATCCACGCGGCCTTCCACCAGGCCAATGTCGCCTTCGGGGCGGCATTCCTCGGCATCGCCGGCAACCCCTTCGCTGTGCCTGAGACGCCGAGCGGCGTGGCGGACGACCGCGTGATGCTGACCGATGTCGCGGAACTGGTGGCGACGGTGGCGGCCGCGACAGCCGCCGATCCCGCTCGATGACCACGATGCCGGGCGATGGGCGGCGCGGGTGGCGGCAGGCGGTGGTCCGGGCGCGTTGGCTGCGGGGCGCGGTGTCGCGACGCCTGCGGCCCTATTTCTTTGCGCGTTGGTATATCGTCCATGCGGCGCCGCAGCGCTGGGCCTGGCTGCTCCCCAAATGGCGCTACTATGCCTGGGCCTGGCGCACCGGCCGAAGCCCGTGCCCATTGTTCGATTCTGCGTGGTACCTGGAGGTCCACCCTGACGTAGCGACAGCGGACGCCGAACCGCTCACGCACTATGTAAACCACGGCTGGCGCGAGGGCCGCCCTCCCCACCCGCTTTTCGATGGCGAATGGTATCGCGCCCGGTATCAGGACGTGGCGGCCAGCGGCGTGGAGCCGTTACGGCACTACCTCGAGCACGGCTGGCGCGAGGGGCGGTGGCCCCACCCGGCTTTTGACGCCGAGCGCTATCTGCGCGAGTACCCGGACGTAGCGGCAGCCGGGCTGGACCCGCTGCGGCACTACCTGATGCATGGCTGGCGGGAGGGGCGGCGCCCCCACGCTCTATTCGATCCGGCCTATTACCGGCAGCAGCTACCCACAGCTAGCTCGAGCGAGGAGCCCTACGGTCATTTTCTGACCGCGGGATGGCGCCAGCGGCGCAACCCCAGCGTACTCTTCGACCTCGGCCAGTATGCCCGGTGTTTCCCGGACCACGACTGGGTATCTACGAATCCGTTCATACATTTTGTCGAAGGTCTGGTGGCAGCCGGATCGCTGGCGGACGCCGACTGGTCGGCCCTGGCAGCCCCTTTCAAGTCGGCGGCGGATGGGCCGGCCGGGCCGCAACGGCCAACGAGCGAGCCGGCGGCCGAGGCCGATGAACCCGCCGGAGCGAGGCGGCCAACCGGTGGGCGGGCGCCGGCCGGTGCGGCGGCGCCCGATGTCGAACCCGTGGCCGACGCCACCGGGGCAGTTAACCTCAGCGCGCTCTTCGATGCGGTTTGGTACCGAGCGCAATACCCTGATGTCGCCGCCGCCGCGATGGACCCACTCACCCACTATGTGCACAACGGTGGGCGCGAGCTTCGTCAACCCCATCCGCTGTTCGACGCGGCATGGTACTACCAGAGGAATCCGGACGTCGCCGCGGCCGACATGAATCCGCTGCTGCACTATCTGACGCATGGTTGGCATGAAGGTCGCCAACCCCATCCGGCATTCGACGGCGAGCGCTATCGGCGCCTGAACCCGGATGTCGCCGCCGCGGGCCTTGAACCGTTGACGCACTACCTGACCGAGGGGTGGCGTGAAGGACGGCGACCCCACGCGCTCTTCGATCCGGTGTGGTACGTCGACACCAACCCCGATGTGGGCGCCACCGGTGAAGAGCCCTATACGCACTTCTTGATCCACGGTTGGCGCCAGGGCCGCTGCCCGAGCCGCATGCTCGACCCGCGGCGGTACGCTGCGGCTCGCCTGGACGAAGACTGGGGCCAGACCAATCCCTTCCTCCACCTGGTCGCCGCGCCCGCGGCGCGCGCCTGCGAGACGGACGCTGACTGGGTGGCGCTGGCGGCCCCGTACCGCGTCGCCGCCCGTGCTGTCCGCGGCGGCCACACGCGGCTCATTGCCATGTACTTGCCTCAGTACCACCGCGTGCCCGAAAACGACGCGTGGTGGGGTGACGGGTTCACCGAGTGGACCAATGTCCGCCGCGGTGAGCCGATGTTTGTCGGGCATTGCCAGCCGCAGAAGCCCCACCCGGATGTGGGCTACTACGACCTGGCCGACGCCGGCGTGCTCGCCCGCCAGGCCGACATGGCCCGCCGGTACGGCATCCATGGGTTCTGTTTCTACCACTACTGGTTCAATGGCCGGCGTCTCCTGGATGCCCCGGTGAACCGCATGCTCCAGAGCGGCGAGCCCGACTTCCCATTCTGTCTGTGCTGGGCCAACGAGAACTGGACCCGTACCTGGGACGGCCTGGAACAGGAGATACTGGTGGAGCAGATCCATCGACCGGAGAATGACGCGCGCTTCATCCGCGAGCTCATCCCCGCCCTGGCCGATCGCCGTTACATCCGCGTCGAGGGACGGCCCCTGTTGCTGGTCTATCGGCCGGCGCTGCTGGAGGATCCGGCCGCCACCCTGCACACCTGGCGGGCGGTCGCCGCCGCCGAAGGCCTGCCGGGTCTCCACGTGGCGGCCGTCCACAGCTTTGACACCGCTGACCCGGGCCGGGTCGGTTTTGACGCCGCCGTGCAGTTCCCGCCCCTGCTGATACCGGCCCCGGAGTACCGTGCCGACCCGCCGTTGGACGTCAGAGACGACTTCCACGGCCACCTGCTCGATTACCGCGAGGCGATCCGGCACAGCCTGACCCGGCCCTGGCCCCACTACACCCTGTACCGCGGCGTGATGCCAGGTTGGGACAACACCGCCCGTCGCATGACGCAGGCGACGGTGTGGGTTGGCGCGTCAGCCGCAGCCTATGGCGCCTGGCTGCGGGCGGCCGTGTATGTCACCGAACGGACCCTGCCGGCGGAGCGCCGATGGGTCTTCATCAATGCGTGGAACGAGTGGGCCGAGGGGGCGCACCTGGAGCCGGACCAAGACCAGGGATACAGCCATCTGGAAGCGACTGCCAACGCCCTGCGCACCGCCACCGGGAAGGTGACGGCGGCAGTTCCCGGTGGCACTGGGCCAACGGTGAGCGCCGCGTGGAAGGAACAGATCCGGATTCTTGTCATCAGCCATGATGCGGCCCTCGCGGGCGCCCAGATGGTCACCCTGCGGACCCTGCGTCAGTGGAAACGACTGGGGCTGGCCCATGTGCGCGTGGTCTGTGTCGCCGGCGGCCCCTTGCGTCGCGCGTTCGCTCGTCTGTACCCGACTACGGTGCTGACTGACCAGGCTCGCTTGGAGGATCGGCGCCGCACCGTCCTGGCCGCCGCGCAATGGGGTGATAACCGGGCGTCGGTCGTCTACTCGTCCACGGTCGTCAACGGCCCCATCTTGGCGTGGCTGGCGCCTCTGCGCCTCCCGGTGGTAACGCACGCCCATGAGCTCCAGGACGCCATCGACAGGTGGGCCCCGGACAGGATCATGGCGGCTACGCTGGCCCACACCGATGCCTTCATCGCCGCGGCGCCGGGAATCGCTGCCAACTTGGTCGCCCGACACGGCGTGGATCCCGGCTGCGTATCGGTCATCGCGGCCCATGTGGAGTGCGACCGGCGCGGAGCCGAACCGCCGGACGCGGACGCGCTGCGGCGTGACTGTGGCGCCGCGGACGGGGATGTCATTGTCATCGGCTGCGGCAGCACCGACTGGCGCAAGGGGGCTGACCTGTTCTGCCAGATCGCGGCCCGGGCGCTGCAGGCCCAACCGCGCCTGCGCTTCCTGTGGCTCGGTGGTCAGGCGGACTTCGGCAGCCACCAACCTGACTGGCCGACAATCCAGGCGCGGACCCGCTTCCTGGGAACGCGGGAGAACGCCAGCGAGTACTTCGCTATGGGCGACATATTCCTGCTGCCGTCGCGCTCCGACCCCATGCCACTGGTGGCCCTGGAAGCCGCGCGGTCAGGCCTGCCCATAGTGTGTTTCGCCGGCGCCGGCGATATCCCTCAAGCCCTGGGGCCGGACGCGACGCGCACCGTGGCCCTGGCCGACGTAGCGGCGGCTGCCGACGAATTGGTGGCGCTGGCCAACCAGCCCGCCGCGCGGCAGCACAGCGGCCGCCGCGGCCGCCAACGGGTGCACGAAGGCCACGCCAGCGAAACGGCGGCCACGACCACCTTGTTGACCCTGGCGGCGTGCGCCGGCGCGCCGCTGCAGAAGGCGGTGGTCGCGGCGGCCCGGCCCCTGGTGTCGGTGGTGGTCCCCAACTACAACCACCAACGGTTCCTGGCGCAGCGGCTGGACTCCATCCGAGCCCAAGGTGTCGCTGATCTGGAGATCATCCTCCTGGACGACGCCTCCAGCGACGGTAGTCAAGCCCTCCTGGATGCCTTCTGCCGCGACGAACCCCGAGCCCGCCTGATCCGTAGCCCGCGGAACTCGGGCTCAACCTTCCGCCAGTGGGTGCGCGGCATCCGTCAGGCCCGCGGCCAGTTCATCTGGATCGCGGAGTCTGACGACGCCGCCGAACCGTCGCTGCTAGAAACACTGCTCGAGGCGATGGGCGATGCCGACGACATAGCCCTGGCCTATTGCCAGTCGCGGATGATCGACGCCTGTGGCCGTAACCTCGGTCAGCCGTTGGCCTGGACCGCCGACGTGTCGCCGGAGCGCTGGCTGGCGCCGTACCGGACCGACGGCCGGCGCGAACTGGCCGAGGCCCTGGTCCACAAGAACACCATCCCGAACGTCAGCGCGGTGCTGTTGCGCGCGCAGTCGGAGCTGGCGCAACTGGTCGATACGGACATGCGTCTGTGCGGCGATTGGATGCTGTACACGCGCCTGTGCGGCCGTGGCGGCGTTGCCTTCGTACCGGAACCGCTCAACCTGTGGCGTCAGGGAACGTCAACGGCGCGATCGGCCCCGGCCGGCGAATTGGAGTGGCGTGAGGGCCAACAGGTGGTCCGGGAGGCAGCGGGCCTGCTCGAGCTGGGCGCAGCTGAGGTGGATGCCTGTCTCGCCCGTTTCCGCCAGCGCTGCGACGCCTGGTCGCGCGCGTCAGCGCCGAGGCCCACCGGGGACCCGGCCGCGTCAACCAGGGAAGAGGGCTAGATGACCCGCCGGGCCACCACCAGAACGGCCCCCGGCGAGGCCGCCGCCCCGGGGGGCGAACTGAGTCCAGCGGCGAGTCGGTCCGGCCGCGCCGTCGCCGGCCGCCAGGGGCGGCCGAGACTATGAACCGGTGCGATATCTTCATCGCCGGGGCCATGAAGTGCGGCACGACCGTGCTTTACGACTGGCTGTGCGAGCACCCCGATGTGAGTGGGTGCCTACCTGAGGCAGGCGCCGACCGCGGCAAAGAACTGCACTACTTCACCCTGTACCAGAGCCGTGGGCTGGAGTGGTACCAAGGGCAGAAGCTGCACCCCGAACGGCCGCACTGGGTCGATGCCAGCCCCACCTATGGCGACCTGTGCCTGGAGCAGGACTGCCTGGAGAGGATCAAAGAGTACAACCCGGAGGCGCGGCTTATCTACGTGATCCGCGACCCTCTGGCGCGCGCGATATCGCACTACCTGCACCTGCGCCGCATCAACAGGCTGCCGGAGGTAGTGGAGCTCAACGCCGAGGAGTTCTTTAACGCCGCCCTGGCAGCGGTAGACAGCGCCGACGCCGAGGACAGCCTGACGGTCCTGACGCAGCGGGTGCTGTCGTTTTCGCTGTACGAAGCGAAGGTGCGCCAGCTGCACGCCGTCTTCGGCGCTGAGCGACTGCTCGTGCTGGACAACGAAGACCTGCGCCCGGCCCAGGTCAGCGAGACGATGACGCGCGTGTGGCGGTTCCTCGGCCTGAACGAACACGCGAGCCCCCAGCAGAAGCTGGTGCGGTACCAGTTGGGGACCGCCTTCAGCGAGGTGTCGCTGCGGCTGCAGGGCCGGTTGCGCGCCTTCTTCGGCGAAGACTACCTGCGCGCCCACGAACTGGCCATGCGCCTGGGGGTAGGCCCGGGACGAGCGGTGGCCGCGGACGCCGCCGTGCCGCTGCGCTGCGGCATGCGCCGACAGGCGGCCACGGTCGGCAGGGCCGGGCACGTGTTCCTCGATGGTGGCAGCAACGATCCTTTTGGGATGTACAGCGCCGACGGGGCGTGGGGCGCGGAGTTGATCGCCGCCTGGCAGTTCCGCTTGGCGCAGCGCATCGCTCTGGGGCGTCAGAAAGGGTGGGCGTACTGGCACCTGATCGTGCCCGAGAAGGCCACAGTTCATGCCGAACACGCGCCATACGCGTACGACCCGGCCGCAGCCTTCGGCGATCGGCTGCACGCCGCCCTCACGCCGGAAGTCCGGCAACAGGTGGTGCGGGCGTCGGGGTTGTTCCGGCAGCGCCGCGCGGCCGGGCTCTACTGGCGGTCTGACTCGCACTGGAATCAGCGAGGCGCTGGACTGGCGTGCCAGCTGCTGTGTGCCCGCATCGGCCTGCGGGTACCCGACCAGCTGTTTGGCCGCGGTCAGCGCCCGGTCCCATGGCCGGCGGACCTGGGGGCCATGATCGACAGCGCCCGGCGCGAGGACGGCGTGTGGTGGGAGGTGCCACGTCACGCGGTGCGCACCGACGCCAACGCCCTAGTGGAACGCCACGAAGCGGGCGGCGGCAACGATGTGGGCCTGCACGTGGGGTCGGTGGTGAGTTACCGCAATGAACAGGCGCCCAATGATGTCAGGCTGCTACTGTTCGGTGACTCTTTCTGCGAGTACCGACCCCATCTGCTGACCGGGTATCTGGCCGAGTGCTGTGCCGAGGTGCGGTTCGTGTGGGCGACGTCGCTTGACCTCGATGTGATCGACGCGTTTGCTCCTGGTATCGTAGTGGCGGCCCATACCGAGCGGTTCATGCACCGCGTCCCGGACGACACCTGGCGCGTAGCCGCGCATGTGCAGCGCGTACTGGCGGCCCGGCCATCCGGCGCAGGCGCCCCGCGTTGAAACGAGGCGGCGGCGCCGACGACGCAGGACACCGCGATGATCGATCTCTACCGGCCGGTGCTTGAGGCAGCGCTGGCGGTGGCTCAGCAGGGGGGTGACCCGCTAGTACCCCTGCGAGGGCTGCCCCTGGCGCTGTTTGCCAGGGTGATGGTCCAACCTCAGGCGGAGTGCCCGGCCCTGGCCCCGTATCTGCCGTCCAATCCCGAGGCGCACGTACAGCGCCGTTACAACGGCCGATCGGGCCTGGAGTTGCTGCCTTCTTCAGTGGGTTTCGTCAACAGCGTCTGCGCCGCCTACGTGCGCCACGCCGGTGCGCCCCTACCCGCCAGGGCAAGGATCCTCGACCATGGCTGTGGCTGGGGGCGTTTGATCCGGACATGGTACTGGCGGGTCGCCCCGGATCAGGTTCACGGGCTCGACCCGTGCGAGGAGGCCCTGGAGCTGTGCCGCAGCCATGGCCTCGGCAGCTGGTTCGGCCGGTGCGACGAGATACCCACCGCGCTGCCCCTGCCGCTGGCCTACTTCCATCTGGTGTATGCCTTCAGCGTCTTCACCCATCTGGGCCCGGCCGCCAGTCAAGCGGTCATGGCCAGCCTGCTGCGGCACGTTCGGCCGGATGGCATGGTGGCGATCACCATCCGCCCGATCGAATTCTGGGAGCACAGCGTCAGGCAGGGTAGGATCACGGCGGACGTTGGGCGCCAAATGACCGCGCGCCACCGCGAGACGGGCGTCGCCTTCCTGCCCGCCCGGGGCGGCTGGGCGAGGGTGGCCGGCGAGGTGCAGTTCGGTGACGCGACGATGGGTCTGGAATACCTGGCGAATGCGTGGCGAGGCTGGCGCGTGGTGGGTACAGACATGGTTCTGGGAGAGCCCCTGCAGGTCCACGTGTTCCTGGTGCCCGAGGAGCAGCCTGAGGCCACCCACGGGGACCCACGGACGGAGCCCGACGCCTCGACATGAGACGGGGACCGCCCGAGCGCCGCACCGGCCAGGTCGGGCCTGCTTCTGGGGCATTCAGGTGGTTGCCCAGACCGCCGGGAGCGAGGGGCACACGGCCGCCGGGGGGTCACCCGTCGTCACGCAGGCGCCCGGCCGACGACTGGCCTGCCCAGGTTCAGTGCGGCTGGGCGGGCCGGTCGTCGGCGAGGGGCTGCGGCGGGGCCGCGGTGACCCGGGCCAACCGCAGCGCCGCGCCGTCGTAGAGGACCTGGGCGTCGGCCGGGAGTTGCATGGCCATGGGCGGCCCGGGTAGCGCATCGCTTCGCGGGCTGCCCGACGGCGGCGCCGGCGGATCGGTCTGACCGCGGCCACCGACCGGCCCAGCCGGTTCCACGGTGGCTGCGGGGGGACCTGAGTCCGACGCGGACCGGGGACCTGCGTCTGTCCCTGGGCCAACGGCCGTCGGGCCCTCGACAGACGGCGGCCCGGGGCCACCAGGGGCAGTGCCGTCACCCGGCCGTGGTCCAGGCCCAGGCGGCCCGCCAAGCCCAACCCAAGGCCCCGGCCCCCCCACCCCGGCGGCGCGTGCCCCTGGTTTGAGCTCGAGGAAGAACACCGCGGCGTACCGTTCCCAGTCGGCGGCCCTCACCGCCTCGCGTTGCGCTATGTGTGTGTGCAAGAACCAGGCGGTCCACCACTCGACGCCGTGCTCGGTCACAATCAGACTGCCGGCGGGTTGGCTGACGTAGGGAGACAGGCCCCGCAGTTCGCCCATGGTCGCGTCCGTCACCACCGGCTGGCCGCCACGGGCCAGGCCCGGCAGGGCGCCGCCAATACCCAACACCAGGGCCCCTCCCACTAGCCACTGTCGGCGGCGTGCGCGGGCCACCTGCAGCACTCCGAAAGCCGCGACCGCAATGGCCGGCAGCCAGGCGATCAGGTAGAAGCGCATGGCCTTCTCGGTGCCGAACCAGGGGCCCGTCAGACCCAGCACCGTCGCGGCGAGAGCGGCGAGTGTGACGGCATCGCCAGCCGCGAGCGGGGGCCGTCGCCGCCAGGCAAGGACGCCACCCGGGACCACGGCCAGGGCAAAGCCCAGCCACGGCAGCCAGCTCTGCAGCCACGCCACCCAACCGGTCATGGCCGGCCCTTGGCGGCCATCGACGGCAAACGCCGCCGGATCGGTAAGCGCGGTGACCAACCGACGGATGCGTGCCGGGTCGAAGCGCCAGAGCACCAGCGTGGTCGCCAGCAGCACAACCAGCGCGCTGCCGGCCAACCAGGGCAGCAGCGGCTGCCAGCCGACCTGACCCCGCTGGCGCAGCAGCCACAAAATCAGCACCAGGCCCAGCAGTACCAGCGCCGTGCCGAGAACCCCGATATGGGTCAGTCCGAGGAGTCCCAGGCACATCAGCACGGCTGCCCCGCGCCGCCGCGTCGGGTGCTCCAGCCACGGCGGTAACGCCGCCACCAGGGCGGCGAGCCAGACCAAGGCCAGGGAGTTTTTCTGCAGGTCACCGACCATGCGCAGACTGGGCGCGCCCAGGCATACCAACGCCGCCGCCGCCAGCGGCACGCCGGTGCCACCGTGGGTGGCGAGGGCCCACCGGCGCACCAGAACGTACACCGGCCAGGCCGCCAATGCGGGCAGCAGGGCATCGCAACCTTTGACGGCCGCGACGATGGCGTCGGCCTGCGACAGGCCGGCCAGGGCCATCAAGACGCGAGCCACCGCAGCTTGCAGGCAGAAGGTCAGCGGCAGATCCGGAATGCCAAGCCCGCCGCGGTCGAGCAGCGCCCGGGCCTGGACGAGGTAGTAGGCCCCGTTCATCCCCGGCACGTATTCCGTGCTGAACAGCAGCAGCGCCCGCGCGGCGATGGCGGCGAAGATGACCCAGGCAAGGGCAGGGACGCGTCCGCGCCAAGGTTGGCCAGGGGTTGAGGAGACCTGGTCTCGTTTGGGTGGCAGGGAATCGGGTACGGAGGTCATCGGACTCCTGCCTGGGGTGGTTGCAGGGGATGGTGGCCCGTGGGCGTCGGGGCGTCGAAGTCAGCCCAGCGCGCCAACGACGGCGGCGCGGTGGGACGGACAGTCACGACCCGGCCAGGTGCGCATGGGGCGACATCCAGCAGCGAAAGCCCATGGCCCTCCCATCTGCATTCCTCTGCCCCCCTGCCGGCACGCCGGGAGCCGTTACCGGCAGCGGCAGGGGGTCGCGGCCGAACCGGGTCCGGCAGGCCCACATGCCGATCAGAAGATCCCGCCGCCCAGCTTCAGGCGAGCGATGCCAAACAAGAACGCAGCAGCACAGCACACGAGCCCGGCGATGGCCAGGCCCTTGGGTCGGTCGCGAGCACCCGCCAAGGCGATCACCGCGACCACCCCCCCAAGGCCGGCGAACGGCACGTTCAACCAGTTCAGACTCCCCAGGCAGGGCAACGCCGCGACCAGCATGCCCAGCACGCTGAGTATGCCCCAGATCAGGCTGACTATCTGCATGGGTATCCCTCCTGCCTCGCGGTGACCAGGTCCTGACCAGCGGTCTGGCAGTGCCCCAGACCCGCGCGACGGCAGCCGCCGCCACGCCTGTCGCGCTACATATACGGCACACAAGGCCCCGTACACCAGCACCGCAGCAAGCAGGGGCAGGGAGCCGCGGTTGCAGGCCTGCGCCGCGGACCAACGGCCGTGCCCCGCCTGGACCATGGCCCGGCTCATGCCGCACAACGAGCAGGTGTCGTGGTGACCGGGGGACTTCAGCCAGGTGCCCAGCCGCAGCAGCTCGGCGTCGGGCAATACCGCGACCAGCGCCAGGACCACCATGCCGCCCAAACCGAGCAGCAGCGCGGTCCAGCTCAGGGCCGCGCGCCAGGGATGGGGGAAGATGGGCTTGATCTGGCGATTGCGCCTGGGTCGTGCCGCCATGGGTCGCTCTCCGGCCGTCATCAACACCGTCCGCCAAAGGGTAGGCCATCAGCGCACGTCCGAACAGCATCGTCCCTCGCCCCGGCCCGGCGCCGGCGCTGGGCCATCGCCGGGCAACCGGCGGCACCTGGTCAGTGACAGCAGACCGAGCC
This sequence comes from uncultured Gemmatimonadota bacterium, assembly GCA_903893785.1. GTDB lineage: Bacteria > Latescibacterota > UBA2968 > UBA8231 > UBA8231 > CAITNQ01. The sequence continues at coordinate 12,364 of CAITNQ010000534.1, forward strand.
GTCAACGCGGCGGCGACGGCCGCGCCAGCGCCGGATCGGTACCCGTCGGGTGGCCACACTGCCAGCCGCAGACGACCGCCCCTGACCGGTGCACTGAACCGGCGCCACGGACCCCTTCGTCGCCCGGTGGCGGGGCCGGCGGGCGACGAAGGCCTGGCGGGCGTGCTGGCGCGGTGGCTGCGGCGCGCGCCGGCCGGCCCCTGGTCCGCCAGCACGAAGCGCGGATGCGTGCGCATCAGGTCGGCAGACGGGCCGGCGATGGATGGCACCTTCCTGCACCGGGGTCAGCCATGCCGCGGCCAGCACGGCACAGCATCGCCGGCCAACGGCGGCACCAGAACCGGGCGACTGGGTGCTGCTCACATGAACAGGGACGCCCGCTGCTGCCGCGATGCGCGCGCGGGACCGCCGGACGCGGCGCTGCAAGAGGCCAAGCAGGCCGTGCTGCCGCCATGCGCGCGCGGGACGGCCCGGTCGATCAGCGCCTGCCTGGTGTTGCCGTCGGCTGCCGCCATGCGCGCGCGGGACGGCCAGTGGCTACATTAAACACTGCACGGGGAGGCCAACCGCCGGGGCGCCGCGCTGCATCGAGCCGCAGCGCCCCGGCCGACGATGGTAACGCCGCTGCCCGCCGTTGATGCGCACCGCCAGAATGAATGTGTCCGCCGTGCGATGGCGGCGCCATGGGGAGGCCGTGGGCTCAGGTGGCACGGTGACCGGCAGCGCGGTCATGAGTTCGGGCTTGCCGTCCGCCCGCGGGTGAGACCGTCACAGGGCAGCAATGCGGTTCCGGCACCGGATCCGACCGACGAGCCCAATGCGGCGCGTCGGTCGCCGGCTCGGGATGGGACCGTCGAGTGGGTCCACGGCTCCGAATCCGTAGGTTACTGACCGTGGTTGCGGGCTGGGCCGTCGGATGGGCGTGCTCGCGGGCGTCAGATCGGGCCGCGGCGGACTTCAACAGCCAGCCGGCGTCCGGCGACCACGTCGGCTGCCGTTGACAGGCAATGTCTCGCGGCCCGATGGGGTAACGCGTTGACG
>CAITNQ010000535.1 GCA_903893785.1 uncultured Gemmatimonadota bacterium
CCGTGCCGGGCGATGGCCATGGTGTGGGTACCGCAGACTTCCATCAGGCGCACGGTTCTCCCCTGCCCTGCCAACCGTTCGGCGGCGGCCGCGATGCCGCGTATGAGGTGACGCGCCGCGTCCGGGTCGCGGTATCCGTCGAGGTACTTCATCCGGGCCCGTTGTCGGTTTCGTCACGCTCGCGGCGAGCCATGGCGGCAAACAGCGCCAGCCGGTCGTCTGCTTCGGCGCGGTCCAGCTTCTCAATGGCATAGCCGGCGTGCACGATGACGTAGTCGCCTGCCAGCGCGTCGTCCAGCAGGCTCAGGTCCACGGTATGCCGCGTCCCCCCCAACTCGGCGACGGCGGTGTTCCCCGCCGCCAGCGAAACAATCCGCATGGGCACGGCAATACACATCAGAGCCCCCCTCCGGCGACCACCGCCTGACCGAGTGCAACCCCACCGTCGCCCGGCGGCACGGTCCGGTGCAGAAGCGGGCTGAACCCCAGGCGGCGCAGGCCCGCCACCAGCGCCTCGACCAGGATCCGGTTCACCATCACGCCGCCGGACAACGCCACCGCCCTCACCTCGCGCGCGCCCGCCGCAGCACTGACCAGCTCGAGCGTGGCCTGGGCGATGGCACCGTGGAAGCCGGCCGCCAGCTCGCCGGCACGTTGGTGCGGCGAAGACAACGCGGCGACCTCGGCGAAGAGCGGCCCCAGGTCCACGGTCACGAGTCCCCCGCGGCAGCCCACGGCGTAGGGTAGTGTTGGCGCTGCCCCCCCTGCCGCAAGGAAGGCCCGGGCGACAGCCTCGAGCCAGGCCGCGGCCTGTCCTTCGTAGGTCACCACCGCGGGCGCCACGCCGATGAGCGCCGCGAAAGCGTCGAAGGCCCGGCCGACCGCATGTGTCACCGGCGGGCATCCGTCCGCGCCGCACTGGAACCGCACCGCGGCCAACTCGGTTGCCGACAGGCCCAGGCGCTGGCGGAGTTCGTCGCCAACCAATACGCCGGCCGCTAGCAGGCGCGCCGCGGCCTGCCGCGCCGGACGCTGCACAGCCGCGTCGCCGCCCGGCAGCGGGACACCCGCGAAGGTTCCCTGCCGCGTGAACCCGGTCGGACTCACGTACAGCAACTCGCCGCCCCAAAGGCTGCCATCGGCACCTAAGCCGACGCCGTCGAAAACCAGCGCCAACGCCTCCTCTACGCCGTGCTCGGCCATGCAAGCAACGGCGTGGGCATGGTGGTGCTGCACCTCAACCACCGGCACCTGATAACGGGCGGCGCAGTCCCGGCCCACGCGTGTCGCCCGCAGGTCCGGATGCAGATCCACGGCCACAGCCTGCGGCGCCCGGGCGAAGTAGTCAGGGAAGACCTGCACCACCTGCAGCAGGCCATCGAGCGCCTCGGGCGTCTCGAGATCGCCGACATGCGGCGAGAGCATCACGGCGTCGTCGAACCCCAGAGCGATGGCGTTCTTCAACTGGGCGCCCATGGCCAGCACCGGGCGCGCGAGGGGCCGCGGCAGCCGGACGGGCATGGGCGCGTAACCGCGAGCCCGCCGCAACACGCGCGCTTCTCCGGCCAGGTGGGTGCACAGGGAGTCGTCGTTACGCAACGCGATCTCGCGATCGTGACCGAGAAAGAGATCGGCAATCCCGGACAGGCGCTCGGTAGCTTCGGCATCGGTCAGGCAGATGGGCTCGCCGCGCCGGTTGCCGCTAGTCATTACGAGGAGTTCGAAAGGCGGTGTCGGGTCACCGGGAAGGGGCTCCGCCAGCAGCAGATGCAGCGGCGAAGCCGGCAGCATGACCCCGAGCGTGGCCATGCCGGGTGCCAACAGCGCCAACGGCAAGCCCGCAGCGGCACAGGCGTCCAGATCCGCGTCCAGCACCGCGATGGGCGCCGTTGGGCTAGCCAGGAGCGCGGCGCAGCAATCCGGCAGGCGGCAGAACCGCCGCGCCGCGTCCAGATTGCGCGCCATCACGGCAAGTGGCTTGTGGGGCCGTGCCTTGCGATGTCGCAGCCGGCCCAGTGCCGCGGCGTTGAACGAATCGGCGGCCAGCAGATAACCGCCGATCCCGCGCACCGCCACGATGCAGCCGTCGGCCAGCGCGGTGCGCGCCGCGCTCAAGGGCTCGGTGCGGTCGACGCGAAGGCCGGCTGCGTCATAAAGGCGAAGCCGCGGTCCGCACACCGGGCACGCGATGCTTTCGGCATGGAAACGCCGATCAGCCGGGTCGTGGTACTCGCTCCGGCACTGGCGGCACAGCGGGAACTCCCTGAGGGTCGTCCGTTGACGGTCGTAGGGCATCCCCTCGACCACGGTATAGCGCGGCCCGCAGTTGGTACAGGTCGTAAAGGGGTAGCCGAAGAAGCGCGAACCCGGGTCGAGCACGTCGCGGGCGCAGTCCGGGCAAGGGGCCAGGTCGGCCGGAATGGAAACCCGCGTCGGGCCGGACGCGGCGCTCGGCACGATGGCGAAGCCCGTCGCCACCTGCCCCGGTTGCACCGCTTCCCGGGCGACCTCGACGACTGACTCGAGCCGGGCCCGCGGCGGCAGCCGCGCCGGCAGGTTGGCGACGAAATACTCCACCTGGTCGGCAGCCCCTTCGAGGACCAGGCGCACCGTGCCGGAACGGTTCTGCACCCACCCCGAGACCCCGTCCCGGGCCGCGATCCGCGCCACTGTGGGGCGGAACCCGACACCCTGGAGCACGCCCAGGAGGTCCAGGGTGAGACGAACTGCGGCACCGGGCATGGGGGCATTCCCGTGAAAACGAACGGCGTTTGGCGTCGGCTGGACCCCAGGGGGCCATCTTGATCGGGTTGCCCCGGAAGGGGGCCCGGTGAGCCGGCCCGGAACAAGGCGCAGTCGCGTCGGTGACGGCCCACCCCAAAACGGGGCGCAATCGCGTCCGTAACCACCGGCCCCAGATCGGGGCGCGGCCGCCTCCATGACCATCGGCCCCGGAACCGGGCGCAGCCACGTCGGTGACGACCCGCCGCGGGTCTTCGACAGATGCTGACCAGGTGCCCACTAGCGTATTCGGGCCGGCCCGGGTAGGCAAGGGCAGCCCCGCAGCCAGACAGGCCCACGCTCTTGCATCGGAGCCTCGGCAACCCGGGCGAGCGCCGCTGTTCCCGGCAGCCGCCCGGCGACCGAACTGCCCTCGTTGCCGGCTACCGGCGCCCACTTTCTGCAGGCCCGCAGGTACGCGTGCGGCGGCGACATTTTCGCGCCTGGCGGGATGTATATTCGCTAGCCGAGGTGTATATTGTCCAACCCCTGTTTTGAGGCCGGGCAGCGGGTGGCGGCTCCGGGGCTCTTCCTGACCCTAAGGCCGAGTGCCCCCCGCGTCGCTATGGTCCGCAATGGGATAATTACGCGTAATACGCACGCACTGTGAAACTTAGGGCAAATCCGGCGAGCCGACACCGGGTGCATGGACGGCCGTCCCACGCGCCCTCGCCGGTGGCGATAGGGGTCCGGGCGAACGGCCAGGGGGTGATTGTGACAGAAATAGCGAATAGCCGGGCCGAGTTGCAGGCGGCCATGGTCTTCCTGGGCGCCGTGGCCGGCGGCATCGAGCAGGCCATCGGCGAGTCGGCGAACAGCATCTCCTATCTGGCTGGGCAACGGTTGGGCATGCGGCTCTCCGTCGGGGTGCCCAAGACCACTGACCTGAACGAGGCACTGACGGCGCTGCAGCAGTTGCTCTGGGACAACGGTTGCCTCTGGCGCTTCGAGCCGTTCCAGACGCACGACCGGGAGAGCATGGTCCAGCGCGGGCCGGACGGCGAGCACATCCAACTGGTGTTCCGCGACTGCATGATCCGCCAGACGCTCTTCTGCTTCGGGCACCACCAGAAGGGCTCGCTGTGCAACCTCATGTACGGGGTCTTTGCCGGCGCCCTGCAGTGCATCATGGGCTCAGAATCCAATCTGGAAATCCTCCATGCCGGTGAGAATGCCTGTTTCAAGCAACTGACCATTCGGCGGCAGGTGCCCACATGACATCGTCACCCCCGCAGGGAAGCTCGGAGAGCGCGCCGGCCTCGGAGGCGGAGGCCGCCGGTCCGGTCACCATCAACATCGAGTGGCTCAGCGACTGCGCCGGGTGCCACGTGGCCATTGTCGATCTGCACGAGAAGATCCTCACCGTGCTCGATGCCGTGCAGCTGGGCCGGTGCCCGGTGCTCACCGACATCAAGGACTATCCGCGCGCCAAGGTCGGCCTGGTCTCCGGGGCGATCCGCACCGAGCACGACCGGCACGCGGCGCAGGCCATGCGGCAGAGCTGCGACGTGATCGTGGCCTGGGGAACCTGCGCGGTGTACGGCGGCATTGCCGGGGCGGGTGTGCTTCACACCCCGCAGGAGCTGTTCGACGCCGTGTACCGCCACAACAAGACCACGGCCGGCGATCGGGTCCCCGACCGGGAGGTATCGCCCCTGGAGGCCACGGTATCGCCGTTGGACAGCGTCATCGACGTCGATCTCTACCTGCCAGGTTGCCCGCCGCACCCGACCTTCATCCTCGAAGCCCTGCTCACCCTGGTGGAGGGCCGTCCCCCCAAAGCCACCAAGGAATCGGTGTGCGCGCGGTGCCTGCGCCAGATGACCAAGAGCGAGGTAACCGAGGTCCGTCCTTACTCCCAGGGCGTTGCCGATCCGGATCGCTGTTTCCTGAGCCAGGGGTATCTGTGCCTCGGGTCGGTCACGCTGGATCGCTGCCTGGCGCCCTGCCCGCGTAACGGCGTGCCCTGCACCGGCTGTGCAGGCGCGACCATGCAGATACTCACCGAACCCAACCGCGACCTGCGAACTGAACTGGCCGAGCGGATGTCCCGTCTGACGCAGATCCCCAGGGAGGAGATCGTCAGAAGGGTGGAGTTCGGGGCCAAGACCCACTACGCGTACACCATGGCCACCAGCATGGTGGGCGAGAAGCCGACTTTCCTGATCCGGCAGTGGCTGGCGGACTCAGATGCGGAGGCGGAGAATGCGTAAGACGATCACCATTGACCCCGTCACCCGTATCGAAGGGCACGCCCGGGTCTTCATTCAGGTGGACGATGCCGGTCAACTGGAATCCGCCGGGCTGGTGGTCAACGAGTTGCGGGGTTTCGAGCGGATCCTCATCGGCATGGAGGCCGACCGCATGCCGCTGGTCACAGCCCGCATCTGCGGCGTGTGCCCGGCAGCCCACCACCTGGCGGCAACCAATGCCCTGGATAACGCGGCCCGGGTCGAGCCCCCGCCCGCCGCCCGCCTGCTGCGCGAACTGCTCTACATGGGGCATCTGGTCCACTCCCACAGCCTGTCGCTGTTCGTCCTGCAGGGACCGGACCTGATCCTGGGCCCGGACGCGGACCCGGCGGCCCGCAATGTGGTGGGCATTGTGCAGGCCAACCCCGAACTGGCGAAAATGGCGCTGCGCTGCCGCTCGCTGGGCCAGAAGATCGGCGAGATGATCGGCGGCCGCGGTACGCACCCCATCACCTCGGTCGCCGGCGGGATCACCTTCCGCCTGGACGCGGAGAAGGCCCGGCTGCTGGCGTCCTGGGCCGACGAGATTCAGGTCCTGGTCCGGCAACTGGTGCCGGTGGCCAAGGACTTCCTCCTGCGGAGACTTGAGCAGTACCCGCTGTTCCTGAGCGACTGGGTAGTGCCGGCCTGGAGCCTGGGTACGGTGCAGGGCGACACCCTGAGTCTGCTTGAGGGCCAACTCCGGGCCGTCGACGCCCAAGGCGAAACGCAGGCGCAGTTCGCCACGCCTGAATACGACCAGTACCTGACCGAGAGCGCCCTAGAGTATTCGTACATGAAGCCGGTGGGCTTTCGACATGACGGCCAGGTGCACGACTACCGCGTCGGGCCGCTGGCCCGCCTCACGGTGGCGAGCAGCTACGGCACGCCACTGGCCGACCAGGAGCTGGCCAGTTTCCGCGCCCTCGCCGGCAACCCATCCCACGCCCTGGTGCTGCAGACCTATGCCCGGGTCATCGAGCTGCTGTACGCGGCGGAGCGTGCCGGGCAGATCCTCCAGGATCCCGGCCTGCACGGCGAGTCCCGAGCCCCGGCCAACTACCTGGGCAACCGAGGCGTCGGCCATGTCGAGGCACCGCGGGGGACGCTCATTCACGACTACGAGATCGACGAGGCCGGGCGCATCAGCGCCGCCAATCTGATCGTCGCCACGCAACAGAACTACGCCCTGATCAACCAGATGATTTCCCTGGCCGCGGCCGGGTGCGTGGTGGACAAAAGCGACGACGAGGTGCTGCTCAACGGCGTGGAGTTCGCCATCCGCTGCTTCGATCCCTGCCTGTCCTGTGCAACCCATGCGCTCGGCGCCATGCCCCTGGAGGTGCACCTGCGTCACGGGGCTTCGACGCTGCGCGTCGTGCGGAGGTCGGCGGTATGATCAGCATCACCATCCACGAGCAGGCCTGCCGCGGGTGCCAAATGTGCGTCGATGTGTGCCCGACCAAGGTCCTGAGCTTTGACGATGACAAGCGGTTGTGCGTGGTCCAGACGCCCCAGGACTGCATTGCCTGCCTGACCTGCAGCTACCTGTGCCCGTCGGGTGCCATCAGCCATGCCGACTACCACACGGTGAAGAACTTCTACCGGGATCTGGCTTTCGGTTCCCGCATGAGCAGGTTCCTATGAGCATCACCGTCGGCGACGGACCGACCCTTGAGGATCACCACCAGGCGTTCACCGAGGTGGCCTTCCTGCTGGACGCCTTCTCGGCCACCATTGACGCCACCATGGGCGGGGCCACCGCCCCGGTGGGTCGCCTGGCAGGCCGAGCCATGGCCCGCAAGCTGCCCGTCCACCTTGATCATCCCTCCCTCGAGGAGGTACTGGAACTGCTCCGCCAGCGGCTAGCCGCCGGCTTCGGCTTCAGCCACAGCCCCGGCGCTGAGGGCACGGAGTTGACCTTTGACAAGTGCGTTCTACGGCAGGCCTGTCTCCAGCGGGGGCTGCCGATCGGGGGCGCCATGTGCCGGCTGTTCCATGCCTACTTCGACGGCATCGTCAACGAGTTGATCAGCCGGCCGGTGAAGTCGGAAACGGCTGCGGGCGACCCATCGTGCCTGACCCGGCTGAAGACCCAGTAGCTTCGCGGCCGGCCACACGGCTGATCGTCTGCCTGGGCAATGAACTGGTCGCCGACGACGCGGTGGGCTATGAGATCTACGAACGCCTTCGCCGTCAACCGCTGCCACCCGACACCCAGGTCGAATACGCCGCGGTTGGCGGGCTGTGGCTGCTGGACCGGCTGACGGGCACGGAGCAGCGGCTCATTCTGGTAGACGCGGTCATGTTGGGGGCCCCGGTGGGCACAGTGCACTCCCTGGCGTGGAACGAGCTGCCGCCGTTGCCAGCCGGAGCCGTGCTCTCGGCCCACGCGGTAGGGCTGCGGGAGACGGTGCAGATCGGCCGGGTGCTGTACCCGGAACGCCTGCCGGCAGACATCAGGTTCGTCGGCGTCGAGGGTCGCTGCTTCGACCGGACGCGGGAGTGGATGTCACCTGAGGTGTGCCAGGCGATTGACGGCGCCATTGCCGAGGTGCGGCGCCAGCTTGACGCAGACCCACCGAGGAGCGAACATGGGCCGGGACAAGCGCACTGACAACGCCTTGAGCCTGCAGGAAGGGATCCAGACCCTGGCCGAGGCCATGCTCAGCGGGCGCCTCGATGAACGGGCCGATCCGAGCCGGTTCACGGAAGCCGACGGCCAGGTCATGACCCTGGTCAATCGCATGCTGGATTCGCTGGTAACACCGCTCCGCGTCGCCGGGGGAGCCATCGCCGAGATCGCCCACGGCCGACTACCGCCCTTTGTCATTGACGATTACAACGGCGAGTTCGCCGATATCAAGCGCAACCTCAACACGTTCCTGGCCATCCTGTACGGCATCCACAACGAGACCCAGAACCTGATCGATGCCATCCATTCCGGCCGCTTGCGGACGCGCGGCAACGACTGGGACTACGAAGGTGTGTGGAGCGATCTACTGCGTGGCCTCAATGGCGCCTTGGATGCGGTTATCGGTCCGGTCGAGGACGCCAGCGGGGTGCTGGGCCGGCTGGCCGACTACGACCTGACGGCGCGCATGCACGGTCGCTACCGCGGCGATCACGCGGTGATTCAACGGGCCATCAACTCCACGGCGGGTTCGCTGGAGAAGGCGATCGACCAGGTGGCCGGGGCCGTGGACCTGGTGGCCCAGGCGGGAGAGAGCATTCGCCACAGCAGCGAGATCGTGGCGCGGGGGGCCGACGAGCAGCAGCAGCAGCTGACCGCCACGGCCGGCCACCTGGCGCAGATCGCGGTGAACTCGCAGCAGAGCGTCGGCCACACGCGCGAAGCTCAAAGCCGGGCCCAGGAGTCGGTGGCGGCGGTGGACACGGCCAAGACCGCCATGGACAAGCTGCTGGCGGCCATGGACCAGATCCGCTCGTCGGCCGGCAACACTACCACAATCATCCAGCAGATCGACGCCATTGCCGCCGAGACCGGGGCCCTGTCGGCCAGCGCGGCCGAGAAGGCGGGCAAGGTACGCTCATCAGCCGGTGGTTTCGGCGCGGTAGCCGCCGAGATCAGGACCGTGTCGCGGCGTTGCGAGGAGGCCGTGGCGCAGCTGAACGGTTTCGCCGACAAACTCGACGCGGCCACGGCCCATCCGGAGAGCGATGCCGCCACCCGCCTGCCACAGGAACTGGCCAGCCACATCGGCAACCTGGCCAACGTCGTCATGCTCTCGCGCATGCTGGGAGTCAACGCGGCCATCGAAGCCGCCCACGTCGACGGCTCGGGGTCTGATTTCGAAACCCTGACAGAGGGCATCCGCGACCTGGCGCGCCGTTCGGCAGAGGCGGCCAAAGAGACCGGCGTACTGGTGCAGTCGTCGGTGCAGGTGGCCGAGGAGGGCGCCGGGGTATCCCAGGGCATCGCCGTGCAGCTGGACGGGGCCGTCACCGGGGTCCGGGCCATCCGCAGTCTGACCGAGGAGATAGCCCGCAAGAGCGAGGAGGAGGCCAGCGGCCTGGACGCGGTCTCGCGTTCGGTGGCGCAGATCGCCGAGGTAACCCAAGCCAACGCTACCAGCGCCTCTGATTCGGCTGCGGCCGCCCAACAGCTTGATCAGCAGGTGCAGACCCTGACCACCCTGGTCAGCCGCTTCAGCTACGAACGCGCAGCGGCGGCCGTTGGCGTGGGGCGTGCGGGGCCCATGAACCCGGCTCGCGATGGTGGCTGAGTACCTGGAAAGGCGCGGCCGACCCCCGCTCCCACTAGGGCACCACCGGCCGGATGGACCCGGATGCTCTCAGGGGGTCCTGGGGGCGGCGCCGCCTACGGCTGCCTGGCGGTACACCGCCCTCATCGCGGCCAGCTTGGCCGGGTCCTGAGCCACACTGGCGGCGGTGAACATCATCACACCGGTGCTGCGCCCCGCCAGCCCGCCGCGCAGCACAGCCGCCAATTCGTCGGCCGACACCGGCGGGTCGTCATGGGCCTGCACAATGGGCCACAGGCGCGGGTACTGGCCGGGCTCGGTGCGGATGTCCAGGCGTTCGCCCAGGTAACGGACATACTCCTCCACGTAATCCACCGGCATGCCAGAGCGCCCGTGGTACGGCATGGGCGAGAACACGTCGACATAGGGCCGCAGGGCTTCCAGGTCCAGACCCAGGCAGCGACGGCGAGCCCCCCACAGGTCCTCGTCGCGCCAGGCGCAGTGGAAGTTGCCCACCAGGGCCCCGGGGCGGAGCCGCTGGACCATGGCCCGCACCTGGCGAGCCCAGTCGACCAGCACCGCCACCCGCCAGTCTTCCCATTGCCGGGGCGCGTGCGCCAGAATCCAGTTGGCCCGCGCCGCGGCGTCCGCTTCCGGGACCGACACCCCAGCCCACTGCTGGAAGGCATCGACGCAGGAGGCGTTGAAGCACGTCTTGTGGAACTGCGGGTACGCATCCTCGAACTGGGCGTGCCAATGCAGGTAATCCATCCAGACCCCGTCCAGGTCGTGCTGCCGCAGCAACCGCTCCAATTCCTCCATTCGCCAGTTCCGAAAGCCAGGGTCGGTGGGGCAGGCACCCATGAACCAGGTGGCGCGGGCCACCGGCGCGCCGCTGGCGTCGATGGGGTGCGCCTCGGGGTGGCGCTGCACGTAGTCGCCGTAATCGCCGTTGAGCGTCGCGAACTCGGCGTACACCCGGCAGCCCTCGGCCCGGGCCCGGGCGAGCAGAGCGCTGTCAACCGCGCCGGCGTGGACAAAGACCGCGTTCACGCCGCATTCGTCCAACCGCAGCCCCTGCTCCCACAGCGGTCCGGGGTGACCATAGACGCCCAGTACCATCGCCGAATCTCCTTTGCCTGCCGCCGTCACCGCGCGGACGCTCCCCAACAGGCACAGCCCTGTCAGCAACCAGATAATCACGTCCGCCGCCTCCATGGGCCCCTGTTCGCGGCCGCCGGCGTCCCCGCGCGGGCGCTCCCCAGCAGGCAGCCCCCTGCCAGCAACCAGGTGATCACATCCGCCACCTCCATGGGCCCCTGTTCGCGGCCGCCGGCGTGCCGGGCCGGTTGGGCCCGACACCGTGGGGAGAGCACCTGGACCCATCGGTCGCCTGGGCCAGGCGCGGTTCGCCGCAGGGCGGCCGGCGCCCCGAGCCGGCGTTGCGGGCGGTTGGGCCCGCAACCTCGCGGAGAGCACCTGGACCCATCGGTC
>CAITNQ010000536.1 GCA_903893785.1 uncultured Gemmatimonadota bacterium
CATGATGAGGATGGCCACGAAGCTGGTCAGGAACGCGGCGAACGAAGGCCACAGGTGCAGCAGCTGCCCCGCCAGAGCACCGCGCTCAGCGCCCTCGCCCGCGTGGGGAACCTTCAGCTCGAGGACCAAAAGGGTGATGGCAATGGCGAACACCCCATCGCTGAAGGCCTCGACGCGCCCGGTTTCGCGGGCCTGGCTGGATGCTTCCTGTATGGGTTCCATGGCTCCTCGGTGGTGGGACGTGGGTCACTTTCCCGTTGCGGCCAGGCTGCCCGACTGCCGACTGCCCCCCATCGGGGCGTCCCTGGCCGGGTCCGCGGCGCGCCTTGGCCATTGGTCTAGGCACCGCGTGGCGGCTGTCAAGCCCGGCCGGTGCCGACTGGCAGGGGCGCGGGCCTGATCGGCGGCCGACGCCACCTCGTCCGCCTGCGTCTGCGCGGCAGGCGTCGTACACTCGACGTGTCACGACGTATATTACCCAAGGTTATGCCGAGGCGGATTCGATATCCACTCAACCCAGGCTTTCTGTCGGCGCGGTCGGCCCTCTTCGTCGGGGCGGCGTTGGCGGCCGGTGCCGCGGTCAGGCACCCCACAAGCGCCGGCAGCACGCGGACCGGGATCGCGCCGAGCGTGGTCTTGCCGATCGCCAGACGCCGGGCCACCGTGCCCTTCACCTACCCATGGAGCGGAACATGCGTTGCCGGCCGATAGCCCAGAAGACCCCGAGCCGCAGGTGCCTGCGCCCGATCTGGTGGTTGGCCTGCCTGTGGGGCTTGACCGCCCTCCTGTCATTGCCGCAGACGGCTGCCGCCGGCACCAACGCCGGCGCCACCTTCGCCGTCAGCCCGCCGACGCTGGAGGCGGGTATCGGTGCCGGCGACACCGTGCGGGTGACGGTGTCGGCTGTGGGCCTGGTCGACGTAACCCAGTTCGAGGTGGTCATGCACCTGGAGCCTGCCGACGCCTTCGTACTAGAAGCCACGCAGTTCGCCCCGGGGCCCGCCTTCGACAGCAGCGCCCCGGTGTCGCTGCGCGGCCCCACCGGGCAGGTGGTCGGCGCAGCCTCGCTGCGCAGCGGCGCCACGGTGTCGGGAGCCGGCGAACTGGGGACGTTCACCTTGGTCCGATCGGCGGCCTATCCCGAGTTGACCGCGGGGGGTACCTCGGGAGGCCGAGCCCGGCTCATCAGAGCCTCGCTCGGTCCCACCGCGGCCGATCGCGACGTGTTTGTGCTTGCTGACCTGCGGCTGGCCTGCGTGCTCAACCCGGCATGGTGGTACGGGGCCATCTCCCCGGCTGTGGGTAACGGCGAGTGGACCCATCCGGTGGACAATCACCTGGCCACCCAGACCGGGCTCCTTCATCCCACCGGCATTGCGTTCGCTCCCGACGGCAGCCTGCTCGGCGGGTACGACGGCAATTACCTGGTGTGGTACGGGACCGGGAACGTATACCGTGTCGACCCGGTGGACGAGACCATGCGCGTGCTCACGTGGGAGGGGGTGGCCGGCGACTACGCGCAGTTGCCTGTCGGTGTGGCCGTCGGCAGAGATGGCAGCGTCTTCTACACCGACCGTCGCCACCGCGTCCTTTGCATCACGCCGGGCGAGCTCTACAGCACCCGCGTGGCCGGGGCGGCAGAGGGCCCGGGCTATGTCGGCGACGGCGGCCCCGCCACCGAGGCGAAGTTGAACGACCCGCGCGGCATCGCCGTGGATCCTGACGGGAACGTGGTGGTCGTTGATGCCGGCAACCACCGGGTGCGGCGCGTGACTTTGGCTACAGGCCGGATAGAAACGATTGCCGGCGGGGGCATCGTCCTGGGCGACGGGGGAAACGCGGCAGCGGCCAATCTGCTCTGGCCCACGGGCGTGGCCGCGGACTCGGCGGGCAACCTGTACGTGGGTGACACCGGCAACCAGCGAGTGCGCCGCATCGACCGCTTCACCGGCGTGATCACCACCGTGGCCGGCAATGGCCTGGCGGGCTTCTCGGGTGACGGCGGCCCGGCCACGCTGGCCCGTCTGCAGGCCCCGGCCGGGGTGGCGGTAGGGCATGGACATCTCTACATCGCCGACGAGGGTAACGCCCGAGTGCGGGCAGTTGACCTGCGCACCGGGCGCATCACCACGGTTGCCGGTGGCGGCAGCGGGAACGGCGATTGGGGACCCGCCACCCGCGTGGCCCTGAGCGCGCCCCGGTGGGTGGCCGTCGATGCGTACGGCGATGTGTATGTGTCCGAATTTGGCGGACCTCGCGTCCGCCGGATCCACCTGGCCGTGCCCTGGAACCGGCCGCCGGTGCTGGCGACGTTGACAGACCGCGCGGTGGCTGCCGGCGACAGCCTGACGCTCACGCTGGCGGCCGCCGACGAAGAGGGCGACACGCTGTCTTTCTCTGTATCGCCGATGCCCGCCGGCGCCCGCCTTGCCAACGGCTGCTTTGGCTGGCGCCCCACGCTGGCCGATGTCGGCACCGATACCCTGGTGGTGACGGTCAGCGACGGGCACGGCGGTACCGACCAGCAGGCTGTGGTCATCCGCGTTACGGCGCGGGACGAAGCCTGGTCCACCCAGCTCCGCGTGGCCAATGGGGGGGGTGCCTGGACCGTGCTGCAGTTCGGCCAGGCTCAGGGAGCCACGGACGACGTCGACGCCGTCCTGGACGAGGAGGCCCTGCCACCGCTGCCGGTAACCGAGGCGTTCGATGCCCGCTGGATCACGCCCCTTGGCGAGGGTGTGGCGCTCGATCTGCGCTCGCTAAGTGCGCGCGTGCAGACGTGGTGTCTGCACGTCCAGGCAGGCGACGGCGGCTACCCCGTCACCTTGGCGTGGGAACCCAGCCGGTTGCCGGGAACGGGCGCCATCCGCCTGCAGGACACCAACCCGTACCAGACCCTGATCGACGTGGACATGCGAGCCCAGGCCAGTTGCCAGGTGTGGGAGACAACTCAACTCCAGGTGTTCCACGGCCAGGCCATCGAGCGCCTGCTGCCGGCGGGTTGGAGCCTGGTCTCGCGGCCCTTGACGGTGGCCGACAGCAGCCTGCTCGCCTATACCAGCAATCCGCAGTCGCTCTTCGGCTTCACCTCGGGCACCGGTTACGTCGACGCCTCGGTATTGGAACTGGGTAGGGGGTATTGGCTCAAGCTGCGGGAAGGACAGCGGGTACGGGTCGACGGCGAGCCGCCGACGTCGCTGTCGATGGCGCTGCCGCGGGGCTGGTCCCTGGTAGGGCCGGGAGCCCAAACGCTGGACGTGGCGGGTCTCAAGAGCACCTACCCGGATATCGTGTCGGTCTACGGGTACGCCGCGACCGGCGGGTACTACCAGCCCCCCAACCTGCAGCCGGGCCACGGGTACTGGATCTACCTGTCGGCCCCTGGAACGGTGGACCTGAACGGCAGCGTGGCGCCGTGGGCCGGGAAACCCGTGCTCAGCGCCGACGACGGCCAGGGCGCGCTGCTGCGCATCGAGAGCCGTGAGGGCAGCCAACTGCTGCCGCTGGGGACGGGCGACGAGGTGCTGACGCCGGCGCCCCCGGTGCCGCCGGCGGAGGCGCTGGATGCCCGCGTCGATCTGGGAGACCGCATGGTCTTCGGCGTGCCCGCCTCGGCCGGTGCCGGTCCCTTTGCCGTGCGCGTCCAAGGGCCGGCCACCCACGTGAGTTGGCAGGTCCCGGCGACGGCCGCCGGTCAGTGGCAGCTGCAGGTGGGTGATCAGGCCGTCACGTTGACGGGTCAGGGCCGCCTGCCGTTGGTCACGGGTACGCAGGTGCACGTGCGCCGGCTGGCGTCGACGGCTCTGGCCCTGGCGTTGGCCCCCAACTACCCCAACCCGTTCAACGGCGCCACCCTCATCCCCTTCGCGGTGCCGACGCCCGCCCAGGTGCGCCTGAGCGTGTTCACCTTGACCGGGCAGCGGGTGGCCGATCTGGCCAACGGACACCATGCGGCAGGCCGCTTCGAGGTGGCCTGGAACGGTCAGGACCTGTCCGGCCACCCCGTGGCCAGCGGGGTCTACCTCTACCGGTTGGAGCTGGGGTCTGAGGTGCTGACCCGCAAACTGCTGCTGCTGCGGTAGGCACCTACGGAGCCCCCGGGTTGGCCCCTTGGCCGGCCCGGGACGGCTGGTGCTACCTCTCCGGACCTTGGGGGCCGGGGCGTGTGGGCCGGCGGTTCGCACCGGCCAAGGAGACGCAGTTGGTCGACGTTGCACTGGTGGAACAGGCCTGCACCGGTGACCCGGTTGCGTTGGACGCGCTGCTGGCGTGGCTGCGCCCCATCGCCCTGAGCCTGGCCCGCAACCGCCTGAGCGAACCCGATCTGGTCGAGGACGCGGTCCAGGAGGCGCTGCTGGCGCTGACCACGAACATCCGTCGGCTGCGGCGCCCGGCCGCCGTGGAGCGTGTCTTCGCGTGGTTGGTGGCCAACCAGTGCCGAGCCCTGCGCCGGCGCGAAGCCCGGCAGCGCCAGGCACGCCGCCAGGAGGATCTGACGCCGGCGTATAACCAAACCAGTTCCTGGGAGGCGACGAGGAGTTGGCTGGCCCGTCAGCAGGTGCAGAGCGCCGTCGAGGGTCTGCCGGCGGCCCAGCAGGCCACGGCGAGGCTGTTCCTGGCCGACTATGGCGTGACCGAGATTGCCGCGCTGCTGGGGGTGGGCGAGTCGACCGCCAAGAAGCGCATCCACGATGCCCGCACTGCCCTGGGCCGCCGGTTGGGTGGCCGGGCGGCGACGCTGGCGGACGATATCGGCGGCACGCCGTACACGGCCGCCGGGCTCGGGCACGTCGTGGGCGACCGCAGCGACGACGCCGTTCTCCGAGTGCGCGCGACCGTCGGTGTGGGTGCCCATCCGGCCGCCGTACTAACCGACCCGGCGACGGGGCGAGTGCTGGTCGTCAGCGAGCGGGTGGGATCAGCTCAGGGACGGCTGACGGCACTGCATGGGGTCACGCTGGCCGCGGTCGGCGGGGTCCCCCTCCGGCGCCGGCCGCAGCAGGCGGCTATTGACCCGGTCGGCCGCCGCGTCTATGTGACCCACTACAGCGAGCGATGCCTGTCGGTGCTCGACGCCGACTCGCTGTCCGTCGTGGCGGAGCAGGCACTGGAGGGCAATCCGGTCAGCGTGGCTGTTGACCCCCATCGTCAGTTGGTGTACGTGGCCCTGTTCGCCGACGCGGCCCAGGCCGGTCGCGTCTCCGGAGTGGCCATTCTGGACGGGGCCTCCGGCAGGCCGCGGGTGGTCTACCCGTTGGGTGACCAACGCCCGTCTCCCGTGGGCCACGCGGTGGCCCGGCATGACCCGGCTGCCGACCGGGCGGCCGTGGTTCATCGGTCGCACTTGGCGCTGTTCGCGGGCACCGACCTGGTGGTCCACCGCCCCCTCGGCGTAGCCGCCGCGGTTGATCTGGCGCTGCTCGATCACGGCCAGCGCTTTGCCATTTCGCCGTATCCGGCCCGCGAGGTGCTGTTGGGGGATGTGGCCAGTGGCCAGATTGACCAGGCGGTGCGGTTGGGCACCCAACCGCGGGGGTTGGCATACCATGCGTTGGCCGACGCACTCTGTGTGGGCCACTGCAGCGGCGATCTGACGATCGTCCGCGGCCGCTCCGGTCACGTGCAGCGGATACCCGTGGCCCGCGCGGTCCCCTCCTGCGTCGGTTTCCCCGGCGGGTTGTGTTTCAGCGCCGACGGCCGCGACCTTTTGGCCAGCAACCAGACCGCCAGCCTGCTGTACGCGCTGGCCCTGGCCCCGGCCACGCACCGGACGGTACACCCGCGGGGCTGCGGGTCGGCGGCACGGCAGACTACAGCCTGTTGAGGCATGGTTCCGCTGAGCCTATTGTTGGCGGACGCGAGCGCCGTGTCCTGCCAACGGGGAGGCCGAGCCCATGTCGAAGAATCCAGCCCGTGACTGCAAGGCAGCATCGAACCGGCGGCCCGTCCACAGCGCCGCCCGGGCAGGCCGGCGCTGGCGATGGGTGGCGCTGAGTCTGCTCGGTGTGGCCCTGACCGCGGGCCCGGCGGCGTCCCACAACGGGGCCGTAGCGCTGGCTACACCGGTTGAGGGGATCACGGTAGACGGCGACCTGTCGGACTGGCCGCGCGGGTTGACCGAGTACCCCATCGCGTTGACCGAGTACGGCAGTTGGCCCGCCGACAATGCGGACCTGCAGGCATCGTTCCGGGTCGGCTGCGACCGGCGCGCGCAACTCCTCTACCTGGCCGTCGACGTGCGCGACGAGTCGGCCGTGCTGGACTCGCCCGCCGGCCGGGCGTGGAACACGGAAGACGGCATCGAGATCTACCTGAG
>CAITNQ010000537.1 GCA_903893785.1 uncultured Gemmatimonadota bacterium
CCGCCGGGTCCAGCCTAAACGGCACGGCCTTCACCTGGACGCCCGGCTTGGACCAGGCCGGCTCGCACACGGTAACCTTCACGGTCAGTGATGGCCGCGGCGGCACGGACAGCGCCAGCGTCACCCTGACCGTGCTCGCCGCTACCGGCAAGACCAACCGGCCGCCACGCCTCGACGCCATCCAGCCGGTCAAGAGCGCGCCAGGGTCATTGCTGCGCCTGAATCTGACGGCCACGGACCCGGACGGCGACGCGCTCACCTATGACGTTCAGGGCGCCCCCGAGGGCGCCGTGCTCGATGAGACCGCGTTCACCTGGACCCCCACGGCGACCCAGCTGGGCCGCTTCGACCTCACGTTCACCGTCAGCGACGGCCGCGGCGGCACCGATAGTCGCACGGCAGCAATCACGGTGACCGTGCGGGCGGCTGATGACGGGGCAACGACGGTGACCGGGTCCGCAGCCGAGGTGTCCGGCTTGCGCCTGGTCGAGGGCAGCGTATGGCTGCTGGACAGCGCCGGCCAGTTGCAGGCAGAGGCGCCCTTGAGCGATACGGGGATGTTCGCCCTGGCCGGGATCGAGGCGGGCACGTACCGGCTGTACCTGGAAGGGATGACGGCAGACAACCGTCTGGCCGTTGGTTGGTACGATGCCAACGGCGATGGTGTTGGCAACGCCGACGACGTCTTGACCCTCCCGGCCACCACACCCCTGTCAGACGTGCGGCTGGTGGGCGCCGTGCGCGACGGCGGGACGCCGGAGCTGTCCAGCGTCGTGGTGACGGCGGACCTGGACGACGCCACCGGCGATCAAGGCGTGGACCTGCTGACCGGGGTCGACGGCCGCCGGAATGTGCTGCTGCAGGTGTTCGTCGCCGGTGCCAGGGTCTGGACCGGCACCGAGGTCACGGTGGCCTACGACCCGAGCGTCCTTTCCTTCGTCAGTGCCAGCCCGGGCGCCCCCTTGCTGGCCGCGGGGGGCGCCGCCCCGGTGTTCGCCACGCGGGCCAGCTACGCAGACGGATCGGTGACCCTTACCGGTGTCTGCGTGGGCGCTGACCCGGCCACCGCCGCTTCGGGCGACGGCTTGGTCGGTCAGTTCCGCTTCCGCACCCCGGCCGATTTCGTCGGGCAATCCGTGCTGGAGGTCACCGGCTTGCGCGTCCGCACGGCCGGCGGCCAGGTCCGCCTGGCGCCCGAGGCAGCCGCCACCATCCGCAGCAGCGCCAACACCCAGGCGCCGCTGGCGCTGGATTTCAACACCGCGGCGGGCGACCAAGGCCAGGCGGTGGTTACCGGGGCCGTGGCCGGACGGCAGTACCGCGTCCAGTTACACGCCAACGGTGCCCCCGCCATCGACGGCTGGGGCGTAACCGTTGAGTACGACTCGACGCAGCTGCGCTATGTCAGCGACAGTTTCGTGGCCTCGGACCTGCTGGCGGGCCTGGTGGCCATGACAGAGGAAAAACCGACCTATGTGCGTTTCGGCGGAGCCACCTTGGGCGACACGGTCCAGGCCTCCGGCGACGGCCTGCTCGGCAGCGCCGCCTTCGAGGTCCTGCCCGGGTTCGCCGGCCGCACGCAGTTGGTCGTGCAGGACATGAGCTGGAAGCTGCTGGGCGGCGCCGAACGAGCGCTGAAGGTGGACGTGCGGGCGACCATTACCGCCGCCGCCACCGATCTGCCGGGCGACTTCAGCGGCGACGGCGCCGTCGATCTGGCCGATCTGTTCCTGTTCGCCGATGCCTTCGGCGGCACCGACCCATTCTACGACCTGAACAGCGACGGTCAGGTTAACCTGAGCGACTTCTTCATCTTCGCCCAGGCCTTCGGCCGCCGGAGCGCGCCCAAATAGGGAAGCCTGGGGCGCTGCGCGGCGGCGGCTCAGGCGCCGCCCGCGGCGACCGGCAACGTGGGTGCTGCCCGGCGGCTGCTCGCCGAGGGCAGGACCGCGGTGAACGTGACCCCCTGACCGGGTCGGTTGTCGACCTCGATCGTGCCCCAATGCTGCTGCACGATCGACTGCACGACAGCCAAACCGATGCCGGTCCCTTGGCCCACCGGTTTAGTGGTGTAGAACGGCTCGAAAATGCGCGGCAGGAGCGCTGGCGGAATGCCGCCGGCGTTGTCGGCCACTGACAGCCGCGCGGGCCCGTCGGCCCCACTGCGGCGAGCGCTGATCCACACGCCGGGGCGCCAGTCGGGCTCGATGGCCGGGTCGCCGGTCCGCTGCAGCACCAGGCGCGCCGCCAGCGCGTCGCGGGCATTGGCCAACAGGTTGAGCAGCACCTGCTCCAGGCGGTTGGACCACCCCCGGCAGGTCACGCCTGGCTCTATCTCCACCCGCACCTCGATACCTTGGGTCCGCAGGCTGGAACCGATCAGCTTGAGGGCGCCGGCGACCACCTCGTCCAGGGCCAGAGGGAGGTCGCCCACGTCGTCGTGGCCACGGGCGAAACTGCGCATGTGGTCGA
>CAITNQ010000538.1 GCA_903893785.1 uncultured Gemmatimonadota bacterium
CGTGTCAAGGGCGCCTGTCGCGGGTTGGTGCCACGGCAGCAACGTCGGCAGGGGCCGACCTGTCGGGCGAATATGGTGGCGTGGTAACCAAGGCCACTGCAATCCCAACGGACTCTACCACGAACCAGGCAGTCGGGCATTCCCACGGGTGAAAGATACGCGACGGTTTCCGGCCACAGACCATCGCGCGACCCAGGGAGTCGCTGGTGGGATGCGACCGTGGACGCCTGCGGCGCGACGAGGGTTCGCTCGGACGAGGGTGGCTTGGTGCATCTTTGCACCAAGGTTGGTCCAGTTCTGCACCAACGAGACAGCCTCTCGGGTCGGATTCGGTGCGATAGTGCACCACCAGTGGTGCATATATGCACCATGCGCAGACGGCTCACCGATGTGCTTGTCGCCGGCGAAGCGCCGCCGTATTTTGCGGTAGTGGAGACCGCCCGGCGTGACGGCAACTCATCCTCGGCCTCGTTGTTTCCCGGGTACGACCCGGGCGACCACACCCGCGAGACACAAGAACGGCCGCCAGCGACAGGGGCACCTTGACTACTGGCGCGCGCGTCACGCGTTTCGCCGCGGTCCCCGTGGCCAGGCCGGGACTTCGCGCGAGCCGGTTGGGCCTGAGCCGGACCGAAGATGGCCACCCACGGGGGGCTGCGCAGACCCCGCACCGTGACCGGGCGTGGCCGGTTCTGGCCCATGCGTGCACTTACTCCGGGCTTCGCCCATGCGTCCACCCGCCCGGCAGACCGACGCATGCGGATCCGGTCAACCATTGCCGGCGAACGGCCCAGCCGTCCTGTGAGCGGAGAAGCAGCACTCCATGCGAGCCCCAACGAGTTGCCATCCGGCCGTCGGCGGGCCGGCCACCACAGTGCCTTCCGGAGTGCCCGACGGCTCTGAGGCCAGCATGCACAAGGGGGCAGGAATGCGACGTACCTCCGTAGCGTATCTGTTATTCGTACCTACCATTTTGTCACCGCAAACGAGGGCCCAGGTGATCACCACCTTCGTTGCGACTGGGGTGGCGGGCTACTCTGGTGGCGGGAGACCAGCAACGCTGGCCCCGTTCAATGGGCCCTGGGGCGTGGCGGCGGCCGCCGATGACGACGTCTGAGTCGCCGGCTCCGGCGGTACACCGCGCTTCGGGTTTGGCCTGCAACAGGGCTGCGGCAGACCATCGGCGGTCCCGGCGGCCAACGTTCCTCGGGTGACGGCGGTCCGTCGAGCGGCGGGCCTGGTGCCGCCATCCGGCCTCGCCGTCGATGCCAGCGGGAGCCTGTTCATCGCTTACGTTTCGGATGTACCACCGAAGTCCTTGCGTGGCACTGCGCGAAACCGTTCATCTGCCGGCGTTTTGGATGCTCCGGCCAGCGGGCGCCGCCGTCCCACTCGTCCCGTCAGCCAAGTTTGACCAGCCGCCCCGGCCGGATGGGCGCTGGGAGGCACCAAGCACTGATGTCGTCCACTGACTCTCACCACTCCCGCCTGGTCGGGCCAAGTGGGCATATGGTTCTGCACCATGGCCCGACGCGCAGATCAACCGGCGTCCCTGCGTGACCAGCGGTGTGCCGAAGGCTGGTGGCCGACCGGTCCGTACCGTTCTTCCACGAGGAGATAGAAAGCGATGACCCGACCATACCGCAGGTTGACTGCCCTGCTGGTCCTTCTGCTTGGCGTCGTCCCTGTGTCGGGGGCCGCCGCTACGTTGGCTTGGCGGGCAACCGGCCCAGGAAGTGGGGATGTACGTGCCCTCGCGGTGGCACCTGGAGACTCCGCGACGGTTTACGTGGGCACTACCGACGGCGTCATGCGGAGCACCGATGCCGGCAGGACTTGGGCTCCGGCCGGCCTGATTTCGAACACGGTGACGGCCGTGGCTGTGAGCCCGGACGATCGGCAGGCGGTCTACGCCGCAGTGCAGTATGACGGGGTCCACAAGACCGTTGACGGCGGCGCCACTTGGGCGCGCGTCAGCGGTTACAGCGCTCGTGCGCTTGCCGTGTGCCCCTCCGACGCCCAGACTGTGTACATGACCGGTTCCAGTGGCGTCTACCGAAGCACGGATGGAGGTTTCAGCTGGGCCGTCGTAACGCCGCCGACGGACTACTATAGTGGGCCCTGGCAGGCCCTCTTGCTCTCCGAGACGGACCCGCGTCACGTTTTCGCCGCTAGCGAATGGGCGGGCGTGTTCTTCAGCTCGGACGGCGGCGCCAATTGGTCCGCGGTGAGCAATGGTCTGAACGGTGTTGTCAACTGCCTTGCGGCATGCGCGGGTGCCCCCAAAACTATGTACGCGGGGACATCCTCGAATGGCGTCTACCGAACCACCAACGGCGGCGCCACGTGGGTGGCGGCCAATGCCGGAATGGCAGAAGCGAGCGTGACGGCCCTCTGGGTCTCGCCCACGGATTCGGCTGCAGTCTACGCCGGCGTAGTTGGCTCTGGGGTGCTCAAATCGACCGATGGTGGAAGGACCTGGTTGGCCGTTAACGCAGGGCTGACCAGCCTGAGTGTGGGCGCCCTGGCAGCCGCAGCCGGCGACCCGCCGCGGCTGTACGCTGGCTCGGCTGGCCAAGGGGTGTTCGTGACCACCGATGGTGGCAACCGATGGGCGAACGCCTGCCTTAGCAGCCTGTCGGTCCAAGCAATCGCATCACCTCCCTCAGAGCCGTCGACCGTATACGCCGGCACCTACGGCCACGGGGTGTACCGCAGCACCGACGCGGGTGCGAACTGGGCGCCGGCTTCGACCGGCCTATCGAGCACCTATGTGTGGTCGTTGGCGTGCTCGCCGACCGATACTGCCACCGCCTATGCAGGCACCTGGGCCGGCGTGTTCGTCACCGTTGATGCCGGCAGGCACTGGTCGGCGGCGGGCCTAGTGTCTTCCGGCGTGTATGCCGTCGCCGTGGCCCCGTCTAGTCCACAGGTCGTCTACGCGGGGACCGGCAGCAGCGGCGTCTTCCGCAGCGCTAACGGAGGCTTGAGTTGGGCTGCGGCGAACACCGGGTACACGGGCACCTTCATCTACTAGTTGGCAGTCTCGCCCACCAATCCCCAAAGGGTGTATGCCGGTACCTCCAATGGCGTCCTGGTCACAGGCAACGGCGGCAGCAGTTGGTCGGCGGGTGGGTTGGCGGGGCTCTCTGTCCGCGGCATCGTGATCTCGCCATCGGCCCCCCAGACGATCTACGCCGCCACCGATGGCGGCGCCCGCAAGAGCATCGACGGCGGCAGCACCTGGACGGCGATTAACACTGGCCTGCCCAGCACTAACATCTGGGCATTGGGTGTCTCACCCACTGAACCCGAGGTGCTGGTCGCCGGGTTGTACGCCAATGGGGTGTACGAGAGCAGCGACGGCGGCGCTACTTGGTCGATCGCCCACACCGGCATGCCCGCGGTCAGCATCGCCAGCGTCGCCATCACCGCGGCGACACCACGCGTGGTCGTGGCCGGCACCGAGAGTCTGGGTGCCTATGTGTTGGCAACCCAGCCCAATGCCGTACCACGCGCCGATGCGGGGGCGGACCAAACCGTGCTCGCCGACTCCTCGGTGAACCTGGACGGGACGCGCAGCAGCGATGCGGATGGGGACTCGCTACGGTACCACTGGCGGGCCCAGGTGGGCATCGCCCTCAGCGACAGCACCGCAGCCCGTCCTTCATTCATCGCGCCGACGGTCCCCGGGGCGTACGTCATCGACCTGCGGGTCGGCGACGGCACGGTCCTGAGCGTACCAGATACGGTCGTGGTGACGGTGGCTCCGCCGCCCCCACCGCTCTGGACGGTGAGTCTCGAGGTTGCCTCAGGCCAGCAGCCGCCGGTGACGCTGCGCTTTGGGTTGGCGCCGACGGCAACCGACGGACGCGACAATGCCCTGGGCGAGGAGCCCCTGCCCCCGGTCCCCCCGGACTCCGCGTTCGATGCCCGCTGGACCAGCCTGACGACAGTGGCATTGGATACCGACTACCGGGGCGCCGGTGCGGCGACGAGTGGCGCCACCTGGGATCTCACCATCCAAGCAGGACCCGCCGCCGTTCCGGTGTCGATCACTTGGGACTCCGTCTCCCTGCCCGGCGATGGTTGGTTCACCCTGGTCGACAAGGCAACCGGGGGTTCAGCGGTGAACCTGGACATGCGCGTTGGCGACCGCCTTACCTTGGCGGCCCCAGGCATCACCATGCTGCAAGTCCGCTACGAAGCGACCGTCGCAGTCAGCCACCAGGCCGGGTTTGGGCGAGGCTGGAACCTGGTCTCCCTTCCTTGCGCCCTGTCGGACAGCACCGTAGCTACGCTCCTCCCGGGGGCGCAGTCCCTATTTGCCTGGAACGGCGGCTACGAGGAGCACGCGGCTTTCTCGTCGGGCGAAGGGTATTGGGTGCGCCTGCCAGACTCGACCCGGTTCGCCGTCACCGGGCAGGCCTACCCCCCCAGTGCCCTCAACCACGTGCGACCGGCCGAGTGGAGCCTCGTCGGCCCAGGCCACCGGGCGCTCGACGTAGCGGCTTTGAGGCAGGCCTACCCGACTCTGGTCTCGGTGTTCGGCTACGCGGCCGGCTACCGACGCCCCACCCGGCTCGAACCCGGACGGGCTTATTGGATGTACTTCAGCACGCCCACGGCGCTCGACCTGAGCGGGCGCGTTGCCCCGGCCACCTCGGCGAGGCCAGTGGCCTACGCGCCCGCAGCCGCCGAGGCGGTGCTGTGGGTGGAGGGTCCCCAGGGCAGCCAGGCGCTGCAACTCGGCGTCGCCGCCCAAGACGTGGAGCCCCTCCCCCCGGTGCCGCCGGCCGACGTGTTCGATGTGAGAGTGGAGCTGGCCGCTGGTTTGGCTGCCTGGCAGGTGCCCGCAGACAGCCAGCCGCATGCCGTCCGCATCCAGGGCGGCGTGACCCAGGTGCGCTGGGAAGGAATCGACAACGGCGGTTGGCAGCTAAGTGTGGATGGCGCCCTCCATCCTCTCACCGGTACCGGCCGGGCGCCGGTGTCCACCGGCAGTCGCGTCGAACTGTCCAAAACTACCGCGTTGCCGCGCCAAACGGCACTCGAGACCATCTACCCCAACCCGTTCAACCCCGCGACCACCGTCACCTACTCCCTGGCCGTAACGGCTCGGGTGGAGCTGAGGGTGTTCTCCGTTACCGGCCAATGGGTGCGCACGCTGGTCAGCGGCACCCAGCCGGCGGGTAGGTACGCGGCCTCCTGGGATGGACGAGACGGAATCGCGACGGCAGTTGCCGCCGGCGTCTACCTGTGCGAACTGAAGGTGGGTGATTGGCGGGCGGTGCGGAGGATAGTCTTGGTCAAGTAGCGTCAGCAACCGGGAAAGCGCGTGGTCATTTCGTTGCCACGCGAAGTCCGGAGGCACTGAAGGGCGGTCTCTCGGGGTGCCGGGCAGCACGAAGCCGTCCGGCACCTTGCGCTGCGCGGGCCATGCCACGCCCGGAGGGTTGCTCGCCGCGAGCCCTGCCGCCATCTCATGGGACGGCGACAGCTTGGCCTTCACTTCGGGGTGCACCGGGCGCCAGTTTGGCGGCAGCGGTGTTCCGTCACCGCGAGGTCACCCACGGTGATTGGGTCCATGCCCGGCGTCGGCGTTAGGTTGTGTCAACCCTCGCGCTGCCCGACCAACCCCCGAAAACGCCCTATGCCTGAACACAGGGCCAGCACCGCGCCGGCCGACTACTCCCCGGCCAACGCCCGCACGGCCCGTTCCAGCCGCTCCGGGTGGACGTGGTCGTAGCGCTGGGTCATCATTGGCGTCTTGTGCCCCATCAACGCTTGAACGTCGTTGAGCGGCACACCGTGGTCCAAGAGACGCGTCGCGAAGGTGTGGCGCAGCATGTGCGGGTGAACGTGGCCAAGCCCAGCGGCGGGGCCGGATCTGCGCAGCACCAAACGGAGTGCGTTGGCGGTCAGCGGCCAAACCCGCGCTGCCGGGTCTGAGCCCGCGGGCAGCGACTGAAGGATGGCCCGGGCTCTGGCGGTCAGGGGCACGGTGCGGACTTCGTAGTTCTTACGCCCGCATAGCAGGAACCCCTCGGCCAGCCGCACGTCGGCCCACGTCAACCCTTCCATCTCCGAGCAGCGCATTCCCGTATCGGCCAAGAAGGCAACCACGTCGCCGTAGGGCTGAGGCAGCACCGCCAGCAACTGCGCCAGCTCGGCGTCGTGGAGCCCCCGCGGCGGCCGCTTGAGCTCACGTTGCATGGTCACCCGATCCGCCGGCGACGATGTCAGGTACCCCCAACGCACCGCCATCCGCAACAGGGTCTTGATGGCGGCCAAGTGGCGGTTGACGGTGGCGGCAGTACGGCCGGCGTCCTGCAACCTGGCGAGGTAAACCTCAATCTGGCGAGCGGTCAGCGAGGCAAGCGGCAGCCCGCCCCAGGCGGTTTCGATCGCCTGCAAACGAGACTCGTTGCCGCGCCACGTGCTGGCTGCCCAAGGCGAGTAACCGTCGCGGAACTCCCGCAGCAACTGGGCCACCGTCAACCCGCGGCTCGTCGGCTGGCTGGCGACGGCCGGCGTGTCGCCGCGCTCCAGCAGGTCGCTGATCTCACGCGCCTTGCGCTCCGCAACCGCGCGGTTGCCGACCCGCAGCGAACGGCGCACCCGGGCGCCGTTGTCGCCCGTGTAACGGACGTGCCACGTCTTCCCGATCAGCTCAATCTGGGTGCGGCCGACCTCCCGCGCCTGATAGCTTGCTGCCCGTGCCATGCCATCCCCCGTGGGCGATGTACCCCAAGTTTCGTTTGACCGATTCTTGACCAGCACACGTGTGGACCTAGTCTAACGGAGCCAATCCATGCTGGTCAAATATCGGTCAGAAGGCCCTGTAACACAACACCTTGACTCCCTTTCCCATTGTCGCCCAATAACTTGGATTACGACTCAGGGCGGACTCATAATCCGTTGGTCGTAGGTTCAAGTCCTACTGGGCCCACCAACACAGATGTTGTTGTTCAACAAGCGGTTGCGGGGCTGTTTTCAGGCCCGTGACCGCTTTTTTTGGGGACCTTGACCGGCGCGGATCCCAATGAAGGTTACCCGGGCCGCCGGGCAGGCAGGCGCGGTTGGGAGCAACTGCGTGTGCCCCGCTTGGGAGCGCGCGCGGCGACGGGCCAGCGACCATTCTGGCCGCCCTGCACCACGACGCGGTTGACGACACCGGCCTGACCATCACGCGGTGCGGAGCCGACTTCAGCGCCGATATGACCCGCCTGATGGCGGTAGTCGCGCGCGGCGCCGAGCACCAATACCGCACTGCCCCCGACCTCCACGGTCTGGTCGGGCCCGGCATCCGTCACCGGGGCCGTGTTCCTGACCGCTATGGCTCCGGCAACCAGAGCCGACGTGGTTGGCGCAAGCGCTCCGGACGACGCCGTGCGGCGGAACGTGTCGCCCGAATGAGCCACGTCATAGCGCAGGTCGCTGTAGGTGGCGGTGCCCGTCACCGGGACGGTCTGCAGCGTCCGCGACAGGGTGCCCCCGCCGGTGACCACCCCGCTGCCTGCCAGCACCGGGTGGGCGTGACCCGTATCGACCACCCCAGCCGAACCGACGGCCTCAATCACCGGGCGCGTGGTCAGGGAGGCCCCATTCACCGCACCGGTTGGCTCGCGGGCGAAGCGCAACCGGGTGGCTGCTACACCGGCCGAGATGGCGGCGGGTGTGGCAGCGATAGCAGGCCGCTGAGCATGGTCAGACAGGCCCCGTGGGGGAGGTCATTGAACCGCACCACTGCCTGCTCCATGTCGCCACGCAGGTAGGCCCGCGGCAACCGCAGCGGTTGGGCCTGTTCGGTCCCAGGCTGCACGATCCCCCCGGACAGGTCTCGCCCATCACATACTCGACCGCGCCGACCCGCATCTGCACGGCGGCGACGCTGCAGGGCGCCGGTTGCCTAAGCGAGGCGGCGACGGAGTTGGGTGCCTGGCTGCTAACCCAGCCCGCCCCAGCGGCGTGGTTGGCGTCAGCTGAGGGTCAGGCCGCGCTGGCCAGGGCCCTCACTGCCACGCGCCAGCGCGCGGCACGGCAGGGGTATAGGAGATGCGAGCGGTCGTGGCCCACCCCGGCGCTCACGTTCACGCGCCGCCAAGACGAGGCGATGATCGGATGCCGAACCAACATCGCCGAAGGCAGCCCGAGCGGGTGTATTAGCCGGTGACCGAGCACCATCTATCGCGTGCGGCGAATGCCCATGTGCGCCCGGAGTTGACCACCGAGGAACTGACCTCCGCGGCGGGGCAACTGGTCGTCCACTTACTGCAGGTGCAGCGGAAGTCATGGGCGTAGTTGCTTGAGCACGCGGCAACGA
>CAITNQ010000539.1 GCA_903893785.1 uncultured Gemmatimonadota bacterium
CAGCCGTGGCCGCGGAACGCGGCCAGACCCTGGCGCAGATGGCTCTGGCCTGGGTGTTGCGCCAGCCGGCCATCACCTCGGCCCTGATCGGCGCCAGCCGGGTGGAGCAGGTCGAGGAGAACGTCAAAGTCGTCGCCAAGCTGAATTTCGACGACAGCGAACTGGAGCGCATCGAGCAGATCCTCCGCAGCTGATCGGCCGGGCCCGACCGAGGTACCGCCGGCGCGCCGACGGTACCTGCCACCCCCGCAAGGACAGGGCGCGGATGATTGAGGCGGTGCTGTTCGACCTGGATGGGACCCTGCTCGACATTGACATGTCGACCTTCATGCCGCGTTACCTCCAGGCCCTGGCCAGCAGCATGGCCCACCTGGCAGACCCGGCGCGCCTGATCGACGCCATGCTCGGCGCCACGCAGCACATGATCGACCGCATCGATCGGCAGGAAACGAACGAGGCGGCCTTCTGGCGCGCCTTTGCCGCCCTGCTGCCCGGCCCGGTGACGGCCATCCGCGCCGGTGCCGCGGCATACTACGCCACCTGTTATGACCAGCTGCAACCGCTGACCCGGCCGCATGACGGGGCTGATGTGGTGGTGCAGCGGGTTCTGGCACTGGGCCGGCCGGCCGTGGTGGCCACCAACCCCCTGTTCCCGATGGCGGCCTTGAGGCGGCGGGTGCGCTGGGCCGGGTTGACCCCAGAGATCTTTGCCTTCATCACGGCCTACGAGGACATGCACGCGGCCAAACCACACGGTGACTATTACCTCGAGATCGCCGGGCGCCTGGGCGTGGCGCCGGAGCGCTGTCTGATGGTTGGCGACGACGCCGCCATGGACAGCCCGGCCGCGACCGTGGGCATGCGCTTCTTTCACATCACCGAGCGCACCGCCGATGGCACCGGGGGCGGGAGCCTGCGGGACTTGGACCATTTGCTGCAGGCCGGGTGGCTGCAGCAGTGAGCCGCCTGCCGCGGCGCGGGAGGAGTGCGCCGCTACCCTAGGCATGCGCTTCTGCCACATCACCGAGCCTACCGCCGATGGCACCGGGGCGTCAGCCTGCTGGACGTGGGCCATTTGCTGCGGGCCGGGTGGCTGCAGGAGTGAGCTGCCCGCCGATGCGCGCGAGCGATGCGCCGCGACGCGACCGGGCGGGGCCTCAGATCCAGGCCAACAGCACCAGTGCTCCGCCGGCTACGCACAGGGCCGTGGTCGGCAGTCCGAGCAGCGGTAACAGCACCAGGCTGCTGGCCAGCGCGCCCACGCAACCGCCCAACAGGTCGGCACCGCACAGGCGCCCGGCCCACCCGGGTCGCGACGCGTCTTCAGTGCCGGCTCCGCCGGGCCGAGCCGCCCAACCGAACAGGGCGCCACAGCAGCAGCCACTGGCCAACAGCAAACCCGCATAGGGTGCCGCGCTCCAAGGTCCCGCCGGCGAGAGCGTCCAGGCCGTGACCAGCGCCACGGCCGCCAAGCCCAGGCTCAGGCCCACAGCCGGCCCGCGCGCGCCGCGCCCGACCGAACTCCACCGACCGATCGCTGCCACCCCGGCCGCCAACCCGGCCATGTAGAGCACGAAGAGCAGACCCAAATCGCGGCACAGGGCCCCCTGCCGGCCCTGGTAACCCAGCAGCAGCGCGCCCTCCAGCACCATGCCACTGGCTCCAGCCCAGGCCGCCCACAGCCACCGGTGCAGACGCCGGCAGCGATGGCTCCAGACCAACAGCGCGCCGCCCAGCAGCGCCGCGGCGACGGCTGAGGCCGTCGGGACACCCACGCTCCCGACGGGCCAGGAGGCGCTGCCCCAGGCAACGCCAAAGCGCGACAGCCACACCAGGTGGCTGAGGCCATAACAGACCGGCCAGGCCACCGTGTTGGCCGGGGACGGTGTCTGCGCCAGCCGCTGGGCCAGCGACGGCAGGCGGTCGTCAGTCAAGCGGTAGCGCAAGTATTGGGGTGACAGCAGGTGCCCGGGACCACCGCGGGACTGCCAACGCGCCGCCAGCACCTCCGGGTCGCGCGACAGAGGCCGGGCCGAAGCCACGAACAGATCGCGGTCGCCCGGCAGAACCAGGACATCGCCGAAAACAGAATGCAGGGCAGCCCAAACACTGGCCGAGCGCCATAGGGAGGCGGGCGAGCGCAGGTTCTCGCCGCCCTCCAGGCGAAAGGCCAGCACGCCGGCCGCCGCCAGCCGCTGGCGGCACAGACCGAAAAACTCGGTGCTGTACAGGCGACTGGTCTGGCCTGACTGCGGCTCGCCCATGGACACCAGCACTAGGTCGTACGGGGCCAGGTACGGGTTGAGGTCTGCGGCGCCCGGGTCGGCGACGCGCAGGAACCGCACCGGGTCATCATACACGCGGCGCACCCGCGCATCGTCCAGGTCGCACCGCACCCGGCCATTCAGCAGCGGCGCCGCGGCAGCGACCCAGGCCGAGTCCATTTCCACCACCACCACAGACCGCGCCCGCTGGGCCAGGACTTCGGACACCAATCCCTCCAGCGTGCCGCCGATCAGCAGGACGCGTGTCGGGCGCTCATGCTGCAGGGCGGCCAACTGCACGAATTCCTCGGCATCTGTGCTCTCGCTGGAACTGATCAGCGCATCGTTGAGCAGAACACTCACCTGTCCGGCGCGCCGCAGCACCGTGACTCGACCGTAGGGAGTGTCGGCGGCGTCAACCAGGTCCGCATGGGTCCAGGCGGTCATGCGCCGGTCGAGGGGTTTGCTCCCGCTGAACGCCAGTAGCAGAACGGCGCTCCAGAGCGCCACGGCCGCGGTGCGCTGACCTCGCCCTGAAGGCGGCCCCAGCCAGGCGGCAGCCGCCGCCAACCCGGAGCCGATGAGGGCCATCTGCCAGGTGCTCAGACCAGCCATGGGCAGGCACCAGGCCAAGATCCCGCCCAGCACCCCGCCCACGCTTTCGACGGCATAGGCACGGGCCAGATCACCACCGGTGGCCAGCCAATCGCCGGCCAGCAGGCGCAACGCCCAACCGCTGACCAGGCCCACGGGCAGCAACACGGCGGCGGCCACCAGCAGTTGGTCGCCCGGGGGCAGGTAGGCGCCGGGCAAGGCGTCCAGCCACAGTCGACTGCGGCGCGCCACCAGCGCCCCAACCGGGGCCAACCCCGCCAACAGCAGGAGCAACCGGCCGCCCCGCTGCAGCGGCATCCAGGCAGGCAGGCCGGCCAGGGCGCCCATGGCCGAGGCCAGCAGGACCAGTCCGGTGCCCACCAACAGCACCAACTCGTATCCCAGTGCCACGACCAGCAGCTCGCGCAGCAGCACCACCTGCAGCAACAGGGTCGCGGCGCCCAGGCCCACCAGGCGCCCCTGCAGCCACCAGGGAGAGACCGGCCCGCCGCGGGCCACTTCAGGCCCGGCCGGCGACCGCACGGAACCAGGCCACGGCAGCCGTCTCAATGGGACACACGCTCGGAGAACACCTCGGCCTGGAACGTGGACAGGTCAGCGCCGTGCTGCCAGCAATC
>CAITNQ010000540.1 GCA_903893785.1 uncultured Gemmatimonadota bacterium
GGCGCTGGGCGAGGACGCGGCCGTGGTCGTACTCGCCGTCAACCAGGTGCACCGTGGGGCCGCTCTCCACCTCGCCGGCGGCCAGGACAGCCTGGTGCACGCGCTCGCCGTAGAACCCCCGTCCCCCGAAACGAGGCAGCAGTGCGGGGTGGATATTGAGCACGCGGTGGTGGTACGCCGCCAGTGTGCGGGGCCCCAAGCGCCGCATATAACCAGCCAGACACACCAGGGTAACGCCATGGCTCTGCAGCGTCGCCAGGATGGCACTGTCCAGCGCGACCGGATCGGCGTGGGTGCGCGAACTGAGGTGGACGGCCGGGATCCCCGCCTGGCGAGCGCGCTCCAGCGCGCCGGAGCCGGCGTTGTTGCTGATCACGACACGGGGAACAGCTTGCAGCCGGCCCGCCTGGCAGGCGTCGATGATCGCCTGCATGTTGGTCCCCCCGTGGGAGGCCAACAACCCCAAGTGCAGCATGCCCATCGGCGCCTCCTTGTCAGCCTGGCCACCGGGCCCACCGGGCGCGCACGCCCCGATCGCGGCCCCTTACTTGCCCATTCGCCTCAGGTTCCGCAGGCAGCGATCGACGCACTCCAGCGGCGCGAAGGCATAGGACTCCTGCTCGACGATGTACCATTCGGTCGCGGCCGAGCTCTCGCACAGCGAGAACACCTGCTCCCAGCACACATCCCCCTCACCGATGAGCGCCTTGTCGTTGGTGTGCGAGAACTCCTTCAGATGGACCAACTGGGCGCGCCCCGGGTACTTGGCCAGGAAGCCCACGGGTTCGGCGCCGCCGTGGTACATATTTCCGGTGTCGAGCTGCATGACCACGTCGGCGCGGGTGTTGCCGAAGAAAGTGTCCCACGGCAACTCGCCGTCCATGGCCACGAACTCGATGTGGTGGTTGTGGTACCCGGTGCGCAGCCCCAGCGGGGCCAGCCGCGCCGCGATGGCGTCGAATATCCGGGCCGTCTCCAGCCACGCCGCGCGCGAATCACGGCGCTCCTCGGGCAGGCCCGGAACGATGAGGTAGCGGTTGCCCATGGCCTGATTGAAGGCCACGGTGGCCGCCAACTCGTCGCCCAGCAGCGTGGGCAGGCCGATGTGGGTCCCCACGATCGCCAGTTTGTGTGCGTCGCACAGCTGACGCAACTCGGCTGCAGTACGGCCGTGATAGCCGGCAAACTCGACGCCCTCGTACCCCATGGCCGCCACTGCCGCCAGGGTACCCGGCAAGTCCCGGGCGCAGTCTTCGCGCACCGAATACAGCTGCAACGCAATCGGCAACCGACTCATCTCGCTCTCCTTTGACCGGGGCCCGCCTACGACTGCCGCGGGGGGTGCCATATGGGGGCATAAGCTACGACAGGCGGGGCATGGCGGCCATCGGCAGCGCTGGCCCGTTCGCGCGCCCGCGGCGACCGGCTCGTGGACCGGAGGCCGAGCGGTGTGTACACTTCCAACGGGCGACCGGGCACGGCGGTGAGCGCACGGCGGCCGCCCTTCGGGTATCGGTCCCCTGCCCCTGCCAACGGAGGCTGCCGTGATCCGCAAAATCGGCACTATAGACTGCGATCTGGTCGAAACCAACCCGATCGTGTTCGGCGATCGGCTGCTGCGCTTCGAGTACGTGCGCGCCAACTACGCCGGCAACACGACCGGCGACTCCTACTTCCGCTTTGTCGGGCCACAGACCGGCGAGTGCACGCCGGCCTTTGGCCACGGCCACCACCTGGGGTGCGCCTTCGTGGACGAGGGCGTGGCGTACGTCACCTGTGTCGACCACTGGGACGGTGAGTACCTGCGTCTGTTCGCGTCTACCGACCTGCAGCGCTGGGAGGCGCGCCCGATCCTCCACCTGCCCGGGTACGGCCTGTTCAACACCTCGCTGTGTCGCGCCGACGGCCGCTATGTGCTGATGTTCGAGGTCGGCAAGCCGCCCGAGGTCGCCGGCGTGCCGTTCACGGCCCGGTTCGCCACGTCGACGGATCTGCACCGCTGGGAATTGACCGCCGCCGCCTGCACCTATTCGCGCGAGCGGTACACCGCGCCGCACTGCCTGCGGTGGCTGGACGGTTGGTACTACAACTTCTACCTCGAGGCGTACCAGGGCTACGAACAACGGGTGGTGCGGTCCCGCGACCTGGTGCACTGGGAAAGCAGCCCGCTCGATCCGGTGCTGCGGGCCAGCGACGAGGACCGTGTACCGGCCAACCCGCGACTGACCGCGGCCGAGCGCGAGCGCCTGGCCACGGCCGTCAACCTGAACAACTCCGACATCGATTTCTGCGAGTTCCGCGACCAGGTGCACCTGACGTACTCGTGGGGCAACCAACAGGGCATCGAGCACCTGGCCGCTGCCGTCTGCGACGGCACCGAAGCCGACTTCCTGCGCCATTGGTTCCCTTCCGCCTGACCCACCCCATTCGCCAGGAGCCCGTCGCCATGAACACGTTGACCATCAACGCTGACCTGGGTCGACACCGCATCAGCCGCCACATCTATGGCCATTTCTCCGAGCACCTGGGACGTTGCGTGTACGGCGGTTACTGGGTTGGCGAGGACTCGCCCATCCCCAACACTCGCGGCATTCGCAACGATGTCGTCGACGCGCTGCGCCAACTGGCCGTCCCCAACCTGCGCTGGCCCGGCGGCTGCTTCGCCGACGAGTACCACTGGACCGACGGCATCGGTCCGCGGGCCGGGCGGCCCACCATGGTGAACACGCACTGGGGCGGCGTGACCGAGAATAACCACTTCGGAACCCATGAATTCATGGACCTGTGCGAGCAGCTCGATTGCGAAGCCTATATCTGCGGCAACGTAGGGAGCGGCAGCGTGCGGGAGATGCAGCAGTGGGTCGAGTACCTGGCCGCCGCCGACGGCCCCATGGCCGTGCTCAGGCGCCAGAACGGCCGTGCTGAGCCCTGGCGGCTTCGCATGTGGGGCGTCGGCAACGAGAACTGGGGATGTGGCGGCAACATGCGCCCCGAGTACTACGCCGACGAGTACCGCCGCTATGCGACCTACTGCCGTTCGTTTGGCGACAGCCAGCTGTACAAGGTCGCCTGCGGCGCCTGCGGGGCCGACTACCGCTGGACCGAGGTGTTGATGCGCGACGCGGGTCGCGCCATGCAGGGGTTGGCGCTCCACTACTACTGCGGCAGCGGTCGCCATAGTCGCGCCGCCACCGAGTTCGGGGTCGAGGACTGGTTCTTCCAGCTCAAGAACGCGCTGGCGATGGAGGAGCTGGTAGTTCGCCACGCGGCGATCATGGACCAGTACGACCCCGAACGGCGCGTCGGCATGCTGGTCGATGAATGGGGCGCCTGGCACGCGGTGGAACCGGGGACGCACCCGGGCTTCCTCTATCAGCAGAACTCGCTGCGCGATGCGCTGGTGGCATCGGTCACCCTCGATATCTTCAATCGACACTGCGACCGGGTGCATGGGGCCAACATCGCGCAGACGGTCAATGTGCTGCAGGCCATGGTGCTGACCGAAGAAGGGGGCGAGCGACTGCTGCTGACGCCCACGTACCATGTGTTCGCCATGTACCGGCCCCACCACGACGCCTTGCTGCTGCCAGCGCATCTGAGCCACGACGAGTACGCCTGCGGCGACGAGGCGATCCCGTCGCTGAGCGCCACGGCCTCGCGCAGCGACAGCGGCCGGATGCACCTGACGGTGTCGAACCTGGACGCCGAGAAGGCCCGCACCCTCCGTTGCGTGGTCCGTGGTGCAACCGTGCAGCGCGTGCAGGGGACGGTGTTGACGGCTGGCGCCATTGCCGCCCACAACACCTTTGACGAACCGAGCCGGGTGGCGCCGGTGCCCTTCGACGCTGTGCGTCGTCAAGGCGAGTGTCTCGACCTCGAACTGCCGGCGCGCTCGGTCGTAGCCCTTCAGTTGGACTGAGGAACTAACGGTGTGCCCCGGGCGACCGGGGCACACCCGCCCTGACCGCCGGCAGCGGCGGCAACCACCCGGTTCGACCAGGAGGCACCGTGCCGCCAACGCCCAGGCAGGCCCCCAGCACCAGCCGCGTCGCTGAGTTCATTGACAACCCGCGTCGAGCCGTCTGGCTGCTGGCCGCCCCGGCCCTGATGGGCATGGGCTTCCAGACCCTGCACAGTCTGGTCAACATGGTGTTTGTCGGCTGGTTGGGTGAAGACGCCATCGCCGCCCTGACCTTCAACATGCCGCTGGTGTTTCTGTCCATCGGCATCACCTTCGGGCTAGGCAGCGGCGCCACCAGCGTGATCGCCCAGTACCTGGGTGCCGAGGACAAACGGGGTGCCGACAATGCCGCCGAGCATGCCCTGCTCATCGGCGTGGTCATGGGCTTGGTGGTGCCGGCCTTTGGCCTGTTCTTCGACCGCCACATCTTTGCCGTGCTGGGCGCGCCGGCCCACGTCACCGACCTGGCCGTGGCCTATTTCCGCGCCATTGCCATGGGTTTCGTGTTTACCATCCTCAATGTGCAGTTCCGCGCCATTCTGGCCGGCGAGGGCGACAATCGCACCGCCAACTACCTGCAGGCAGCCGGCACGGTCCTGAACGCGGTCCTCGATCCGCTGCTGATGTTCGGGGCCGGCATGGGCATCGCCGGCGCCGCCTGGGCCACGGTGATCAGCCAGGTGCTGGTGTGCCTGGCCTTCCTGTATCTGATGCTGGTGCGTCGGCGGACCTATCTGGAGTTGCGCCCGGCTGACTTCGCCTTCCGCGGGTCGACGATCGGTCAGATCCTGCGTATCGGGCTACCGGCCTCGGCATCGATGGTCATCATGTCGCTGGGGGGGATGTTCATCAACCGCATTGTGGCTGCCTTCGGCAGCCCGGCGGTGGCCGCCTTTGGCGTGGGCGGCCGCCTGGATCAGATCTACATCCTGCCCACCATGGCCCTGTCGGCGAGCATGGT
The DNA here is from genome assembly GCA_903893785.1 of uncultured Gemmatimonadota bacterium. Classification (GTDB taxonomy): domain Bacteria; phylum Latescibacterota; class UBA2968; order UBA8231; family UBA8231; genus CAITNQ01. The sequence goes on from CAITNQ010000540.1 coordinate 4,923, forward strand.
CACGCTGGGAGGCATGTTCTTCGGCGCCGGGCGCCTGGACCTGTTCCGCAGTACCCTGCGCTACACGCTGTGGCGGGGCGAACTCATAGCCATCGCCATGGGGACGATCTTCTTCGTCGTCGCCCCCTACGTCATGGGCGCGTTCTGCGACGATCCGACGGTGCAGGCACTGGCCGTGTCCTATATCCGCGTGATCGTGCTGTCGTACCCCTTTGTCACCGTGGGGATGATCGCCAGCCGGGCGTTCCAGGGCCTGGGTGACGGCATGCCCGGGCTGATCATCACCGCGCTGCGCGTCATTGTCGTCAGTGGCGGGCTGGCCTGGGCCCTGGTGCACGTGTTCGGCCAGGGCCTGACCAGTGTCTGGGTGGCCATGGTGGTCGCCGCGGCGTTCTCCTGCGTGCTGGCCCTGACTTGGATCCATCGCCGCCTGCGCCAGGTGGAGAACGCCGCGCCAACGGCCGGCTAGTCCTCCACCGAGAGCGTCACCAACTGCGCCGACACGCCGCTGATCAGGTTCATCTTGCGGGCCATTTCCACGTGCTTCTCGGCATCGCCCACCAGTTCAAGGAAGAGCAGTCCGTCGTCGGTGCAGGACTCCAGGGTGCCGCCGTGGAGACCCAGGCGCGTCTTCACGTAGCACCCCCACGCGGTCAGGATGCTCTGTACCTTGCCGGCGGCATCTTGACGCGACTTCACCAGCACCAGCAGCACATTCCGTTTCACGATTCTCCTCCTTGTTGCGGTCAGCGGGGCGTAACCCGCCCAGGGATGGGACCGGGCTGCGCCCGGCGACCAGGGACGGGGCTGATTCTAAGGCCACGGCCCGTCGGCCACAAGCACAGCCGCGGCGCTCGTGTCCCGCTTGACATGCCGGGCCGACCGCCGGTATCCTATTGCCCATGAGCGAACCCTGGTCTCCCGACAGTTGGCGTCGATGTGAGGCCGCGCAGCAGCCCGAATACCCGGACCCGCAAGCGCTGTCCCAGGTGCTGGACCAGGTGGCGCAACTGCCGCCGCTGGTCACCAGCTGGGAAATCGAGCGCCTGAAGGGCCTGCTGGCGGGCGCCGCCCGCGGCGAACAGTTCCTGCTGCAGGGCGGCGATTGCTGCGAGCGCTTCGAGGACTGCACGTCGGACGCCATTGTCAGCAAGCTCAAAGTGCTGCTGCAGATGGCGCTGATCCTGATCCACGGCGGTGGGCGGCAGGTGATTCGCCTGGGCCGTTTCGCCGGCCAGTACGCCAAACCGCGCTCCAGCCCCTGCGAGGATCGCGATGGCCTGGTCTTGCCCGCGTACCGCGGCGACCTGATCAACGGTCCGGAATTCACCCCTCGCGAGCGCATCCCGGATCCGCAGCGCCTGCTGACGGGTTATGACAAGGCGGCGTTGACGCTGAACTTCATTCGCGCGCTGGGCAGCGGCGGCTTCGCGGATCTCCATCGGCCCCACCAGTGGGACCTGGCTTTTGCCTCCCATTCGCACCTGGCCGACGAGTACCATGGGACGGTCAGCCAGATTCTGCGCTCGATCCAGTTCGTCGAGGCCATCATCGGCGGGCCCATCGCCGAGTTGAACCAGGCCGAGTTTTACGCCAGCCACGAAGCCCTGCTGCTGTGCTACGAACAGGCCCAGACTCGCCGCGTACCCCGGCGCAGTGGTTGGTACAATGTCGGTACGCATCTGCCGTGGATCGGTGAAAGGACCCGGGCGCTGACCGGGGCCCACGTGGAGTATTTCCGTGGCCTGGCCAACCCCATCGGCGTCAAGGTCGGGCCCAGTTGCGGAGCCGAGGAGCTGGTGGACCTGGTAGAGCGCCTGGACCCGCACGGGGAACCGGGGCGACTGATGTTGGTGCACCGGTTGGGCGCCGGCCGCATCGGGGCCGCCCTGCCGCCACTCGTGGAAGCCATGGCGCGTCGGGGCCGCCAGGTGCTGTGGTGCTGTGATCCCATGCACGGGAACACCGAGGTCACCGACAACGGCTTCAAGACCCGACGCTTCGACCGCATCTTGCACGAGCTGGACCAGGCCTTCACCATCCACCGGGAGCTGGGTTCACGGCTGGGCGGAGTGCACCTGGAGTTGACCGGCGACGATGTCACGGAGTGTCTGGGCGGGGCTCGAGGCCTCGCCTCCGGCGACTTGACGCGAGCCTATCGCAGCCAGGTCGATCCGCGCCTGAACTACGAACAGGCGCTTGAGACGGCGCTGCTCATCGCCGAGCGAATCGGCCGATGACACCGCCACCCATGGTGCCGATGCACGCCTCCAGAGCCGTTGTTGCCGGCCACGGGGACGGCGCGGCGTTGCCGCGGCCGCGGCCGGCGGCGGGGGCGAGGCCAACTCGGCGCGGCCTCAGAGTGGCGCTGCTGACGGTCGGGCTCGCCTGGGGCGGTTGTGCGCACCACGAGCCAGAGCCGCCTGACTACTGGCCGACCGAGGCCTGGCAGAGCGCTTCGCCCGAGTCGCAGGGCGTCAGTTCGGCGCGGCTGGCCGATGCCTTGGACTGGGTCGCCGACCACCAGGCGGCCATCCACAGCCTGACGGTGGTGCGTCACGGCCGGCTGGTGCTCGACGCCTGCTTCAACGGGTACACAGCCGGCACGCCGCACGAAGTCGGGGCGATCACGCAGAGCGTGCTGGGGACGCTCACCGGGGTGGCGCTGGCGCAGGGGCAGCTGAAGAGCTTGGACCAGAAGGTCCTGGACTTCTTCCCGGACCATCAGGTTGAGCGCGCCGATGCCCGGCGTGGGCAGCTGTCGCTGCGCGACCTGCTGACGCAGCAGTCAGGGATCAGTTGGGTGACCCAGCCCACCGAGGTGTCACTGAGCAACATGACACAGACGGTCGACTGGGTGCATTTCATGCTGTCGCAGCCCATGGCCGACGAACCCGGGCGCACCTTTGTTGACAACGGCGGTGCCGCGCACCTGCTGTCGGCGCTGCTCACGCGGGCCACTGGGCTCAGCGCCGCGGACTACGCCCAGGACCGGCTGTTCGGACCCATGGGCATCCATCCGGGCCCCTGGCCTCTGGGGCCGCAGAAGCGCTATAGCCACGGCTGGGGCGGGCTGCATCTGACGCCTCACGACCTGGCACGTCTGGGGTTGCTGTACCTGCAGCACGGCCGGTGGGAGGACCGCCAGCTGGTTCCAGACACCTGGATCGAAGCCGCCACCAGCCGGCAGGTGCAACTGAAGGGCGACGCCGGGTTCGGGTACCTGTGGTGGATCGAAGACGAACCCGAGGGCATGTTCACGGCCCGGGGACGAGGCGGTCAGCGGTTGATGGTGTGGCCCGACAAACAGGCCATCGTCGTCATCACGGGCGGTGGTCTCGACCCCGCGCCCCTCGTACCCCTGCTGGCCGCTGCGCTGCAGTCGGAAGCCCCGTTGCCGGAGAACCCGGACGGCGGTTCCCTGCTGGCGCGGGCACGACAGCGCGCCGAGACGGGGGCCAGCCCAACCCCCCTGCCGGAGGCGCTGGCGCCGGCGGCCGCGCGCGGGGTTTCGGGTCGGTGCTTCGTGTTGGCCGAGAACCCGTTCGCCCTGGAGGAACTGACGCTCACCTTCCGCGACCCGACCGAAGCCATGTTGCTGCTGAAGTCGGCGCACTACGCCGAAGAGAACCGCCTGGTGCGTTTCGTCATCGGCATGGACGGCGTGCCGCGCACGGCCGCGGGGCGCTTCGGGCTGCCCGCGGCGGCTGTCGGCCAGTGGACCTCGGACAACACATTCGAGGCCGACATTGACGAGATCGCCAACATCAACCGCTTCCATCTGCGCCTGGTGTTCAGCTCTGGTTCAGTGCGCGGCACGCTCAGCGAGCAGACGGGGCTGGGATCCATCGACCTGAGCGGCACCGCCAAAGACTGAGCCCGCTGCCGGCGCAGGCGTCGGATGCCTCGCCGCCGCGGCTGCGCCAGGACCGCACGGTCACTCAACCCGGTACCGGGGACGCCGGCGTGCGCCCCATGGCCTCAGCACCTCACGGCGGTCAACGGCCCGTGTCGGGGTACAGCACGGGACGCGTGCCGGTCGCGGTCACCTGCAGGTGGCGCGCGACCAATGCCACCGGCACCGTGCGGCCCGGAGCTTTCTCGGCCACCAGGTCAGCGTTGGCGCGTCGCGGCACCAGATCGGCATCGACATAGGCCAGGGCAATGGCCCGCTTGTCCGGACCCGCAGCCGCATTGGCGCCGTCGCCAGGTGGCGTCGCGCAGGGCACGGTCGTGCCGCTCGTCACCCACCCGACGGAGCGCCCCCCGTGGAGAAGCGGGTGGCCGGCACGGACCGGATTGACGCTGGGTCCGGTGCGCTCTGCATTGAGCACCGCCAGGCGGCGGACATAGCGGGGCACCGCCGCGATGGCGGCGGCGTCCTCGGCCAGGCAACCGGCCGCCCGGGCGATGACTTCCTCGCGCTGGCGGCCCAGCGCCGCGCGGCCGACGAAATCCCCCTTCTCGGGGATCAGGCTCACGGCAAGTTCGGCCAGGCCGGGCAAGGCGTAGATGGGAATGGCTCTGCCGCTGGGGTCAGCGCCCAGTTCGTGGCCGTACAGCGGGAGCCCGGCCTCCAACCGCAGCGTGTCGCGGGCCCCCAGACCGACCGGCACCGCGCCCCGGGGCCGACCGGCAGCCAGCAACCGCTCCCAGAGCTCAACGGCCGCATCCGTGGGCGGGAAGAGCTCGAAACACACGGGTTCGCCCGTGTACCCGGTGCGCGCCACCACTGTTTCGCGTCCCCCCAGAACCACCTGAGAGCAGCGGTTACGGCGTGGTTCGGGCAAGGCGCCGCGGCTACCCGGCGCGGCCAGCAGATCGGTCAGTATGGCCTCGGCGGCCGGGCCCTGCAGGGCGATCATGGCCAACCGCTCGCTGTCGTCCACCATTTCGACGCGCGACATGCCCTGGCAGAGCTGCTGCAGCCACTCCCAGTCTTGCGCCCGGTTGCCGGCGTTGACCACGAGCAGGTACTCATCGTCGGCCAGTCGGTACAGGTACGCGTCGTCCAGGGCGCCGCCGGTTTCGTCGGCCAACAGCGTGTACTGCGCCTGCCCCGGAGCGACCAGCGCCTCCGCGTCATTGGTCAGGGCGCGCTGCAGGAACGGCACGGCCCCCGCACCGGTAACGCGGAAACGGCCCATGTGGCTGGTGTCGAACAGCCCGGCAGCGCGTCGTGTGGCCAGGTGCTCGGGGACGATGGCCTGGTACTGAATGGGCATGTCATAGCCGCCGAAGGCATGCATACCGGCGCCGGCAGCGACGTGCCAGGCGTGCAGGACCGTGCGTGCCGGCGGCGGGGCATCGACGTCAGAAGCGGCCATGGCTCAACCTCGGCTAGGGCGGGCCGATTCAGGCCAGCCAGGAGTCCAGATGGGCGGCAACAAAGGCGTCGTCGTTCAGGTGCGGATAGGCAGCATAGACGCGGTCGATCTCGGCCGCCTGCCCCGGGGAGAGCTGTTCATCCGGGTCCAGGCACCACGTCCCCGCCATCAGTCCTTGACGCCGGAGCACCTCGTGGAGGCCGGCGATACAACCAGCGAACCGGTTGGCCGCATCGAAGAAGGCCGCGTTGGCGTCGGTCACCTCGATGGCCCGGGTGAGCAGACCCGCAGGCACGCAACTGCCCATCGCCGCCGCCCGATGGCACTCAGCCAGCAGGGCCACGGCTGCATGGGTCCACACCGCCCAGTGGCCCAACAGACCACCGACGAAGCGCACGTCCACGGGCCCGGCCGGTCCAGGGAAACGGTGGACGGTCAGCAGATCAAGGGCAATGTTGTCGTCGTTGCCGGTATACAGCGCGATCTCGGCGCTTCGCCCTGAGTCGGCGACGGCACGCAGGACGTCCAGGGTCTGGTAGCGGTTGAAGGGCGCCACTTTGACCGCGACGACGCAGTCCAGGTCGACAAAGCGCCGCCAGAAGCCGTAGTCGAGGACGCGTCCTCCCACCGCCGGCTGGAGATAGAACCCGATCACCGGCATGACGGCCCCAACCTGACGGCAGTGCTCCAGGAGCGCCTCGGTACCGGCATCGCGCAACGCAGACAGACTGAGGAGGCCCGCATGGTAGCCCAGGTCTCGGGCCAGGGAGGCCTCGGCCACCGCCTGCGCCGTGGGGCCGCAAACGCCGGCCACCCGGATCAAATCGGCGCGGCTGTGCGCGGCCATGGTCTCGGCAGCCAGCTCGAGGACCGGCCGGTACAAGCCGAAGCGCGGTTCGCGGATGGCAAACTGGGTAGTGTGCACGCCGACGGCCAGGCCGCCCGCCCCGGCTGCCAGGTAATACCGGCTGAGAGCTCGCTGCCGCCGTTCGTCCAGGCGGCGCGTCGCCGTCAAGGCCAGGGGGTGGGCCGGGATGACCTGGCCCTGCATCAGGGCCCGGTGTACGGCGACGGGCAGCTGGGCAGCACTCATCGCTTACCTCGCACGGGTTCGGGGCAGGGAACCGACGATCAGCAGGTCGGCGCTGGCGCGGATCGGCTCCTCCACCTCCCACGCCTTCACCTCGGCGCCCAACTCGGCGACGCAGCGGTCGGCCATGCGCGTGAAGGGGGGGCGGCCCGGATCGGCGATGATGACCTGCTGGGCCCCCTGCCCCATGGCCTCAGCCACCACGCGGTACAGGGGTTCGGTCATCTCGTCCCAGAAACAGATATCCGTGCCGACCAGCACGTCGTGGCCACTCAAATCAGCCGTCGACAGTTCCTCGAAGCGACGGCACCGCGTCTCAATCTGGACGCCGTTGAGCTGAGCGTGCAGCTGCAGGTAAGGGAACACGGCGGCGTCGGCATCGACCCCGACCACGTGGGCTTCGTAGCGCCGGGCGCAGTAGATCCCCACCAGGCCCCAGCCACAGCCGACCTCCATGACGTGGGCAGATCGCGGCAGGCCCTGGTACTCGAGGAAGTCGATCACGACCCAGCTCGAGTTCCACACCTTGTTGCCGTGAATCGACGGCTCGTGCTCCTGCTTCAACCGCCGCACGCGGTGGTCAGCCGCCTTGAGCACGGTGATACCGAACAACGAACGTTCGGTCGCCCGGGCGGCCGCCTTCTTCCTTGCCATGGTCGAGCCATTGCCTTTGGTTACCTACCGGGGAAAAATCAAAGCTAAGGAAGGGCCCCTATGACAGCAACCAAGCGCCCGCTGCGCGTGGGCGTGTATGGCACGGGCACCTGGGCCAACCGCACGCACCTGCCGCACCTGACCCGGATGGCAGGCGTAGAGGTGGTGGCCGCGTGCGATGCGAACGCCGCGGCCCTGCAGGCCACGGCAGCGCAGTTCGCGATTCCCCACACCTATGCCGACGGCCACGCGATGCTGGCCGCCGAGCAGCTAGACATCCTGTACTCCGTGGTGCCGGCGTTTGCCCGCACCGATGTGGAAGCCGCCGCAGCCTCGGCGGGCGTGCACCTGTTCAGCGAGAAGCCGCAGGCTACCACCATGGCGGTGGCGCGCCGCATCGACAACGCCGTGACCCAAGCCGGCGTCATGAGCACAGTGTGTTTCCGCGAGCGGTACCGACCGTTGTTCCAGGAAGCGCGGCGTCGACTGCGGGGACGCGAGATTGTGCACGCGCAGTTCCACAGTCGCGGCGGACTGCCGCCGCGCCAGCAGGACATTGCCCCGGACCAGCGCGACAGCTGGCACAACCGCATGGACCAGGCCGGCGGCACGGCCTTTGACTGGGGCGTGCACGCGGTGGACTACCTGCGGTTCATGACCGGCCTGGATATCGACCGGGCGCAGGCGTTCTACCACCACCCCGCCGAGTACAACAAGCCCCTGTCCTGTGCCTTCAACCTGCGCTTCACCACCGGCGCCACGCTGGCCATGGATTTCACCGCCAGCGGCCCGATGCCCGCCGGCCAGGCCCCGTTCACCGTGTTCTACGTGGGCGGTTACCTGGCGCTGTTCATGTACGATCGCCTCGAGGAAAACGGCGAGGTGGTGTACCGCGCCGAGGACTTCGATCCCTGGCTGGCGCAGGACTGCGCTTTCGTCGAGGCCGTCCGCAGCGGTGACCGGCGGGGCATCTTGAACGACTACCACGACGGTCTGGCTTCATTGGCACCGATCCTGGCCGGGTGGGAATCAGCACGACGCGGCGGCGAGACCATCGACGTGCTGGCCTACGCCCGGGAATGAGCCCATGATCGCTTACCTGCGGCACCGCTGGTACGCCGAAGGCGGCTACGCTGAGTTCCTGCGCATCGCCTTCCCCCTGATTCTGAGCACCGCCAGCTGGTCGGTGCAGCACTTCGTCAACCGGGTTTTCCTCACCTGGCACTCGACCGCGTCACTGGCGGCGGCCCTGCCGGCCGGTATGGCCAGCTTCGCCTTCGTCAGCCTGTTCATGGGCACCGCGGGCTACGCCAACACCTTTGTGGCCCAGTACATGGGGGCGCGCCGGTCCAGTCGTGTGGGGCCGGCGGTGTGGCAGGCCATCTACCTGGCCCTGATCAGTGGCCTGCTGTCGCTAATTCCGGCCGCCCTGGCGCGGCCACTGTTCGACTTCATCGGCCACGAGCCGGCGGTGCGGACCGAAGAGATCACCTACTTCCGCATCCTCTGCTATGGCACGGGTCCGCAGATTGTGTCGACCGCCATCTCCGCCTTCTTCAGCGGCCGTAGCCAGACGTGGACCGTGCTGGTCGTCAACCTGATCGCCATCAGCCTCAATATCGGGCTGGACTGGGTGCTCATTTTCGGCCACCTGGGCCTGCCAGCCATGGGCATCCGCGGCGCGGCTTGGGCCACCAACCTGGCCACCGTGACGGGTGCCGGCCTGTTTGTGCTGCTGTTCCTCAACGCCGAGAACCGGCGCGAGTTCGCCACCCTCAGCGGCTGGCGCCCCAACCGCGAGCTGTTCGCCCGTCTGATCCGCTTCGGCGGCCCCAATGGCCTCAACTTCATGCTGGACATGCTCGCCTTTGCCGCCTTCCTGCTGGTGGTTGGCAAGCTGGGGACCATCGAGATGGCGGCCACCAGTCTGGCGTTCAACATCAACAGCCTGGCCTTCATGCCACTAATCGGCGGCGGCATCGCGCTGAGCACCATGGTGGGACAGCGATTGGGCCGCGATGCACCCGAAGAAGCCGAGTTCTGCACCTGGAGCGGCTTCCACCTGGCGCTGGCATACATGGGCACCATGGCCCTGGGCTATGTGCTGGTGCCGGACTGGTTCCTGGTCCCGTTCGGCGCCCGAACCCATGCCGCCGACTTCATCCAGGCCCGCGACCTGGCCGTCAAGCTCCTCCGCATCGTGGCCATCTACTGCGTCTTCGATGCCTGCTACATCATGTTCACCTCGGCCCTGAAGGGCGCCGGTGACACCCGCTACATAATGTGGTTGTCGGTGGCGCTGGCCTGGTCTTTGATGGTCCTGCCTTCCTGGGCCGGTCTCGCCTGGTTCGGTCTCGGCCTCTTCGGGCTGTGGGCGATCATCTGTGCGTACATCATCGTCATGGGCATGGTCTTCTACCTGCGCTTCCGCACGGGCCGCTGGAAGACCATGCGCGTGATTGAGGCCGATCCGGCGGCGGGCGAACCGGGGCCCGACGGCGCCCAGGGCGTGGGTTGAGGACACGAGCGGCCGGCACCGCCACGGGGGTCTGCGGACCGGGCGCCGAAGCCATGCGGGGCGTTGGGGTGATGGCCCAGTGAGGAGCGCGCACCGAGAGTGGGTTGACGACACCAGCGGCCGGCACCGCCACGGGGGCCTGCGGACCGGATGCCGTAGCCATGCGTGGCGTTGGGTGGACGCTCCGGCGGCGCCGGTACGCCGGGGTGGCACTGCAGACGGGCGGAGGGCCCCTGGTTCGGCACCGTGACAGTAGCCGAACACCACAGCTGGGCCGATACTAACCGATAGTGGGAAGGCACGCGACCGGCGACGAACGCCATGGCCGCCGGGCCGGAGGTCACCAGCCAACCGGCCTGAACACCACAGCCAAGGAACAACGCATGGCCGATCTGCACTGGGGCATCGACCTGGGCGGCACCAAGATTGAGGGCGCGGTACTGGCTTCGGCGGACGGCCCTGAAC
>CAITNQ010000541.1 GCA_903893785.1 uncultured Gemmatimonadota bacterium
CGGCCCCACCCGGCACATGGCGTCATGGCCTGAGCCGGCACATGGCGTCATGGCCTGAGCCGGCACATGGCGTCATGGCCTGAGCCGGCACATGGCGTCATGGCCTGAGGTAACAGAAACGGGGACGTGCCTTCAGGGCACGTCCCCGTTTCTGTTGCGCGCAGTATCAAACCCCGGGAACCGACCTCGTATCGCCAGGCCGGCCGGCGTCTCAGCAGATCTCGTAGTGCGGCCCGCCAGCGCCTTCCGGGACGTGCCACCGCAAGTTGTCGTACGGGCACTTGCATTCGCACGTCTTGCAGTGCAGGCAGTTGGACGGGTTGGCCGGACGCATCTCGCCATGGTGCATCTCGTACACCCCGCCCAGGCAGAAACCGACGCAGGGATGGCCGAAGGTGCCCGGGCACCGGTCCCGACACACGGACTCGTCCAGCACTTCACAGTGGACCGGCTGGTCTTCCCGGTGCTCCACGCGGGCGCTGGCCACGAAGGCGTCTTTGTCGAATGGCCGCTCGAAGCGCAGTGGGTACTGAGCCCGCGTCATGGTTCGGTAGTCGGCCTCCACCGTCAGCTGCGGCAGGGCATTGGCCACCGCCGTCAGCGGGAAACCGAACAGGTTGCCGAAGCGAGCGATCACCTGCCGGAAATTCCGCGCCGCCTTCATCTGCGCCAACACCCCGTTCGCCTCCAGGCGTCGGGTGTAGTCGGCGGCGATGGTATCGGGCTGATCCAGGCGTTCGGCCGCGGCCATCCCGGCGGCGAAGCCCGACGCGATGGCATTGTGCTGGCCTTTGATCCGCTGCATGTCGACCAGCCCAGCGCCGTCGCCCACCAGGACGACGTTGCCCTGGCCAATGGCCTTGGTGCCAGGATCACGGGGTATCGCGTGCCAGCCGCCCTCGGGGATCATGCGTGCCCCCGCCTCGACTACCTTGCCCCCCTCGATCAGGTTGCTGATCATGCGGTGCTCGGTCATGCGCATGAAGACTTCCTGCGGTACCAGGTCGCGGTAGTGCCAGTCCAAGCCCATGATCAGACCCACGGCCAACCGCGACTCTCCCATCGGATAAACGAACCCGCCGCCGGTCATGCCCGGACCCACCATTGGCGTCCACAGCGGGAAGCCGATGGAGTGGATGACGCGGTCCTCGCCAAAGGCCTGGTAGCGCTCGGGGCTGACTTCGATGACCTGCTTGACACCGACCGAGTAGAGCTGCACCTGCCGGCGCTGCAGGCCGGCCTTCTCAACCCACCGCTCGGTAACGAAACCGCGGCTCCCTTCGGCCAGAATGATGACCTCGGCGCGCAGGAGCTCACCCGGCTGGTGATGGCGCAGGGGCTGGCGATCGCGGTCCAGGCCCTGCGGCACCGTGCGGACGCCGACAGCGCGACCACGCTCATCGGTGACCACTTCGTCCACGCCAAAGCCATACAGCAACTCGACGCCGGCCTGCCGTGCAAGGTCGGCCAGCCACGCCACGAACTGGGCCGCCGAGACGATGTAGTCCCCCTCATGCAGCAGGTGCCCGGGCCCCATACCCAGACCGCGAGCTGCCCGCAGCAGAGGCGTCAGCCGCACCGCGCTGTCGCGTCCCCGGAAGAGATAGGTGTCTTCGCGCGCCACCCGCCGGCCGAACACCTTCTTGGCCTGCGCATCTTCACGCCAGTCAGGACGGGCCCAATCGAGAAAGGCCTCCAACGGGCCCGGTTCGATCACTGCCCCGGACAGGTTGTGCTGACCCGCTCCTGCGGCCTTGTCGAGCACGAGCACATCGGCCTCGGGACGCGACTTCTTCAGGGCGATGGCCGCCGCCAGGCCAGCCGGACCGGCGCCGACGATGATCGCGGTCGCCGTTCCCAGGTCCACACTGCTGCTCATCTCAGGCCTCCTCCAGATGCCGGATGATCTCCGGTACCGCTTCTTCGACGTTGGCCACCAGGTAGTAATCGCACTGCCTGAGAATGGGGGCGTGCGGATCGTTGTTGATGGCGAAAATGGCGCCGCTGTTGGCAACGCCGATCATGTGCTGGATGGCCCCGCTGATGCCCATGGCCACGTATACGCGCGGCGCTACCGCAGTGCCGGTCTGCCCCACCTGGTGGGGGCGATCGGCGAAACCTGACTCGACGGCGGCGCGGGAAGCCCCCTCCCCCACCGGGACGCCCAAAGCCTGCTGCAGCGCCTGGCCCATCTGCCCGACCCAGCGCGTGTACCCCTCCTTGGTCTGCATGCCGCGGCCTCCGGAGACGACCACGTCAGCACCCAGATTGACCCGGCCGGTCCGCGGTTCGGCGTGCAGGATTTCCAGGGTTGCCGCGTCGGCGCCAGCAGTGACGGGCACGGCAATGACGCGGCCCTGCCGCTGCGGGTCAGGAGGCAAGCGCTTCATTACCCCGGGCCGTGCAGTGGCCATCTGGCACCGCGAGTCCTTCGTGCAGATGGTCGCCATGACGTTGCCACCCAACGCCGGCCGCGTCTGCGCCAGAATGGCGATCTCGCCCCGGCGCGAGTTATCGCGGATATCAAGGCCCGTGCAGTCGGCGGTCAGACCGCAGTGCAGGCTGTAGGAGACCATCGGCGCCAGGGTGCGGCCCTGGGGGGTAGCAGCGAACAGGACGATCTGCGGCCAGTATTGCTCGACCAGGCCGCCGAGGACCTGTCGGTACGGGCCAGGGTCGAAACCCGCCAGGCCGGGGGCGTCGGCCATGTACACATCATCAGCCCCGCCCTGGATGAGCGGCTCGGCCAGCGGCTGGATACCGTGGCCCATGACCACCACACCGACGCGCTTCTCGAGTACGTCGGCCAGTTCACGGGCCTTGCCCACCAGCTCGAACGTCGACGGATGGATCTCACCGGCCTGCAGTTCGGCAGCCACCCAGACGTCGCCGCTGTACGACGGCTGCAGTAGCTTAAAGCCGTCAAGGGTCTCCTGCAGCCCGCGACCGGACAGTCCGCCCACCCCTTCGACTTTGGGGGCCACGGTCTCGTCGATGGCGTCCGGGCTAGTAAGGCCCAGCTCCTTGAGTTTGGGTACCAGAGCGGCAAAGGGCTCGGCCGCCTTCTCGGTCACCTCGTGGGACCGATCGAACCCGCTCTCGCGGCGGGCAGGCAGACGGTACGCGCGCTCGGCGCCGCTGCCGCCGTGGGCGTCGCCACCGGCGGCGAAAACGTCGCGCAGACGGCGGGCGAAATCGGCCGGCGTGGCCAGGGCCTCGCGTTTCCGGGTGGATTGCGGGGGCGCAAAGATCTTGACCACCCAGGTCTTGGAGCCCTTGCCGCCGACCGCCGTGGCGTTGATGTCCGCAGCGCCCCACTGGGTGAGCTTGACCCGACGGGACCAGCGCGTGCGGGCCACGGTGGGGAACAAAGGGTGCTCGTACTTGGCCACCGTCACCACCGCCGGCAGGTGGCGCGGCACCACGACTTCGTTGCCGCCGCTGACGATACGGCTGAAGGCCAGCCGCCCGTCCACGCGCTCGACGTCAGTGACGAAGGCGACACAGGGCAGGTTGAGCTCGGCGGCCAGTTGGGCCGGCACCTGCGCGGTGTCACCATCGACTGACTGCATGCCGGCGACGATGCAGTATTCCTCGTCGCCGCGCAGCATCTCGCTGGCGATGCGCCGGCAGGCGGCGGCCAGCGGATTGGCCGTGGCGTACGTGTCGGCGCCACCGAGAGCCCGGTCGGTCAGCAGTACCGCCTCGTCCGCCACCCGTTCGAGGCCATAGCGTAACACCTCGGCTGCCCCCGGGGGCCCCATGGTCAGCGCGATGATCCGGCCTTGGCCGTCGCCCAGGGCACAGATGCGCGCCGCGAACGCCAACGCCTGGGCGTCGAGTTCGTTGATCACCGCGGGCAAACGGTTCCGCATGAGATTGCCGGTCTCCGGATCAAAAGCATTGTCGCTGATCCGCGAGACATCCGGCACCTGTTTGACGAGGACGATGCAGTTGCTCATCCGGGGCGTGTCCTGGAGACATGGGATGGGAGGCTGGGGTACAGGTGCCTTGGCAGACCTAGCCCTGCGCCCCCGCCGACGCCCGTTCGTCGGCAGCCGGCAAATAAACCCGTCTGCGGAGTGGTGTCAAGAACAAAACTCACCCGAAGCCCCCTTGTGAACGAAATTACAGTGCCCGGCATGGGACTGGCGCCGACGGTACCGGCAACGGCGAGGTGCCGCGGGCTAGCCCGGTGGTTGACAGCGGCCCGTGGCGTGGGGTTGTTGGTGCGGGCGCGGGCGCAGGGCGGTGCGGGCCGCGCGGGGCGGTGCGGCCGCGCGGCGACAGCTCAGCCAGCAGTGTGGCCGGCGCACGGGGGAACATGACAACGCGGGGGCGGGGGCTCATCACGGTGGCGATGTGGGCGGTGCTGGTCGCTGCTAAGCCCGCGCCAGAGGCCACCGAGGAGACGTTGATGCAGGGCGCTTTCTGGCGTTCCCAGGCGCTCGATGAGTTGATGCCGCTGTGGTACGCCCATGGACGTGATCCCGTCAGCGGCGTCTTCTACACCTGCCTGGGCCGCGACTGGCAGCCTCAGCCGCCCTACGACCTGTACCCGGCCATGATCAGCCGACACGTGTTCAGTTTCAGCGCCGCCTTCCTCATGTCCGGGGACACCCGCTACCTGGAAGTCGCCACGGCCGCGGTGCGTTACCTGCTCGAACACGCCTGGGACGAGGAGTACGGCGGTTGGTTCGACCAGCTCACACCCGCCGGCGAACCGCTGCAGGACACCAAGACCGTCGCCTACCAGCTCTATACGGACGTCGGCTTGACCCTGTACTGGATGACCACCGGCGATCCGGAGGTGCTCTCCCACCTGCGCCGCTCGCTGCAGATCCGACGGACGCGGGGCCTGGATAGTCGGTACGGCGGTTACTACCAGGCGCTGAACCGGGACCTGAGCGTACGGGATACGGGCAAGAACAAGCATGCCCACTACGGGTACGTGGGTTCTCTACTGCTCAATCTATACCTGGGCACCCACGATGCGCAGGTGCTGGCCTATGCACGCGAACTCACCGATCTGACCCTGGATCGCATGGTGGATCCGGAATACGGCTGGGTGTACGGTTTCAGCAGCACCTTCGACCGGCGCTGGCAGCGCACGCCCAGCCTGCTCAAGGGCACCGAAACCGTCTCGAGCGGGGCGCAGCTGACCGCGGCGCTTTCGTGGGTGCGCCTTTACCACCAGACCGGCAGCCGCCTGTACCTGCGGCGAGCCAAGGCATTGGGCGACCGTGTCGGCCGCGCTGCCTGGGATCCGGCCACCGGCGCCTGGCTTGACCCGATCCGGGTCGGTCCGCCGCACGGGCCGGTTGACGGGGCCGCGGTCTCTTGGTGGATACAGATCTACGGGGCCTTCCTGCAGCTCCAGATGTACCACGTGACCGGCGACTCCACCTATTTGGAGCGCTTCGAACGCAGCGAGCGCTTCTTCCTGGATCACATGATCGACCGCGAGCACGGTGGTGTGTTCTCGGGCGTTAGCGCTGCGGGCGAACTCGTTGGCGACGGCGCCAAGGCAGCCCCGTGGCGGACTTCGTACCACGAGATCGAGCACGACCTGCTCAATTACCTTTACCTGAACCTGTACGTGAACCGGCAACCGGCCGTCCTGCACTTCGCGCTCCGCGGCGGCGAGGCCGGCGCTCGGCACTATGTGTCGCTGGTCGACGACCCTGCGGTCAAGATCGCCTCGGTCACCCTCGACGGGCAGCCCTGGACTCGCTTCAGTGCCGATGAGCGCTCCGTTACCGTGCCGCCCGGGGGGCCGTTCGCCGTCCAGGTGACCCTGGCGCCGGCTCCCACCCCGGCCATCCGGCCCTAGCCGACAGGCTCGGCCGACGCCGGGCGGCCCACGCCTCAACCGGACGAGCGCCGGTACGCCGCCACCGCCACAGTGAACGAAGCCAGCCCCATGGCGGCCATGACGGCGATGTCGCGGCCGACATCCGCCAATCCGGCGCCGCGCAGCAGCACACCGCGGATTACGGCCATGACAAAGCGCATGGGGTTGGCCCAGGTCAGCACCTGAGCCCAGGTCGGCATGTTCTCGACAGGGAAGAAGAACCCACTCAGAATGATGGCAAAGACGAGGAAGAACCAGATCGTGAACATGGCCTGCTGCTGCGTTTCGGAAACGACCGAAGCGAGCAGGCCCAGCCCCAGCGTGACACTGAGGTAGGCGACCATCCCCAGCAGCAACACGGCGGGCGAGCCGGCCATGGGGACCTTGAACCACAGCATGGCCACCGCCGTGGCCAGGGCCGTGTCCACCAGGGCGATGAGGGCAAACGGCAGCGCCTTGCCGGCGACAAACTGCAGCGCCGTCAACGGCGTCACCTGCACCTGCTCGAGGGTGCCCAGCTCCTTCTCGCGCACGACCGCCATACCGGTAAGCATGGCCGAGATGATGGTCACCAGCATGACAATGACGCCGGGGACCATGTAAAGGCGACTGGCCAGTTCGGGGTTATAGAAGAACCGGACGCTGGTTCTGGGCGTGGCGCCCCCGGCTGCCAGGCCGCGCAGGATGGCCTCGGCGTACCCCACGGCACGGCCCCCGGTGCTGCTGTTGGTGCCATCTACATGCAGGCCGATGACGGGCCGGTTCCCGGCGGCCAGGTCGGCGGCGAATCCGGCGGGCACGTGCAGCGCCAGATCGCAGTCGCCCTGCTGCAGGGCTGCGGCCAGTTCCCCGGTCGAGCCCAGCCCCGGGCCGGCCACGAACACGTCGGCCTGCCACAATGCTTCGGCCAGGGATCGCGAGTCTACTGATCGGTCGTCGTCCAGCACCGAGACCCGCACGCCCCGCAGATCGGTGTTGAGGGCATAGGACAGCACGATGAGCTGCATGATCGGCAGCCCCAGGACCAACCGCAGCATGGTCCGGTCGCGCCGCAGCTGCAGGAACTCCTTGCGGATGAGGCAGACCAGGGGACGGAGCATGGCTAGTCCAGGCGCGAGTGGAAGCTGCGCACGGCAAGGCCCAGAACGGTCACGGCCATGGTCCCCAGGACGGCCAGATGCCCGGGATGCCAGTTCTGGCCCTTCAGCATGATGCTGCGGATCACCACCAGGAAATGGGTGGCCGGCAACACACTGCAGACCAGCTGCAGTGGCCGGGGCATGCTGGCGATCGGGAACACAAAACCCGACAGCACCAACGTCGGCAGCATGGTGACCAGGATGGCCGCCATCATCGCCACGCGCAGGCTACTGGCCCGGGCCGAGATGAGCAGGCCGACACCGAGCGCGATGAGGATGAACAGCAGCGTGTAACCGGCAAGGGCCCACCACGAACCGTGCATGGGCACGGCGAACACGTACCGCCCGGTGAGCAGAATGAGCCCAGCGTCGAGGGCGCCCAGGCCGATGTACGGGGTCACCTTGCCCAGAATCACCTGCGCCGGAGCGACGGGCGCGGTCAGGATCTGTTCCAGCGTGCCCGTCTCCTTCTCGCGGGTGACCGCGATACTGGTGAGCAGGGCACAGATCATCATCAGCACCAGGGCCACCAGACCCGGCACCACGAACGTTGCACTGGTCAACTCGGGGTTGAACCAGATCCGCGAGCGAACCGTGAAGGCGGGCGGCGGCGCGCCCAAGGCCGCCTGAACCCGTTGGGCCTGGAGCGCCACCACCGCCCGCAGGTAGTTGTCCACTGTCGCGGCCGTCGAGGCGTCCGCCGCGTCTACCAGCACCTGCACACCGCCCACGCCTGCAGCCGGCAGCACGACAACGCCGCGGAACCGGCCCTGACGCAGGCCCGGTTCCACCTCGGCGCGCGAAGTCAGGCGGCCAGCTTCGACAATGAAACCGCTGGCCGTCAGACCACGGATGAACTCGCGACTGCGGTCGCTGCGATCAAGGTCGAGGATACCGACGCGGAGGTTGCGCAGCTCCATCTCCATCACGGTGCCGTACAGCAACACCATGGCCAACGGCATGACGATCGCCACACCCAGGCTGCGGGCATCGCGGCGGATATGGATGAACTCCTTGCGCGCCAACGCCAGCCAGCGTCTCATCGCTCTACCAGTTGGAGGAAGACGTCCTGCAGAGTGCGGGCGCCGGTGGACTCCTTGAGGGCCGAGGGAGTCCCGAGGGCAGCAATCCGCCCCTGCACCATGATGGAGACGCGGCCGCAGTATTCGGCTTCGTCCATGTAGTGAGTAGTGACGAAAACCGTGACCCCGGCAGCGGCTTCAGCGTATATCAGGTCCCAGAACCGGCGCCGCGCCAGCGGGTCCACCCCACCGGTTGGCTCATCGAGAAAGACGACCGCAGGCTCGTGCAACAGCGCGCAGCCCAGGGCCAACCGCTGCTTGTAGCCCAGCGGCAGCGCGGCGGTCAGACGCGCCTGTTGCCCGTCCAGGCCCAGCTGTGGCAGGAGCAACGCCGAGCGCTGGCCAATCCGCTCCGCCGACAGGCCGTACACGCCGCCGAAGAAGGCCAGGTTCTCGACCACCGTCAGGTCGTCGTACAGGCTGAAACGCTGGCTCATGTACCCGATACGCCGCTTCAGGTCGCGCGATCGCCGCCCGACCTCCAGACCAGCCACCGACGCCTGTCCGCTGGTCGGCGGCAGCAGGCCGCACAGCATGCGAATGGCCGTGGTCTTGCCGGCCCCGTTGGCGCCCAGGAAGCCGAAGATCTCGCCGGCAGACACCTCCAGATCGAGGTGGTCGACGGCGGTGAAGGCGCCGAACCGCCGCGTCAAACCGCGGGCCAACACGGCCACCGGCGTCATGGCTGGGCCTGCAGCAGGTCGACGAACACGTCCTCCACGCCGGCCGGCACCGGCTGCATGGTGACCTCGGTGCCGGTAAGCAACTCGCGGACCCGGTCCGGGTGGCCGGTGCCAGCGTAGATCAGGTGCAGCCGGTCGCCAAAGCGGTGCACCTCGATGCCCGCCGGGGGCTGCGAGCGCAATCGAGCCCAGGCAGCTCCAGTTCCCGGGCCACTGACCTCCAGGATCTGGTGCGGGAAGGCTGCCGACACCGCCGCCGGTGGCCCGGCCGTCAGCGCCCGCCCCGCGTGCATCAGGATGATCTGGTCGCACCGGTCCGCCTCGTCCATGTACGGCGTACTGACCAGCAGCGACAGCCCGCGACCGGCCAGCTGCGCCAGGATGCGCCAGAATTCTCGCCGGCTTACCGGATCGACGCCGGTCGTGGGTTCGTCCAGGACCAGCACCTCGGGGGTGTGGATCAGCGTGCAGCTGAGCGCCAGCTTCTGCTTCATGCCGCCCGAAAGACGGCCGGCGCGACGGTCGCGGAAGGAGTCGAGGCGGCTGAAGGCCAGGAGTTCGGCCTCCCGTTGGCCGCGGGCGCGGCGGGTGACGCCGTACAGATCGGCGAAGAAAGCCAGGTTCTCGGCCACCGTCAGATCGGGGTACAGGCTGAAGCGCTGTGGCATGTAGCCAAGGCGGGGTTTGACCGCCGGGCCGTCGGCCACCGGGTCCAAGCCCAGTACCCGGGCCTGGCCCTGGTCGGGCCGCAGCAAACCGCAGACGATCCGCATGGCCGTGGTCTTGCCAGCGCCGTCAGGCCCGATGAGGCCGCAGATGGTTCCCGGCGTCACGGTGAGGGACAAGCCCTGCAGCGCCGGCGTGCTGCCGTAGCTCTTCCGCAGGTCCGTGGCCGTGATCACGGCAGGACGACCTCAGCGGGCATGCCGATATGGAGTCGCCCCTCAGGGTTGGCCAGGCGGACCTTGACGGCGTATACCAGCTGCGCACGGGCCTGGCGCGTCTGTGCGTTCTTGGGGGTGAATTCGGCCTCGTCGCTGATCCAGGTGACGCGCCCCTCCAGCCGTTGGCCAGCCAACGCGTCGACGAGCACCGGCAGGGTCTCACCCAGGCGCACCCGGTCCAAGTCTCCGGCCTCCAGATACACCTTCAGGTCCAGAGTGCTCAGGTCTGCCAGCCGGAAGGCCGGGTGGCCGGCGACGGCCACCTCCCCGGCTTCGAGCGCCCGGGTCAGCACCACGCCGCCCACCGGCGCCAGGAGCACACCATCGCGAAGCTGCCGGTCGAACACGGCCAACACCGCCTCCAGGTGCTGCCCTTCCGCGTCCAGGGCCGCCAGGCGGGCTTCCGCTGATTCGACCGCCAGACTCGCCACGTCGCGTTCCGCCGCCGCATTGTCCAGCTGCTGCCGCGTCGCGGTCCCCTGCCGCTGCAACTCGCCCAGGCGAGCCCAGGTCGTGTCGGCCAACGCCCGGCGGCGGCAGAGCTGCTGCCGCTCCACGCGGGCTGCCTGAGCCTGGGCCGCCAAGCCCAGGCGACGAGACGCCGCCTCCGCCCGCTGCAGCACCATCACCTCGGTGTCGATCACCGCGAGCGTATCGCCTCGGGCCACCGACTGGCCTTCCTGCGGGCCCACCGAGAGAACACGACCTGGCAGCACCGCCGCCACGTCCACCACCGTGGCCTCCAGGGTGCCTGAAGGGTTCGGAAGTGGCTGGTCGCGGCAGGCAACCAACAGCAGCAGGACCAGGCCGCAGAGCACGGGACGGGTCAACATGGAGTCCTCTCGCGTGAAGGCAGCACAGGGATCACCGACGCCTACGGCGTCATCAACCAGGGGCCGCCGCGCCCCGGGCCCGCGGGCGACCCGCGGCGATGGCCGGTCAGTAACCCAGGGTCCACAGGAGCACGGCTTCCGCCAGGCGGACGCGCGTCTGCGCCACCGCCGTGCCGGTCTGGGCGCCGGCCAGGTCTTCGGTGGCATCCAGGTATTCGCTCTGCGTGGCCGCGGCTCCCCGCAGACGGACGCGGACCAGATCGCACAGGCGCGCCTGCAACTCCTCCTGCTCGCGGGCCAGATCCGCGGCTCGGTTCGCCGCCGCCAGTTCGGCTCCGGCCATGGCGTGGGCGGCCAGCAGCGTACGGAGCAGCTCGTCGCCCCGGGCACGGGCCTGGACAACCCGGGCCCGCGCCTGCCCCAACTGCTCACGCCGAGCCCCGGCATCCCACAGGGGCCAGTCGAGGATCAGTCCGGCGGTCAGGTAAGGGGTCCAATCGTTGGCGATCTGGTCCACTCCGGGGCGGCCGTAGTGACCGCGCATTTCGGCCGCCACGCGCGGCCGGAAGCGCGCCTGCACCGCCTGAACCAGCGCCTCCTGGCGCTCGATTTCGGCCTGTGCGGCGGCGATGTCAGGCCGTTGGCGCACCCGGCCCACCCCCAGGTCGGCGTCGGCGATGGTCGCCAGCAGGCTGGCCTCCAACCCGCCATCGGCCAGCACGATGGCGCCCGGATCGCCGACCAGCCGGCCCAGGGCCAGACCGGCCGAGTCCAGCGCCGCGGCCGCCTGTACCTGTCGCCCTTGGGCCTCCCGCAGGCGGATCAGGACGCGCAACTGGGCCTCTTCAGTGGCGCCGCCCGCCGAAGCAGCTTGGGCCAACTCACGGGCGTGGCGTTCGAGACGTTCGACGGCCAGGCGCGCGGCGCGCAACTGGGCCTGACGGCCCAGCGACAGGCAGTAGGCACACCGGGTATCGCGAGCAATGTCGAGGTCCACCGCGGCTTGGCGCTGCGTCGCCGACGCGACAGCCAGAGACGCGGCCTGGTGTTGCCGTTGGAGCTCCCCGCCGGTGTACAGCGGGAGGCCGGCGCCGATGGTCAGATCCGCGGCGCGCCCGTCGCCGAAGCGCAGCACCGGTGCCGCCGGCCCGACCCCAAGGGCGCGCTCCATCACCTCACTGGTGTACCGACCGGTCGCCGCCACGCTGACCAGGGGCTTCGTGGCAGCCGCCACCTCCCGGGCCGCGGCCGCTACCTGCGTCTGGAGGGCAGCGGCCTCCACCCGCCGCGGCGCCTCCTGACGGGCGGCCGCCAGGCAGGCAGGAAGATCGAGAACCACCGTGTCGGCGCCCAAGGCGCTGCCGGCCACGGCCACCACAACTGCCAGCGCAATCAGGACCACGCTCAACTCCTCTCCGCCGCGCCCGGCGCCGGCGCCAACCGCCTGCGCGCCACTCCCTCAAGCACGGCCGGGACTAGCCCAAAAATAGCCCCCGCGGCTCTGCCGTCAAACACGGCGACTTGACGACCTGTCAGTCTGGGCGCTTCATGTAGCGCACCCACTCCGTGGCGCCCTGCCAGCATGATCCACCGCCGCCGCCAGGGCCACGCCGAACCGCTGCCAGGCGACATCGCCGTCGCCTCGATCAAGGTCCCATCGAGGCGGTATCGGCTTCCCTTTCTCCACCTCCCAGAGGAGCAGTCTGTCCATGGCTGACACCGTCCGCATCGGGCTGGTGGGCTGCGGCAAGATCGCCGAAGCCGACCACATTCCTGGCTACCTCGGCACCGGCACCTGCACCATCACCGCCCTGTGCGATATCCGCCCCGAGCGCATGGAGGCGGTCAAGCGGATGTTCCCGGCGCTGCAGGACGCCGCCTGTTTCACCGACAGCGCCCAGCTGTTCGCTTCGGGCCTGGTCGATGCGGTGACCGTCTGCACGCCCAACGACTGTCACGCGCCGCAGACCCTGGCGGCCTGTGCGGCGGGCCTGCATGTGCTGTGCGAGAAGCCCATGGCCGCCTCGCTGGCCGACGCCACCGCCATGGTGGAGGCCGCCCGGCGGGCCGCTGTCGTCCTGCAGATCAACCAAACCCTGCGCTACAACGCCCAGTACCAGACTTTTGCCGACCTGGCGCGCTCGGGCGCCATCGGCGAACCCTTCCACGTCCGCTGCATCCGCGGCGGCAACGGCACCCCCAACGTGGGTTGGAGTCCCGGCGCCGACTGGTTCGTCCAGAAAGCTCACAACGGGGGACTGTTGCTGGACATCGGCATCCACATGGCTGACGCCATGCGCATGGTAATGGGCGACGCCGACACCGTGGCCGGGCTGGTGGACACGCGGTTGACGCATATCGACGTGCCGGACAACGTCAGCGCCCTGTACCGCTACCGCAACGGCGGCACGGGGGTGCTGGAGCTCTCCTGGACCATGCCCGGCGGCGCCGGTTACCTCGAAGCGTACGGCACTGCGGGTCGTCTGCGAATGGGCTTCACCGCCCAACCGATCGAGCTGTGGCAGGAAGGCAAGGGTGACCAGCCGGTGAGTTTCCCTGAACTGCAGCCGCGCGACAACAGCCAGACCGTCTTCGGGGCCGCAATCCTCGGTCGAGGCCGGAGCCTGACCCCGGGCGAGTACGGCCGCCGCGCCCTGGCCCTGTGCCTGGCAGTTGAGGCATCGAGCCGCATCGGTACCTTCGTTAAGGTGGAGCACTTCGACGGCGAGGAAGACATCTGACCGAGGTCGGTCCCCGGCCACGATGCTTCGCCTGCAGGCCTTCACCAACTGAGCCTGGCCGACGCGGCCGGCCCAACGGAGGCACGACGATGATGTCACGGGTACGACTCGGCGTTGTATTGCTGGCACTCTGGGCAGGCGGCAGCTGGGCCCAGCAAGCCGTGCTTGCCGGTTCCTGGGAATGCATGCAGCAGGACAGCACGGGCACGGCCAACCTGCGCCTGGAACTGGCCAGCGACGGGGAGATGAGGCTCGCCCTGAGCGCGGACATGAGTGCTGACCAACTCGGCGAAGGCGGGTTCCCGGCGTCGTTTGCCGAGGGCCTGGTGGTCAAGGTCACCGCCGGTGGCACGTGGACGGCCGACGCCGACAGCCTCCGTTTCGACATCACCTCGAGCCAGGTGAGTTTCAATGGCCTCAGTGTGGCGGACTTCATGAGTGCGCTGGTAGACGCCCTGGTGGCCCAGATGGTGGTCGAGAGCCAGATCCCGGCCGACCAGGTGCCGGCGTTCACCGCGATGGTCCGCGAGCAACTGAGTGCCGAGATGTCTTCAGGGGCGCTGGAGCAGGAGTTGACCGCAGGCGTCAACGAGGGGTTGATCGGGATCCACGCGATGGCGTACCGCCTGGAGAACGAGGCCATGGTAACCGCCGACGACACCGGCGATGTCTTCACCTGGTCACGCTCGGCGCCCTCGAGTGCTGTTGACGTGACCTCATGGGGCCAGGTGAAGGCGGGGCCGCGCTGAGCCCGGCGGGGCGTTAGGGACTTGTTGCAGCGTAGACGGCAGGGCTTCCCGCACAGGGGCTCTGCCGTTCCCTTGCCTCAGGTCTGTTTCGCGACGTTCGGGCCGGCCGCCTCTGAGGACCCCACCCAACCGCCGGGCCGGCGGTCCAGGGTTTCCTGGAGCTGCGCCGGGGTGAATGGCTTGGTCAGGTAGTCATCCATGCCAGCGGCCAGACACCTATCACGTTCGCCGGCCAGGGCGTTGGCCGTCAGCGCGACGATCCATCGGCGCGGTTGCGGTGGATCGCTGGCGGCTTCGGTCCGACGCAGGGTTTCCGTCGCTTCATAGCCGTCCATGCGCGGCATGTGGCAGTCCATCAGAATCAGGTCGTACGCGGTTGCGGCCGCCATGGCCACGGCCTCGACGCCGTCGACGGCCAGGTCTACCGTCAGGCCGAGCCGGCGCAACATGGCCGGCGCAATGCGCTGATTCACCGGGTTGTCTTCCACCACCAGGACCCGTCCCTGGTACCCTGCCGGGCGCGCCTCTGCCACTGGCGGCGCGGCAGTGAGGGCCGCCAGACCAAAGGGCAGGCGAAAGCGGAACTCCGCGCCTTCGCCGGGTTTGCTGATCACCCAAATGCGCCCGCCCATCAACTCGACCAGCAGCTTGGAGATGGCCAGGCCCAATCCGGTGCCGCCGTAGCGACGGGTGGTCGAGCTGTCGCCCTGCTCGAAGGCATCGAACAGGCGCTCCTGCAGGTCCGGCGCGATGCCGACGCCGGTATCGCGCACCGAGAACTCGGCCCACACGGTTCGCTCGCGTTCGGGCTCCAACGCCACGCGGACGGTGACCCCCCCTTCATGGGTGAACTTGACCGCATTGCCGACCAGGTTGTTGAGCACTTGGCGCAGACGGGCGGCGTCACCGATGACCGTGGGGGGCACAGACCCGTCGATCGTCACGGTGAGCGACAGGCGCCGGGCCTGAGCGCGCAGGTCGAAAGCCGACACGGCGTCACGCACCGCCTGGCGCAGGTCAAAGGGCAGGAGGTCCACCTCTAACCGCCCCGCCTCCACCTTCGATATGTCCAGGATGTCGCCGATGATGGAGAGCAGACTGGCGGCCGACTGCTCCGCTGTTTCCAGCAGGTGCGACTGCTCGGCCGTCAAGGGGGTATCGCGCAGGAGCTGGACCGCACCGAGAGTGCCATACAGGGGTGTCCGTATCTCGTGACTCATGCTAGCCAAGAAGGAGCTCTTGGCGCGGTTGGCGGCTTCGGCCTGCTCACGGGCCTGGCGCTGGGCATCTTCGGCCTCGCGCAGCCGTCGCTCCAACTCCTTCGGCTCAGTCACGTCCAGATGCGTGCCGACAACGCGGTACGGCCGCTGTTCGGCGTCGCGCAAGGCGCGCGCCCGGCTGAGGAACCAACGGTACTGGCCGTTGGCGTGGCGCACGCGAAAAGTGCATTCGTACGCTTCCGTTTCGCCGGCAAGGTGGGCCTGCATGCGCGCCGACACCAGAGCCTGGTCTTCCGGGTGAATCAGCCGCCGCCAGGCATCGGGCGTCGTCTCGGCCTCGTCCTCGCGGTAGCCCAGCATCGCCGACCACTGGGTGCTGTAGAACATGGTATCGGCATCGAGGTGCCAGTCCCACAGTCCCGTGCGACTGCCCTCCAGGGCCAGGGACAGACGCTCCTCAGACAGCTCGATGCGTTCGACCTGGGCCTGGATCACGGCCTGATGGCGGGCGTTCTCGGTCAGGGCCGACACGAGGTGCGCGAACACCCCGAAGGATTCAGTTTGTCCGGGGTCCACGCGATCGTGGAAGGCGGCACCCGAGGTTGAGATGCCGCCAACCAGAAGCCCCGAGGCAACCCCAGCGCTGTCGCGACAGACCGAGACCACCAGTTGGCTGGCAGGCAGGGACGGCGGCAGGCGAGGGTCGCCACGGTCCAACAGAAGCGGCTCCAACACGTGGTCGCCGGCCACCAGGGCGGCCGCCCAGGCGCCCAGTGCAGTCGTCTGGGCGGGGTCCAGGGACAGGCCGACCCAGGCCGCGGGTCCTGGGGCGCCCGCATTGGCTGTATCGACCGCCAAGAGCCCCCCGAACTCCAGTTCGAAGATGTCGACGACCGCCTCGGCCACGGTGTCGGCAAAAACAGCCGTAGTGCGGCCCTGCATGGCGGCGGCGGTGAAGGCATGGATTCGCCGGAAGCGCTCCAGCTCGCGATCGAGCCGGTCGCGCGTGTTGATCAGCTCTTGCTCGACGGCGCTGAACCGCGTGACCCGCTGCTGCAGCGCTTCGTAGCGTTCGCGAAGGCCGGCATCGGCTGACGACATGCCCCTTCCTGCCTCCTCCGGTTCGGTCAGTGCCGCGACGGCTTCTCGGCCACTCAGCGTCGGTACAGCACGTACAGCGCTGTAGTGTAGTTATGGTATTGGTTCACGCCACCCAGGCGAGCGTACTCGCCAAAGCCGTACATGCCGAGCCAGGGCGGGACCACGCCATCGGTTGACAGCGGGTACTGCATGCGGCTGACCAGTTCTTCTTTCATCACCCGGTTGAACAGAAAACGGCCGCGAGCCAGGCAGTCCGCATGGAAGACGGCTACTACCGGGGCGCTGCCGATGCGCTCACGCATGCACCCCATCATGCGCTCCATGTCGGCGAAGATCCTTGGTTCATCGCGCACTGTCAGCCAGAGCGGGGTTCCCACCGGGCAGACAGTCGCATAGTGCATCTCGCCGGTCGACTCGTCGCGCTTGGTCACCACGCGCAGAATGTGCTCGCTGCCGTATTCCGCGGCCAGTGCCGGCGCCAACCTCTCACCCAAGGCCCCCACCGGGATTGAGTCGCCCGTCGTCGCGCTTTCGGCCAGGCCCAGGCGACCGGTGTACTCGCGCCAGGCCGGTTGGCCATTGAGTTCGAGGATGCGATGGCCAGTGGCCCGCGTCACGATGAGCGGTTCGCCCACGGCGACGAAACCGTGGCTTGCCTGGGTATCGACGGCCAGGGTCGGATCCGCGAACCCGACGGCAAAAGCCGCGTGCTGGAAGACCTGCCCGTCGACCACCTGGTAACTAACCAGGCCGCGCATGTTGTCCGATGATGTGGCGCCGAAGATGGTCACCTCGGGGCCCAGGACCGACTCCAGCCCGGAAATGCACTGATCGTTGGCGATATCAATCCCCGAGGCGAGGAAATACACCATGTTGATGCCCGGCAGGGCATTCTTGAGCTGGTTCGCGATCTCGACGGCCTTGGCGTACGAATTGGCGCCGTAGATGCTGTCAACGGCCGCGACGGCCATCTCGTCCCGACCCTTCACGGCCATGATGGCCAGGTCCTTCATGGACTCGCTGACGCCCTCGGTGCCGACGATGCCGCAGCACGAGGCCCCCAGCACGCGGGCCCGCGGCGCCAGCCTCCGAGCCTCTTCTGCCAGTTCCTGGTAGTTGTGGCCGATCGAGGCGTGGAACACGAGCAGATCGCAAGCGTCGGCGTCGTCGCCCAGGGCAGCCTCGACGCATTCACTCATGGCACGCCTGGAGTTGACCATGCGGGTGCTGGCCGAACGGAATTCGAGCATCCCCCTCCCCTCCCCTCTGTATTCAGCCCCACGCGGTTCGCGGCGCGGTTGGCGCACCGACCGCCGCCAGCGGTCGTCGGGGCCTGGTGTATGGCCGGCGGATCAGCGCCCGTGGCCGACCAGAATGTACCCATTCGAGTCGCCCGCTGCCCAGGAATCTACCGCCCGATTGCCCGACGGCAGTGGCCGCCTATCTTTCCGCCCATGCCGCTCGTCGGCCGGCACCCACCCGCATCAGGAGATGAAGGCGATGGTCATCGACGCTCACCATCACGTTCCGGCCCGCGACCCGGTCGGCTATGTGGCCCGGCTGCGCCAGGAGACGCAACGGCTCGGCATTGACCGCGTCGTGGTCTGCAGTGCCGGTCCGCCCCACTGGGCCGGCAATGACACCATCGCCACCCTGCAGGCCGACAACCCGGACCTGTTGATCGGCCTCGGTTACCTGCAGTTGGGCGCGGTCACGGTCCGGGACGTGGACCGGGTTGCAGAGATGGGGCTGAAGGGTCTCAAATTCATCTGGCCGCTGCACGATTACGACCACGATGACTTCATGCCCATCTACGAGCGCGCGGCGGCCCTGGGCCTGCCCTGCCTGTTCCACCTGGGCATTGTGGCCCGCGATCCGGGGCAGCAGTTCCGCGATGTTTCGATGGCCCGCATGCGCCCCGTCCACCTGGACCGGATTGCCCGCCGACTGCCGGTGCTGCCACTGATCGGTGCCCATTTCGGCAACCCGTGGTACGAAGAGGCCGCCGAATTGGCGCGCATGCACCCGAACGTGTTCTTTGACCTTACCGGCTCCACTCTGAAGAAGAAAGCGCCGGCGTATTTCGGCGAGCTGCTGTGGTGGGCCCGCAATGAGCAATACGGGCGCATGGGCGACAACCACCCGTACGAGAAGCTTCTGTTCGGCACCGACGTGGGCATTGAACTGATCGAAGACGTGTTGACCGACTACCGTCGTCTGCTCGACCACCTGGAGATGCCGGCCGGCTTCCGGGCCCGAGTGATGGGCGGCACGGCCGCCCGCATTTTCGGCTTGGGCGGTTAGGTTTAAAGCTCGGCGGCATCGCCGCCCGGTCGGCCACTGCGGGTGCCACCGGGCACCTGCGTTGGCGGCCCGGTCGATGTTCAGTCGGTAATGCGGTTGTCGTTGATCCAGTCCCAGATCAGTTCCATACCCAGTCCCGGTGCGGTCGGCAGCACCACATTGCCCGCTTCGTCGAGGGGGTCGCAAATGGCCCTGAGGTACGGCGGCGGTTGCTCATAGTCCAAGTCCGGACGCAGCAGGCCGCGCTCGAAGTATTCGCAGGTGGATTCCGGCGTGGCACCCAGAATATGGCTGTTCGTCCAATGCCCGCCGTGCATCTCGCACTTGATGCCAAAGGCCTGGCAGAGCATGGCGTGCTTGTAGCTGCCCGTAATGCCACCATACCCGACATCGATCCGGCTCATGTCCGACGCACGCTGCAGGACCCACTCGGCGCGCGTGAAGATCCCCCCGGGGGCATGCTCGGGCGAGCACACGGCGATGTCGAGTTCCTGGCATAGCCGGCGATAGGCCTCGGGGCGCGTCTCGATCATGGGGTGCTCAAGCCAGTAGAAACCCAGCTTCTCGAGCTCGTGGCCGACCCAGATAGACTCCTCCAGCGTGTAAACGCCGAACGGGTCCAGCATCAACACCATGTCCGGGCCCACCGCCTCCCTGACGGCGCGGCACACCTCGATATCGGCCCGTGGAAAGCCCGGCAGCTGCGGGGCGTGTTCCCAGCGGTATGGATCGAAATAGATGTACGCATGCACCTTGTACGCTTTGTACCCCAACTGCTGCATCTGCCGGGCGTGACGGGCGTAGTCTTCCGGCCGACCCATATTGGGCCAGGTGCTGGCATAGGCTTTGACCCGTTCGCGGCACCCACCAAGACACTTGTGCACCGGTTGGCCCACCATGCGGCCGTACAGGTCCCAGAGCAGGCAGTCGACAAAGCCCGCCATGCCTTCGGAGAAACCGGGGTGCTGGGCCATCCAGTGCCAGAGCTTTTCCCTATCCAGCGGGTTCTCGCCCAGCAGCAGCGGCTTGACCAGCCCGTCCATGGTGCCCTGGTCACCGCCCAGATTGTACCCCTCCAGGCCGTCGTCGGTGACGATCCGGGTCAGCGAGGCCGTGGCCGGGTGCTCCTCGCCCCAGTAGTAGTACCCCCAGCGCGTGGGCCAGGTACGCGACGTGGTGCGGAACCGGATGACCTGGAGGTCAACGATCTTCATGACAGCCCTCCGCAGCGGCGGGGTGGAGTCGCTTCAGC
>CAITNQ010000542.1 GCA_903893785.1 uncultured Gemmatimonadota bacterium
GCGGACAGCACGACAACGCCACCATCAGCCTGCTCGAAGATGGAGAAGCGGGCGGCGGCGCAGCCCACGGACCAGGGCGCATTATTCTGGGGACCGAATCGGTGCCGCTACAACGCCTCCTCCCGGCGGCAACGGCGCCTAACCCTTGGACGGTGCTGGCTAAAGAGCCAGACCTCAAGGCAGCCTTCAAGAACCTCACCGCGATCCAGGCCTCCAAGGCCTTCAATCGGCTTCCGGTCCAACCGGAGTATCAAGACCCGACGGTGCGACGGGCGATGGAGGCGCACGTCAAAATCCTGAACAAAATGCTGGACAATGACCTGCCCACCGATGTGGTCCTCGTCTACGACCACAAATGGCGCTCGCAGCTGCACTATGCGCTGAGCGACACAAACGGGGTGATGCCCGACGACATCGTGCTGACGCCGCCAGCAATCGCGGACCCAATGCTACTCGCAGCAGCCCAGAACGAGGCGGCCAAGGACAACCCGCCTGCGAGCGGATACAACATAGGCGGCGGCAACGGCACCACAGGCCGAGCTGGGAGCGCAGCGGGCCCGCAAGGCGGAGGGCGCGGCCCCGCGGCCGCCGGACGCGGAGCGATGAGCACCCGCTGCCTCAAATTCACCACGGACGAGGGCTGCAACTACGCGAAAGAAGTCGGAGGATGTGGGCGCGACCACTTCTGCGCGACCTGCAACAAGACGTTTTCGCGGACCCTGAAGCTGCCGGAGTGCGCGCACCGCAGAGCAGAGGCATACGGCCAGAAGTTCGAGGCGGATTGGGCAGCGATGGAGATGTCGCTGCGCAAGAAGCGCCCACGCGGCGGCACAACATGACAGGTCCCCCCACCGGGGACCACGGCGCAGGCGGGCGCCAAACCGCCCCTGGTTGGAGCAGCCGGGTCAACCCAACAGCTCAGCCCTACGGAGGGACATCATCCCCATGACAGTACGACAGAGGAGCAGCCGCGGCGGCGGCTGAGAACGGCGGAGCGAGCGACGCCCGCCGCGCAAGAAACACTGAGAGCGGATAAACTCGCCAACACCCTCTCCAACACCACCAACAGCCCGACTCACGATGCGCAGTCCGGCGAGCAGAACCGACTTTCGGCGGCCACGAACGAAGCAACCACGCCGGCGCCATCCGCGCAGCCGCGCGCGGAGCGGCAGCGCGGGCACCGGCCGGCCGGAGACACCACAGGGAGCGACGAAGGGGAGCACAGCGCCTACGCCTCCGTGCAGAGGACAGACGGCGGCCCGCCACTCCGGCCTGCGCAGTGGCGACCGTTACGAGGAGAGCCGCCGTCGGATCCTGACAACAACGATTTACCACCGAGCGGGGTGCACACCGCTACATCACGGCGCATCAAACGGTGGTTCTTGCACTGCGGCGAGGCCCACGCCCACTTCGGCCACGACGGGACGCTGTGCCCAGGGCTTGGCCGCCTCGCAGACATCCTAATAGCTGCGCCGCACCAAGGCGGCGCAGGCCACTTGTTGGAGCACCAATGCCCTGAGGCTCGGACCATCACACGTTTGTTGTGCAACGTTTACTTCGGCTTCATGCTGGTGGCGCCGGGGACGGACCTGAACAAGCTGCCGCCAGTCAACTTGCCCAACTACAAGGTGGACGACGACAACCTACGCGCAGCCATCGATAAAGCCTATGAAGACGACATCCGCCTCGGCCGCATGCGCGAAGTCGACACTCCGCCGCGCTTCATCTCGCCAGTCTTTGGGAGGGTGGAGCCCAAGCTGGACGGCACGGTCAAGTACCGCCGCCTCGTTGACTTGTCCGCCCCCGGCGGCAAGATGAGCGGCTTGTCAGTCAACAGTTGGGCGACGCATGCCAAGTTCTCGATGCACACCATCCCGAAGGCAACGGCCTCGCTCATCCCCAACGGTTGGCAGTACGTCGTGGACTTCAAAGACGCCTACCAAAGCTTTGCGGTTTACCCAGGACACTGCGAGCTCATGGGCACGCGCCGACCAGGCACACAGACGTACACAGTGTCGACAGTCCTGGTCTTCGGCGGCTCAGCGTCCGCCGAGAATTTCTGCGACGCCTCCAGCGCCATCGCAGCCTGCGGCAGCGCGAGAGGCTGCGGACGGCTGGTGGTGCACATTGACGACGTCAAAGGCATCGAAATCTCCATCAACAGGGCGCAGGAGGCGCTAGCGACCATCAAGTTCTTGATGCACGACATGGGCTGCGAGGACAGCCCGAAGAAGGAGCAACTGGCGAAGCGCGTTCTCTATTGTGGCGTTTGGTGGGACACTGACGTGAACGTCGACGGCTCGGGGCGCATGCAGGCCTCGGTATCCACAGAGAAGCTGCAGCGAGCCCAGGTGCTCGCAGCCACGCTGGCCCAACGGCGAGTGATCTTCAAACACGAGCTTGACTCGGCCATCGGAGTGTTGGGAAACATTGCCCCGCTCATTTGGAGCGCGCCAGCCTTCCTACGCCGGCTCCTGGAGGCGCAGACCGAAGCGGGACGGCGAATGGACGCCCAAGCAGTGCCACGTGACAGCC
Organism: uncultured Gemmatimonadota bacterium; assembly: GCA_903893785.1. Classification (GTDB taxonomy): domain Bacteria; phylum Latescibacterota; class UBA2968; order UBA8231; family UBA8231; genus CAITNQ01. Next base: position 2,536 of record CAITNQ010000542.1, read on the forward strand.
GGACACGCCGGGATTACAAAATCGAGGTGACCGCCGCGATGATGCTCGACTTCGGCTGGTGGCATCGAGCCGCACACCAGTGCAATGGCACCGCAATTATACTCCAACAACCCCGGCAAACGGACGGCTTCCTCTACACGGACGCCTCCGACGTGGGCTTCGGAGGTTTCCTGATAACGGACTTGGCGGCGGGCGAGTTCGACTATTTTTCATTCTCATGGGACGACCGGGACGCAGCCTACGCGCGGCTCCCGCCCGCCTCCCGCGCCTTACTGCCAGCAGCTGCCTGGCCTGTTCGGCCGCCAGAAGGAGTGCGCCTTATCCCTGAGTGGCTCGTCTGCTGCCGCGAGACGTTTGCGCTGCTCTACGCCGACCTGCTGTGGATAGAGCGCTTCCGGGGCACGCTGCAGTCGCCCAGCACGGACAACTCCGTCACTGTGAGCGCAGTGAAGCGCATGGGCACACCGCATGTCCCCACGATGAAAATCATCCGGGCGCTGGCGGACGCCAACCGCGCGGGAGAGACGCGATGCGACGGCATCCGCCACATCCCGGGCGAAGACAACTACGTGGCGGACGCAGCCAGCCGGTTGAGGCCACCAGGAGAGATCCAGCGCCTAGCGCAACTACATATTGCAGCAGCGCAAGCAGCAGGGCAGCAGCTGCCGGCCTGGACGCCGTTGGGCTTCCCCTACACGGGATTCGCCATTCACCGCTGCGCGGCTTCCCCCTGAGGGGCGGCGAACCCGCGGCGCGCAGGAGACAGGAAGCGACGGCGAGCCGAGGCGTCACAGACCCTCGCCATGGCGGCGACAGCGCGCCGCCTCAGCGACGCGGGAGCGCAGCACGCCGTGAACCGGCAGCCGCAGCGAGTGGGGCACGTGCCGCCGCCGCTACAACGCCTGACGGAGCTATCCGTGGTCCTGCAGCAACACGCGCGCGCCCCCGCATCCGAGCCAAAGCGAGCATCGCGCTTCAGACGGTGGCAGAGCTTCTTGCACCACTACAGCATTTCGTTGGGGCCGGGGGGTGCCACCGACCAGCTTGTGGCCGTGTACATCACCTATCTCTACCTCGACGAGGCCATCAACTCGGGCAACACCATCGACCAGTACATCTACGGCGGCCCACGGGAACAGCAACGGCGTCTGGGTCTCCCGTGGACACCCCTGCTGGAGCGCACGCAAACGCAGGCGGCGCGCAACGCGGCTCGCCGGTTCCTGGCCGCTGGAACGAACACCAACAGGAAAGCAGGCGTCACGATCCAGCACCTGGCGTCAATGTCAGGCCTCGTGGGGCAGCACACAGCACGTGGCGCCTGCCTGTGGGCGGCTTTCCTAGTCGCTTTTTACGGGTTGCTGCGCAAGTCCAACGTCGCGCTGGGGAAGACCGTCCTCACGCCAGCCCTGCCACCAGACTTCCGCCAGCCAGGGAAAGCGCCCAACCCAGTGGTTCGCCGTGGTGATATCACCAAACGTGCTGATGGGTCGTACTTGCTGACGCTACCGTGCACGAAGACGAGGCAACCAGGGAGCGGACGCCCGCAGCTCAAGATTCCGCTGCCGCGCATCGGCACGGACTGCAACGGCGACCACCGACTTTGCCCATCGGCGGCGCTGGACCGGTACCTTGCCAGAACTGTGGGGGGTCGGCCAGCGACCGACCCACTCTTCGGCTGGGTGGACACGATGTCCGGGTCGTGGGTCCCGCTGTCCCACGCGGCTTTCGTCTCGGCATTCAAGACTCTACTGCGCCAGATTGGGGAGGACCCGACAAAATTTGGGGGCCAGTCCTTCCGCCGCGGTGGCGCCTCCTTCGCGCATAACAGCGCCAACCTGCCCAAATTGTACATCAAAGCGTTGGGCGACTGGCTCAGCGACGCGTTCGAGGTGTACGTGGAAGCCGACGACCACCTGCGCGACACGGCGCAGAAGACGGTGGGCGCTGCCATCCGGCGGCTGCTCCCCGCTTGACCTCCTCTTGCCTACTTTTCCACGCTGCGCGCCGCGGCTGCCGTCTCCAACGCCAGCCGCCTCATCAACGGGAGCGCAGCCGCCGCTACCCAATGTTTGCCGC
>CAITNQ010000543.1 GCA_903893785.1 uncultured Gemmatimonadota bacterium
GCCAAGCGCGGGTCGCCGGCCCAAGGTGCCGACTCGGTCACTGCCTGGGGCATTCAGCGGCCCACCGACGCGCCACCCGTAGGTGGCGCCATCGGCCGTGCGCGGGGTGGCTGCCGGGTCATCCGGACACCGGCACGCCCTTGGTCAGCGCACCAACACCACGGGCCGCGTCAGACGCTGGTCACCGGCCTGGAGTTGGACCCAATAGATCCCGGAAGCGCAGGCATGGCCGCCGGCATCGCGGCCGTCCCAGCGTGTCTGGTATGTCCCGGCCACCCTTTCGCCCTGTTCCAGTTGCCGCACCCGGCCGCCATCCGCCCCGTACACGGCCAGACTCACGCGGCCGGCCTGCAGCAGGACGAAGCGCACCTGGGTGCTGCCATTGAACGGATTGGGGAAGGCCGGCGACAGGAGCGTCCGGAGCACGCTCGGCGGGCCTGATGCCGCGATAGCAGTGGCGGCAGGCAGACGATCGAAGCGAGCGAAATCGAGCGCCGGCAACCAGGCCTGCTGCTGCGAGGGCGAACGGAAACGTGCCGTTGCCGGGGCCCGCAGCATCTTGGGGTCAGCCGCCAGTACTGGGTCGCGCCCCAGCGCGTAGGACTGCGTCTGGACGATCTGATAGTAGCGTCGGGTGAGCGCCCCGGCCTGGGTGGCGGTGGGCAGGTAGGCGATGCTGCCGTCGCCCAGACCTGCCAGACCGCTGGCATCACCGAAAGAACTGGCGAACGTCTCGGCCATCTCGGCCTGACCCAGGCCGGCGTTGTAGAAGTCGAGAATCCCCTGATAGTCCTGCACTGTCCAGCCTGCTTCGCCGGGCAGTTTGCGCTGCAGCGACTGCCAGTGGCTGTCGACCGGTACCCCCAGGCGGCCGCTGTGGCAACTGAGGCACTGGGTGAGCTCCGCCTGGTTCTGCGGCCGCAGGCTACCGTCGGGCCGCTCTATGAAGGCGATGATGTCCCAGCCGTCTTCGTTGTACGCCAGGCCATAGGCCGCGGCTGCGGTCGGTCCCCCCGCGCGCCAGGTCAGCGACAGCGCCTTCTCCTGCTTGGACACGTAGCCAAAGTACTCCTGGTCCACGGATGTGGGGACCGTCTTGATGTTCCACCGCACCTCCTTGATCCGTGTGGCTTTCATCGCCGGCCGGGACGGATCCAGGTAGTACAGGTAATGCAGCACTTCGGCACCGGCGGGGAAGCGGTACGCGACAACCGGTTCGTCGGCCGCCTGACCGAAATACGTGCCGGTAGTGACCTCACCGCGCAGCACCTGCACCAGCAGATCCAGGTTCTGCCGGTACACGCCCAGGTCAGGCGTGCCGGCGGCCGTGCGGCGGAAGCGCTCGGGCAGGCGCAGCCAGTTCTGCTGGATGCGGCCGTTGAAGCGCGGCCAGGCCAACTGGTTGGGTTTCCATTTCCAGGCCCGCCAGCCGTTGTTGGCGAAGCCGTCGGCGCCGGTCTGGTCCGGGTCCAGATCCGGGAAGAACCGGTACTCGCCGACGCCACTACCCACCGCCGCGTCGCCCCCGCGGGCGGTCAAGGCGGCGTGGTAGTTGTCAAGCGCCAGGTACGCAGCCAGATCGGCCGGAATGGTGGCCGGGGGCACCAGGCTGTCGAGGCGGGCCGGGTCCAGCGCGTTGAGGAACGGGTTCGCGACGGCAGGAAAGGCCCCCTGCCGGTCGATATCGTGGTTGAGCGCCCCAGGCTGCCCCGAGGTGTGGCAGTATTTGCAGGTATTAAGTGTGTTGCCCCGTTGGTCCAGGTAGCAGTCAGCCGGAATGCGTCCCTGGGCCGGTACCGAGGCCGACCGGACCAGCGCGAGAAAAACCGCCGCCGTCAGCGGGCGCAACCAGGGCACGCCAACAGGCCGATGCGATGGGTTCATATGCGTCTCCTGCGGCCCATGGCCCCGGGCGGCCGCGGTGGCCGCGCCCCCAGGTCGATGCGACCCGCCGTGCCCCGATCAGCCATCTGCATGGCGATGCTCGCCATGGGCATGGGCGTGACCGTGCAGCAGACGACCGTGGCGGTGCGCGTGCACGTGGATCAGGTTGACCGTCAGCAGCAGTTCGCGATCGGTCAGGATCTGGGCCGGCGGCCCCGCGGCAGCAACTTCGTGGGCCTCGGACAGCACCACGACTCGGTCGGCGAATTCCTCGGCAAGGGACAGGTCATGGGTGGCGATGACCACGGTCCGACCCGCCTCGCGCCAGCTGTGCAGCAGGTCCAGCAGCCAGGCCTGACTGCGCGGATCCAGGGCGTTGGTGGGCTCGTCAAGGAGCACCACGCGCGGTTCCATGGTCAGCACTGAGGCGATGGCGACCCGCTTCTTCTCGCCACCGGAGAGCGTGTACGGAGCGCGGTCCAGCAGGGGCTCCAGGCGTAGCTGGGCGGCAATGTCGGCCACCCGCCGCCGCACCTGTGCCGGGTCCAAGCCCAGTTGCAGCGGGCCAAAAGCCAACTCGGTGGCGACATTGGCGCAGAAAAGCTGGACGTCGGCATCCTGGAAGACGAACCCGACGCTGCCGCGGAATTGCCGGCGGAACTCCGGTTCGGCCAGGGAGTCCTCGGTGAGCGGGCGCCCGAAAGCCGATACGGCCCCCGCGGTAGGGAACACCAACCCGTCGAGCACCTTCAGCAGTGTTGACTTGCCCGAGCCGTTGGCGCCCACCACAGCCAGGCGCTCGCCGCGGGCAATGGTCAGGTCAATGCCGTGCAGGGAAGCCACGCCGTGGCGGTACTCGACCTCCAGGCCGTGCAGGGCGAAATCAGGCGTCATGGGGCCATCACTCCGCGGTCGAGGAGCCAGACGGAGACGGCCAGCGCGGCATTGGCCGTCAACCACCACCCGTCCCTGCGGGTTAGGCGCAGCTGCACCAGCGAGTGCATGGCTCCGGTGTACCCGCGCGCCACCATGGCGTCGTACACGTCGTCGGCGGTCTTCATCGATTTCTGCACCACGAAGGCCATGCGATCCACGACCCAGGCGCGCTCCTGTGCCGCTGCCGCCGGATCGAGCGTCCGGCTCTCGCGCGCCAGGTGCAGCTGTTCCACCGTGCGCAGCAACGAGACGATCTGTTTCTGGGTCATGGCCAGGGTGCCCACGATGACATCGGGCACACGCCAGGCGCTCAATGCCGCCAGCAGATCGCTCCAGCGCGTGGTCCACACCACGAGCAGGGCAAAACCGGCGCTGGCGACCACACGCAGCACCAACGTGAGCGCTGTCCGGGCACCCGGCAGCGAGAAAGACACCGGCCCGATGGCGGCCCAGACGGGTCCGGGGGTCACCCAAGCCGTAGCCGCCGGCAGTGCCACCAGTACGGCGTACAGGCCTGCGGTTGACCAAACTTTGCGCAGGAAAGAGGCCAGCGACAGGCGCGACAGCACGGCCAGCGCCCAGGTCAGGGCCAACCACAGGGCCAGCGCCCAGGGCGACCGCAGCAGGGACGCCACCACCGCGAAGCCCACCAGGGTGACCAGCTTCACCCGCGGGTCGAGTTGCTGGATCAGCCCGCGACGCGCGGCTACCGCCTCATTCTCCAACACCTCTGCCACGGCCTGGCCAATGGCGTCGGCCGTCCGTCTAGCCAGGCTGGCTCGATGGCGACGACGGCGCGGCGACCGGGGCCCGGGCGACGATCCCGAGGCGTCAGGCCCGGCTTGGCCGACGGCCGCGCAGTCGCCGGTCATGGCGCGTTCCGCCGCCGCACCAGGGCCACGCCCATCAGCCAGGTCAGCCCCACGATGACCCCTGAACCCACCAGGGCGGCCACCACGTAGCCAACCATGGGTTGGCGGATGAATGGGGGCGCGTAGTCAGGCAGGAGCGCGGTCCACACGCCGCCCAGGCGCACCATCCCCGCAGGCACGAAACCCACCATCGCCCCCACCTGTTCGCTGCTCCACTCGCCCCAGGCTGTCCCGTCCGCCAGCAGCCCCAAGGGACTGAGTAGAATGAGTACCCCCAAGCCGACCCAGAGCCAGCCCACCGGCCGTGAGGCGGGTTTCATCTCCAGGAGCGCCGAGTCTTGACGTCCCAGGGCGGCCACAATGCCGGCCGTGGCCAGGGCCTCAACCCAGCCGAAGAAAAGCAGGTGCTCGATCACCATGGCCGGCACGGCCACGCTCAAGGGGTACGGGCAGTACAGCGGCTGGCCTGCCTCGGTGTGGGCCAGCAGGGGCTGCAGACCGAATTCGATCCCGGTCAGGGTTGCGCCGGCGAGGATCGAGAGGTAACCGGCCACGCCAGCTGCCACGGTCCGCCGTTGCGGCGAGGGCGCGTCGCCGGCCCAACGGCGGTACACGTGGTACCCCACAAACGGCATGACCACCGCCATGTTGAAGCAATTGGCGCCGATGGCGGTGATGCCGCCGTCGCCAAACAGCAGGGCCTGGATGACCAGCGCGATGGAGACCGACAAACAGGCCGCCCAGGGGCCCAGCAAAATGGCAACGAGAGCCGCGCCGACGGCATGGCCCGTCGAACCGCCGATCACCGGGATGTTGAACATCATCACGACGAAGGAAAACGCCGCGCCCAGGGCCATGAGGGGGACCTGGCGCGCTTTGAGCAGGCGCTGGACGCGTCGCGCCGCGGCGGCCCAGACCGGTACGAGGACAGCGCTGAGAGTGACGTAGGTCTGCGGGCCGAGGTAGCCGTCGGGGATATGCATGGTCAGTCTCGTCGTGACAGGAGCTGCAGGGCGGGCCCACGGGAGACAGGCCAGCGTCGCCCGCCACCGCACGCGGTGTGATCGCCGCGGCCGGACGCGAACAGGGCGGCCCGGGCTCGCGCCTGAAGTCGGCCGAATGGCACGTTTCTGATACGCGTGCCACTCTGGACACCCAATCTACACCAGCGTAGCACGCCAGGTCAAGCGATTCCGGGCCGGTCGGGTCCGGGGGCGGAGCCCGACCGCTTGCGGCGGGGCACGACAGCGCGGCGAGGCCCTATCGGGTCCGGGCGCGGGGCCCGACGGCCACTGTCACGGGCCTGATAGCCGTGCGCCACGCCGCGCCGCAGCGCGACCGGTCCGCGCGTGGGCAGACGCGGGTGTGCCCTCGGAGGGGCCGCCGCGAGACCGGACAACCGGGCCGCGTCGGATTGAGCCGGCGCGTGGCAACCGGTCGGACCGCCCCGGGTGCCCGGCGGCCGGAGCAGTGGCGGCCACGCTCCTGGCTGCGGTACCCGGCCCCGGGTGTTGGCCGATGATGAGGGCCGGTGCGTCAACCCGTCAACCGGGACTCAGGCGGTGTCGACCAAGCCCGTGACCACCAGGCGCCCGTGCTTGACGCCACGGGTGCTGATCAGGCGATCGGACAGTGACTGGATGGCAGCCTGCGGGCCGCGCACCAGCAGCACCTCGACACACGCGTCGTGAGCCAGGTGGGCATGCATGCTGGAGATAATCAGGTCGAGGTGGTCGTGGGCCAGCTCCACCAGACGGTCGGAAATCTCCCGCGCATGGTGGTCGTAGACGATCGTGATCGTGCCGATGGCCGGTCCGTGGCCATCGCGCTGTTCCCAGGCGGTGCTTACCAGATCGTCGCGGATCAGATCGCGAATGGCTTCTGACCGGCTGGTGTACCCTTTGGTCTCGATCAGGGCATCGAACTTGGCCAGCAGACCCGCGGGGGTGGACACCCCGAAGCGTACCATCTCCCGCTCATCCATGGGCATCCTCCAGCGATGGGTGGCCGCTCCAGTGCAGGGCCGCGGCCAGCACCCAACGCGGCCGCGCGAGCCGGAGCTCAGCCGCGGATATTCTACACACCGGCCACAGCGCCGACAACCAACGCCGCCCCGACGGTGTGGCCCGGGTTGACGTGGGCCGGACGGCGTGGGAGGTTAACCGCCCAGACGCCTGCCAGGACCTGCCGATGGAATCGAAGCGCTGCCACCCCGCCGCCCGCCTCCACGCTGCTACCCGAGCCTGGCGCGTGACGTGCGGCGCCTTGGCTACGCTCCTGACGGCCCTGTGGTTCCTGGCCCCCCTGTCGGCCGCCACTGAGGAGCTCCCGATGGCTTCGCCACCCCGAGTCACTGACCCCAACCACGAAGACAGCGGCGGCTTCGGCTATCTGGTGGACACCACCGATGTTGCCTCGGTCTGGTGGGCCGAGGGCTGCTACAAAGTCATGCGTGATGCCCCGCTGCCGACACGTGAAGCCCCCGAGGTGGAGCTGGCGGCCGCGGGCCGCGAGGCCGAGTCCTTCATCCTGGTGGTCAATCCGACCCAACGGCTGGAGGACGTGCGCGTCTCGTTGCCGGAGCTGCGCCGCGGCCCCGGTCAGGCCATTGAGGCCGGCAACATCACCATCCGCAAGGTGGAGTACGTCAAGGTTACGCGGCCTACGGACAGCTATGGCTACAGCGGCCGATGGCCTGATCCACTGCCGCTCCACACCGGTCCCGAGACCCTGTACGCCAACGAGAATCAGCCCTTTTGGGTCACCGTACACGTGCCGGCAGAGGCCGCCGCCGGCCGTTACGTCGGCCAGGTCCAGATCAGCGCCGGCGCCTGGGTCTGTCGTGTGCCGGTAACGCTGGAGGTGTGGCCTTTCTGCCTGCCGCGGACCCCGGCCCTCAGATCGGGTCTGGGCCTCGACATGGGCAGTGTATACGAGTACGAACACCTGCGCGAGCCAGCCCAGCAGCGCCAGGTGTTCGAGTACTACATGCAGGCATACCGCGACTACCGCATCTCCCCCTATGACCCCTTCCTCCATGCTCCCATTCGCGAGGAGATCACCGGCATTGCCTGGCAGGGGGGATTCTACGACCGCGAGGTGGTACACGGCGGCACCTACTCGTACCGCGTGGTCGACGATTCGCGCACCCAGTCGCTGGGGGCCGTGGCCCGCGAATTGATCCCCGTCAACGCCACCGACGCGTACCGCCTGTCGTGGTTCGCCCGGGCCGCGACGGCGGGCCAGTCCTATGTCGTCGGCCTGGAGTGCTTTGACGCCGGGCGTGAACGGATGGTCTTCCACAACCGTTTCGAGGCCTTCACGGCCAGTCAGGAGTGGCAGCCCGGCACGCTGGAACTGGAGGCGCTCGATCCGGCGGTCCGCTTCGTCCGCGTGCGACTCTACCCGGCTACACCGACGCGCAGCGGCGAGGAAGTCGGCACGGTCTGGTTCGACGACGTGGCCCTGATGAACACGGCCACGGGCCTCAACGAGTTCGCTGCGGGCGACTTCGAGGTGGACTTGGACGCGATCGACATCCACCTCGACTTCACCGACTTCAATGCCGCGGGGCGACGCTATTTCGACGAGTACGGCTTCACCGGCTGGCGCCTGAACCTCAAGGGGCTGGGCGGCGGCACGTACTACAGCCGGGTCATGGGCAACTTCGAGGGGTTCGCCCAGGGCACCGCCGAGTACGACAAGCTGATGGCCCGGTACCTGGGGCAGATGCAGGCCAATCTGGAAGCCAATGGCTGGCTGGGGCGCGAGTACATCTACTGGTTCGACGAACCCGGCGAAGCGGACTACCCCTTTGTCCGCGAGACCCACGCCCTGATCAAGCGCCACGCGCCCAAACTGACGACCTTCCTCACCGAGCACGTCAGCGGGCAGGACATCTCGGACGTGACTGACATCAGCTGCACCATCTGGCACCGCCTGGACCACGCCAAACGGGAGCGCATGCAGGCCCGCGGGCAGCAGTGCTGGTCTTATCTGTGCTGCTGGCCCAAGTCCCCGTGGATCTCTGAGTTCATTGACCACGACGCGATCAACCTGCGCCTGTGGTCCTGGGCCTCGTGGCAGTACCGCCTGCAGGGCCTGCTGATGTGGGCGACCACGTACTGGAATTCCGACGCCGCCTCGCCCCCGGGTTACCTGCAGAACCCATGGGAAGAGGCCATGTCTTTCGTCAGCGGATACGGTTGGCCGTTGGGCAAGCAGACCATCTGGGGGAACGGCGACGGACGTCTGTTCTACCCCAATAACCGCGACCCGAACCACGACCTCACACCACACGTCGAGCCCCCGGTTCCCTCGCTGCGTCTGGAAATCCTGCGCGATGGCATCGAGGACTACGACTACTTCGTGCTGCTGGAACAGGCGATCCGGCAGGCGCCCGCCGAGCGACAGGGCCTGGCACGCGAGGCCGCGTCCCTGCTGGTCTTGCCGTCGCGTCTGTACACGGATGAGCAGACGTATGCCAAGGACCCGCAGGAACTGCTGCGGTACCGGCGACAGGTAGCCAGCTACATCGTCCGCCTGACGCACTGACCCGGGGGGGCGCGGCCGAGCCACTGGGGCTGCCGCGGGTCGCGCCCACGGGTGCCCGACCAGCGGCGTCGGCGCCGGCGCAGTCTTGGGGGCCGGGCCGGCGCCCATCGCGCCGACGAGGGCATGATCAGCGCGCCATCCGAGGGCTCAGGGCAGGGGTAGCGGACTGTCGGCCGGCACGCCGCCAGGTTCGCGGTGGGCCGGTGCCCAGGCCGGCCCTCGCGACCACGAAGCGGCTACCGTGGTGCGGCCGCCACTGCTGTCATCCGTCGCTGCCGCGGGCCCGCTGCATGGCGCGAGCCAGCAGCCCCGGGACCTGGTCGGGCGTCATCTTGCCGTACACCTCATCGTTGACCATGACCACCGGGGCCAGACCGCAGGTCCCCAAACACAGGGCCGAGTTGAGCGAGAAGACACCGTCGCTGGTGGTCTGGCCGAAGTCGATACCCAACTCCTCCCGCAGGCGTGCCGCGACCTTCTCGGCGCCCTTGACGTAGCAGGCAGTACCCAGGCACACGTTGATCATCAACCGCCCCGGGGGACGCAGCCGGAAGTAGTGGTAGAAGGTGGCCACGCCGCTGACTTTGGCTGCTGGCACGCGCAGCAGCTGCGCCACGGCATCAAGCTTCTCTGGCGCCAGGTACCCGAAATGCTCCTGCACGCGGTGCAGCACCGCGATCAACTGGCTCTGGGGGTGTTCCTGGGCCCGGCATTGGGTGATGAAGGCGACTATCTGCGGCGTGAGCTGGGCCTCGGCTGCGGCCTCGACAGCGGCCCAGTTGTCGGTGGAGGCAGCGGCAGTCATCGGATCCCCCGCGGCAGTCTGGCGGCATAGGAGGTGTGCAGCAGTTCGTGCGCCCGAGGTCCCCCCACCTCGCCCAGGTAATCGGCGTACAGCCGCAAGATGGTGGGGCTTTCATGGGACCGCCGCACGGGTTTGGAGCGATCGCTCTCGTACAACACTTGGGCGCGCATGGCCAGCAGGTCCGCATCCATGGGTTTCATCCCCCGCGGCGGGTACGGCTGCCCGCCCCCGCCGATGCAACCGCCGGGGCAGGCCATGACCTCAATGATGTGGTACGGTTTGCCCGCCACGGCCTCGTCGAGTAGCCGCCCGGCGTTAACCAGCCCGTTGGCCACGCCGACGCGCAGGGTGTGCCCTGCCACTTCCACGGTGGCTTCCCGCAGGCCGTCCACCGCCCGCACCTCGTGGAACAGCAGCCGCTGATCGTCACCCCCTAAACGAGCCACGGCCGTTCGCAGGGTAGCTTCCATCACCCCGCCCGTGGTGCCGAAGATATCGCCGGCACCGCTGGCCACCCCCAGAGGATCGTCGAAAGCCTCCTTGGGGAACGTTTCCAGATCAATGTCGCGCAGGGTCCACAGGTCGATGCCGTAGGACTTGATCATCCAGATGATCTCGCGCGTGGTGAGCACAGCGTCGGTCCAGGGCACGCCGGGCCGGCGGTAGTGCTCCGGCCGCCGCGCCTCATACTTCTTCGCCACACAGGGCATGACGCCGACGACGAAGACGCGATCTGGGTCGAGACCCCGCTGCGCCGCATAGTAGGTCTTGAGCAGCACCGAGGTCATGCTCATCGGCGAGCGGCACGTCGAGGCGTGCGGGATCAGTTGCGGGTAGAACTTCTCCATGAAACTGATCCACCCCGGCGAGCAGGAGGTGAGCATGGGTAACGGGCCGCGGCCGGCCAGGCGTTGGAGGAACTCATGGGACTCCTCAACGATGGTCAGATCAGCACCCACATTGGTGTCGAACACGCCGTCGAAGCCCAGCAGGCGCAGGGCGGCCACCATGCGTCCGGTGACCGACGCACCCGGCTGCAGACCGAAGCCCTCGCCAATGGCGGCCCGGATGGAGGGCGCGGTCTGCACCACCACGTGCAGCTTGGGATCGGCCAGCGCGGCCCACACCTCCTCGGTGTGGTTCTTCTCCAGAAAAGCAGCCGTGGGGCAGACCGTAACGCACTGGCCGCACTGGATACAGACGGAGGCGTCCATCGGGGCGCCGTGGGCCGGACCGACGACGGTGGTGAAGCCGCGGCCATGGCGACTCAGGTTGCCGACGCCCTGGATCTCGTTGCACACTCGGACGCAGCGGCCGCAGAGAATGCATTTGTCGGGCTCGCGGACCACTGACTCGCCGGCGTCGTCGGTGGCGAAGTGCTTGCGCTCGCCATCAAAAAGCCGTTCGCGCACGCCCATGGAGTAGGCCAGGTTCTGCAGTTCGCAGTTGCCGTCGCGATCGCAGGTCTGGCACTCCCGCGGGTGATTGTCCAGCAACAGCTCAACGATATCACGCCGGGCCTGGCGGATGGCCGGCGAATTCGTCTGTACCTCCATGCCCTCCCAAACCTCGACCGAGCAGGAGGCCATGTAGAAGCCCATGTCCTTGACATCGACGATACAGACCCGGCAGGCGCCGCGCAGACTGAGATCCGGATGATAGCACAAGGTCGGGATGCGAATGCCCAGGTGCTCGGCGGCTTTCAGAATGGTGGTGCCGGCCTCCACTTCGAGCTGGCGGCCATCGATGGTGATGCGGACGGTGGTGGGTTCAGCCACGGGGTGCCTGTTGTTGGCCAGTGTTCACAGTTTGGCGACCGCGTCGAAACGGCAGGCCTCGGCACAGCGGCCGCACTTGATGCAGCGCTGTTGGTCGATGGCGTGGGCTTCCTGGCGCAGGCCGGTGATGCAGCCCACGGGGCACGCGCGGGCGCAGACCGTGCAGCCGACGCACCGATCGGTGTCGATCTCGTAGTGGATCAGGGCCACGCAGCGGTGGGCCGGGCAGCGCCGCTGGTGAATATGGGCTTCGTATTCGTGCCGGTAGTGACGCAGGGTGCTCAGGACCGGGTTGGGTGCCGCGCGGCCCAGACCGCACAGGGAGGCTTTCTTGACCAGCCCGCCCAACCGTGCCAGGCGCTCGAGGTCCTCGGGCACCCCTTTGCCGGTGGTGATGCGCTCGAGGATTTCGAGCATGCGCTTGGTGCCTTCGCGGCAGGGCGTGCACTTGCCGCATGACTCGTTCTGGGTGAACGAGAGGAAAAAGCGCGCAATGTCCACCATGCAGTCGTCTTCGTCCATGGCGATCATGCCGCCCGAACCCATGATCGAGCCCACCTCGCTCAGCGCGTCGAAATCGACTGCGGTATCCAGGCAGGCGGCCGGCAGACATCCGCCCGAGGGTCCGCCGGTCTGAATGGCTTTGAGGGTCTTGCCGGGCGGCGGCCCGCCGCCGATGTCGAAGACGATCTGCCGCAGGGTCGCCCCCATGGGCACTTCCACCAGTCCCGTGTGCCGCACCTTGCCTGCCAGGGCGAAGACTTTGGTGCCGCCGCTGCGTTCAGTACCGATCTGGTGGAACCACGATGCCCCATAGTGGACGATGACCGGGACATTGGCCAGGGTCTCGACGTTGTTGATCACTGTGGGGTGGCCGAACAGCCCCTGCGTCGTCGGGTACGGAGGGCGTACCCGGGGCTCGCCACGGCCACCCTCGATGGACTGGATGAGCGCCGTCTCCTCGCCACACACAAAGGCGCCAGCGCCCAGGCGGATCTGCACGTCGAAATCGTACCCCGAACCTAGGATGTCCGCTCCCAGCAACCCGGCGGCACGCGCCTGCTCGATGGCGCGGGTGATGCGCCCCACGGCCAGCGGATACTCGGCGCGCACGTAGAAGTAACCCTGCCGGGCGCCGATGGCATACCCGGCGATGAGCATACCCTCAAGGACCGAGAAGGGATCGCCCTCAAGCATGCTGCGGTCCATGAAGGCCCCGGGATCGCCCTCGTCGGCATTGCACACGAGGTAGCGGATGGCGTCCGGCGACTCGGCCGCCTGGCGCCATTTCAGCCCTGTGGGGTACCCGCCGCCGCCCCGACCGCGCAGTCGCGATTGGTCGATCGCGGCGATCAGCCCGGCTGGATCTTGGCGCTCGAGCACGGCCGCCAGGGCCGCGAACCCCTGTACCCGCAGGTAGTCATCCAGGCTTTCAGGGTCGATAACGCCGCTGTTGCGCAGGGCTAGGCGCGTCTGGCGGTGGAAGAAGGCGACGTCCCCGTACAGGTCGAAGAACCCTTGGTCCACCGGGTGCGCTGCCAGTCGCAAGCGGTCGACGGGACGTCCTTGGCCCACATGCTCGGTCAGGATCGCGTCCAGGTCTGCTTCGCCGGTAACGCGGTAGAGGACCTTTCCCGGACGCACCAGGACCGGGGTGGCCGGGTTCTCGGGCCCGGCCGGGCACAGACCGAAGCAGTGCGTGTGGACCACGCCCACGTCATGCTCGTCGATGCCGGCCGCAGCCAGTTTGGCCCGGCAGAGCGTGCCCAAATCGCGTCCCAGGGACCGCGCGCAGCGTTGGGACCCGCAGAAAAAGAGCTGGTAGCGGTGCGTACCACCAGCCTCCCCGTCAAGGACGAGGTCGGAGACGACCGTGCCCTGCTGCACGTGGGAGGTGAAGATTTCGTGGGCCTTGTCGCGGTCCACCTGGCTATACTGCACCGGAGCCTGCCCCGGGAGCATCACGCCGACGATGGGCTCGCAACTGCAACGACCGGTGCAGCCGGTGCGGTACAAGCGGATATCACGGCGTCCCGCGGCCCGGATGTGGCGGGCAAACTCGTCGTACACCTCGGCAGCGCCGGCGGCGTTTTCGCAGGTGGCCGAACCCACCCGAATGCGGATGGGCGTCGTTTCGCGCTGGCGCGCCGCCGCTTCGCGGGCGCGGTCGACCAGGGCCGCGTAACGCGCGGCGATGGCGGCAGTCATGGAACCTCCGGCAGCCGTCCCTGGGCACCCTGGCACCGGCAAGGCGGCCCGGCCGCAAGCGGGGCCCCGAACAGGCGGTACGCCGCTGGACGGCGGCCCTTTGAATCACCGGGCCGATGGCGGTGGCGTCAACATGGGCCCGTCCCGGGGCGGCGGACATGGGTTACGGGCCACACCGCCCCAGGCATCGACCACGCCACCCTACCGGGAGGTCGACGCGCGACGCCGGGCGCCCGGTCCGGTCGGCTCGGTGCCGGGGAAACCGCGCGGCAGCGAACCGCGCAATCGCTATATTGACACGCACCGCCGGCAGCCGCAGCAGTGGCGGGCACAGCAGTGGATTCGTAGTGACGCCAAGGCGCGCTGGCGCCACGCCTGCGGCGTCCGGATGCCCGGCCCCAAAACTGCCGACGATCGAAGGTGAGGGCGCGTTGTCCCCTGCCTGGGGCACGGCCCCCGCCGCGCCCGGCGAACGTTTTCGTGGGTGCCGGACACCGGTTATCCGCCGACCGCGCGCGCCTGTGTCGGGACGAGTAGCAGGACGCCATGGACGATCTTGGCAGGACC
>CAITNQ010000544.1 GCA_903893785.1 uncultured Gemmatimonadota bacterium
CCGGGCCCTTGCGGCCAGCGGCAGAGCCGGTGATTTTGTACGCTCGCAGAGTCGACGCAGCGCACGCGGCCAGCGCCGAAGGAGTGTAATGAGCGAGGACTTGCATCACGAGTGTGGCGTAGCGGCGCTCTATTGGCTTGAGCAGCCGGTCAATGGCTGGTCTCTGCCCGGAGTCGAGGATGGCCGCCGGAGCGTGTCGGCGCTGCTGCCGGCCATGCTCCTGCATCTGCAGAACCGCGGCCAGTTGGCGGCAGGGTTCAGCACCTACTCGGCGGACCGACCGCAGTTGCTGGATACGCACAAGGCGCTGGGCACGGTCGACGAGGTCTTCCATCTGTCGCAGCCCGAACGAGGGCGGGCGCTGATCGAGGAGTACGCAGGCACCGCCGCCATCGGCCACACGCGGTACGCCACCTCGGGGGCCGACGACTCGCGCTACGCGCAGCCCTTTGAGCGGCACCACGGGCGGTTGTGGAAGTGGTTCAGTTTCGCCTTCAACGGTACCCTGTCCAACTACACGGCTCTGCGGGACAATCTGGTCAACAAGCTGGGGTACCACTTCTCCCTGGGCACGGACACCGAGATCATCATGCACACCCTCGCGTATGGTCTGCGCGGGGAGAACCTGCCGCCCCTGAAGCAGGTAATGGTTGAGGTGGCTGGCGAGTTTGACGGGGCGTACAACATCGTCTTCCTGGACGCCCTGGGCCGCATGTTCGTCGCTCGCGATCCACTGGGATTCCGGCCCATGCACTGGGCCGTTCAGGGCCAGCTGTTCGGCGCTGCCAGCGAATCGGTAGCCCTCGCCAATCTGGGCTTCACCGAGATCCACGCGCTGGAGCCCGGACAGATGGCAGTGGTGGAGCACGGCGAGTTGCGTCTGGAGCGTTTCGCCCCGGTGCAGCCCAAGGCGCGCTGTTTCTTCGAGTGGGTCTACTTCGCCAGCGTCGCGTCGGAGATCGACGGGCAGAGCGTGTACCGTTCCCGGGCCGCCGCGGGCCGGCGTCTGGCCGAGGTTGAGGACCAAGAACTGGACGCCAACTGCATTGTGGTCCCGGTGCCTGACACGGCCAAGGCCGCGGCCGACTCCTTCGCTTTCCACCTGCGCATCCCCTGCATGGAAGGGCTGATCCGCAACCGCCAGATCGGCCGCACCTTCATTCAACCGGGAGCCACGCGCGGCGAGGCGGCGCGGCGGAAATACACGCCGCTGCCCTCGGTCCTGGAGGGCAAGAGGGTGTTCCTGGTGGAGGACTCCATCGTCCGTTCGACGACGCTGAAGTCGCTGGTGCAGCAATTGCGCGACCGGGGCAAGGCCCGCGAGGTACACGTCCGGGTCGCCTGCCCCCCCATCGTCGCGCCCTGCTTCTATGGCATCGACATGTCAACGTTGGACGAGTTGTTCGCCCCGCAGTTCCTGGAGCCCCGGTACCGTGGCCGCCCCAGCACGGCCACGCTGAACCGCATGGAACAGGCCCTGCAAGTCGACAGCCTGCGGTACCTTCCCGTGGACGACCTGAGCACGGCGATCGGCTGCGAGCGTGAGTCCCTGTGCCTGGGCTGCGTCACCGGACGGTACCCGACGGCGTGGGGCAACCGCCTGGTGCGTCGAGCCCGCGCCAATCAAGCCCAGGGCATCTCCGGCCGCACCTACGACTGACGCCGCCGATCAGCCCCCCTGATAGGTCGAGCGGAACCAGGCCCGCCAGTGACTGAAGGTGCCCGCCAGAATGGCCTGGCGCATGCCGGCCATCAACCGCAGCATGTAGTGCAGGTTGTGGTACGTGGCCAACCGTAGCCCCAGGATTTCGTTGGCCTGGAACAGGTGCCGCAGATACGCGCGGCTATAGCGTTGGCAGGTGCGGCAATCGCACTGCGGGTCCAGCGGGCCGGCTTCGTCGGCCAACGACGCGTTGCGCAGCCGGACGCGCCCGGTGCTTGTGAAGGCCGTGCCATTGCGGGCGTTGCGCGTCGGAACCACGCAGTCGAACATGTCGATTCCCAGCGCCACGGCGTCGCCCATGTCTTGGGGCAGGCCGACACCCATCAAGTACCGCGGCCGTTCTGCCGGCAACCGCGGTACAGTGGTGGCGATCATCGCCAGCATGTCGTCGCGCGGTTCACCGACCGCCAGTCCGCCCAAGGCGTACCCAGGCAAGTCCAGCTCCAGCAGCTGCTCCACGCAGCGGGCCCGGAGTTCGGGGTAGACACTACCCTGCACAATGCCGAAGAGGGCCTGGGGGGGGCGGTCGGCCCGCAGCCCAGCCAGTTCGGCGTGGCGAGCCGCGCTGCGTCGCGCCCAGCGCAAGGTCAACTCCATCGAGCGCTCCGCATCACCCCGCGGACAGGGGTAGGGCGTGCATTCGTCGAAGGCCATGATGATATCGGCGCCGAGGGCGTGCTCGATCTCCATCACCAGCTCGGGCGTGAACAGGTGGCGTGAACCGTCCAGGTGGGACTGGAAGCGGACGCCGGCCTCCTCAACGCGCCGCAGGGCGCTGAGGCTGAACACCTGGTAGCCACCGCTGTCGGTCAGGATGGCCCGCGGCCACGACATGAAGCCGTGCAGCCCGCCCAAGGCGGCCACGCGGGCGTGGCCCGGACGCAGATACAGGTGGTACGCATTGGCCAGGATGATGGCGGCGCCCAGTTCCTCCAGGTCCGCCTGTTCAAGGGTCTTGACCGTAGCGTGAGTGCCCACTGGCATGAAGACCGGCGTCTCAATCGCGCCGTGGGGCGTGTGCAACAGACCAGCCCGGGCACCGGTTTCGGGGTCCCGGGCCAGCACCTCGAAGGCGAAGGCATCACCGCACGACACCGCCGGCCGGCTCAACGGGCCACCTGCGACGCCGGCACCACCCGGTGGCCGCGCGCGGCCAACCGCGGCAACACCGCTTCCAGTGCCGCCAAGCCGTTGCGGTGCGCGCGGAGCAACCCCACGGCCTGGCCGTTGCGAGCCGCCAATTCGCCCAATTCCCACAGCCGCGCCTCGATGGCAGCCTGGTCATCGTCGCGGTCCAGGTCCAGGTCGCGACCCACGCACTGCACCCCGGTGCCGCCGCCCACGCCGGTCAGTTCGGCCGTGGACGCGCCGCCGTCGAAGTAATACATGCCGCGGCCCCGAACGGCCGCGAGAAGCCCGTCGGCCCCATGGGAGTCGCCGGCCGCACCGTCCTCGGCGCTGACGGCGAGACCTCGGGCTTTGGGCACGACCTGCAGCGCATTGCGTACTTTGGCGCTCAACAACCCCTCCTCGTCATCCCCGGCCTCGGCCACCTCGCCAGCGCCCAGTTCCACCAGGATCTCGTGGCCCGCCTCGCGCGCCTGCGCGGCGAAGTCCTCGGCCCGCGCGCTGTTGGGTACCAGGGCCAGGGTCAGCGGCTCGCTCTGGCGGCTGAACCTTTCCAGCAGGGGGTCATCCCAGCCGTGCTGACCGACACCGCTGACCACCACGGCAATCTGCCCCGCCCGACGGGCTTTGGATCGGTCGCGGTCACAGGTGAACACCGTCGTGACAGTGCCATCGAAGCCGCACCGGACTTCCAGACGACGCCCGGGTACCACCTCGGATGCCCCCAGTGCTACCCCGCCGCGGTCCTCGGCAAACCGCGTCAGACGCAGGTTGACCAGGGCCAGAGCAAGGTCGCCGGGAACCACCACCTGGATGCGGTCCGGGTGGCCACGGGTCCCGCTGACCTGGGCGGCCTCAATGCCGTCTTCAGCCAAAACCTGGGCGGCACCGGCAAACAAGGTATCGGCGAAACTCGCCGCGTCGACCGCAGGCGGGGCGGGCGCCAGCGCCACTGGCCCGGCCGCCGGCTCGTCGATGGGTCGCGCCTGCCACTGGTTGTACACCAGGTACAGCACCGCCGATAGCACCAGCCCCGCCGTGCCCAACAGGTGCCAGGCGGGCGAGGGTCGGCGGCGCACCATGGACGCCGACCGGGTAGTGGCCTTTCCAGGCACTGAGGCTCACATCCCCGGGTGGCGGAGTTCGCTCCAGCCGCGCGTCGCGACGGCGATCTTGCCGGTGTTGTCGGTACAGGTTCCGGAAAGCGGATCGTCGATCCAGCGAATGATCTCCCACAGCCCGGCGCTGGTACGCCGCAGCTTGTAGGTCATGATCTGGTCGACGCGGTAGCCATCGCCATTTTCGTCCAACAGCAGCATCTGGACCCGGCCGCGCATGACTTCCCAGTCTTCGTCGGGGTGCCCGTCAGGGTCGCCGGGGAAAGCGGCCGGGTGCTCGGTGCCCAGTTCGACGCTGCGGCGGATGAGCTGGAAATCGAAGTCAAACGAACGAAAACGGTCGAAGATGCCCAGTTGCGCGCCATCACGGCTGCCGCCCATCAGGGTCAGTTCCTCCTCGCGGCCGTTGGCATAGACGACGTCGCCCTGGCAGTCGGACTCGGTGAACCAGAAATTGGGCGCCAGCAGGGTTTCATAAAGGTCTTTGTCCCGGTCGCGCATGGCCCGGTGCAGGTTGTCCATGAGGATTTCCGGCGTGGTCGCCGGTGGCGCCGGCTGCGTGCCCCCGTCGTCAGGGGTGTTCTTCTTGGGGGCAAAGGGGTTGACGCAGCCGACTGCGCCGATTATCAAGAGGACTGCTGCCGACTTCCAACCCATGGCCATCTATCTCCTCGATTCAGGTTGCCGACCGCGGACCTTGACCGCGGCAGGCGGTCTAGAAGCCGGTACGCGCCCGGGCCGCGCCGGTCAGCGGGCGAACTCGGCCCGCAACTCGCCCCACGACAGCATCGCCGTAGCCTCACGGCGGTCGCGCCACTGTGACAGCGTCCACACCGGGTTCTCGAGCGTGGGCGTGACCAGGTCCACCTCGGCCCAACCGCGCGTACCCAGCGTGCGCGCTACCCCGGTCGGCCCCGCGGGTTCGGTGAACTCAGCGGTGTACGGGAAGGTCAGCGTCACCCGGAGGCCATCCTCCGACACTGAGCGCTGGTCCCGCGACGACTCGTACCAACGGGTGAAATGGATGGTGCGAATGCGGTCCGGATCCAGAAGCGCCTGCGCAAAGGCCCGTTCCTGATCGCGCCCCCACAGGGTGTCAGCGCCGGCAGCGTATACCTCAGGATGGGCTTGCACGTCCAGCGGGTCGGGGATGAAAGTGTAGTCCTCGGCCAGTTGGTCCAGGTACTGGGTCACGTTGCGGCTGTCGGACTCCCAGACGCGCTGTACGTTGAAGAGCACGTATTCCGGACGGGTGCGCTGCAGCAGGTCCAACGGTTGCCCTGCCGGGCAGTCGGCCACGCCCGTGGTCAGCACCCCCGGGCCGCTGACGCCGGTGCGCCGCACGGCCGTACCGCGAACCAGGACCTGTTCCACGGCTGGGTCCACGGTATCGCCACTGGCGGTCAACCACACCTCGCGCTGGCCCTGGGTCACGGCTACCATTCGAGGACACCCGGGAAAAAGGCCATGGTTCGAATCCGGCGTGCACCGGCATTCGACCCATTCCTGATCGCCCAGGCTGCAGCCCGCCAGCACCAGGAACAGCGCCCCCAGGCCCGCGGCCAGGCCATCCACCCGAGTCGGCCGCCGGCTCGGCAAGACCCGCCCGACGCCGCGGAAAGAGACACCGCCGCCACCGCGGCCGCCCCCGTGGCGCCGGGCCCGCGCCCCGATTGGCGTCGACAGGCTCGGCCAGGTCACGGCATCACCGCAGCAAAGGGAACCGGCGCGAAGCACAGGCCGAACACGGCCAGACAGCCGTAACCCAACAGACGCCTCGTCGGGTCAAGTGGTTCACGGTCGTCCACTGGCGGCGGATGGTCGCGATTGAAGGCTGAAAGCAGGCCGCCCAGCAGCAGCCACCCCGGCCAACCGGGCGGCCAACCGGGCGGCCAGCCGGCGAAAACGGTGCTGGCACCGTACGCCCCGAGCACCGTGAACACGGCCAGCACGCTGCGGCTGATCCAGCGGTGGTGTCGCCCGAAAAGAGCGTACACCAGGTGGCCTCCATCGAGCTGCCCCACCGGGATCAAGTTGAACGCGGTGATGAACAAGCCGACCCACCCCGCAAAAGCCACAGGCGTCAGGAGCACCATCTGATCGGCCCCGATATCGGGTCGAAGCAGCGCCGCCAGGCCGGAGAACAGCAGCGGCGATCCCAGGCGCAGCGGCGGTTCCGACAGCTCGTCCAGGGCAATCACGGACGACCCCAGCAGGCCGGCGATGCAGGCGGCCAGGGCGAGCACAAGGCCGGCTAGCGGCCCCGCCACCGCCAGATCGAACAGCGCCCGGCGATGAGGCAGCGGTGAGCGGATGCGGATCACCGCGCCCAGGGTACCGAGGAAAGACATGTAGGGCAGGGGCAGGAAGTAGGGCAGCGACGCCCGGACCTGCCATCGCCGCGCGGCGTAGTAGTGCCCGAACTCGTGCACCGTCAAGATGGCCAGCAGGGTGGCGGCAAAGGGGATGCCCTCGACCAGATGGACCAGGGCGCGACGACTGGCCAGCGGGTTGACGCCCTGCTGCAGGGCCCCGGCCACGGCCATGGAGAGCAGCGTCAGGACGAAGAGCAGCAGGTGCAGCCAGGCACGCGCCGCCGGTTCCGTCGGCGGCGCCGGCGGCCGTTGCCAGTCCACCTCGACAGGCAACGACTGCGGCAGCCCGTACCACGGCGGCTCTTGCCGTACGGGCGGTCGAGGAGCCCGTCGCCAAAGGTCCATCCCGCCCTCCCGAACTCAGCGCAGGTAGTGGAAACCGATTCGGTGCGCCTCACCGAGCCCGGAGCCAAAGGGAAGGTAGGCGTAATCAACCGACCAGCGTCGCGCCGTCAGGCCCAAGCCGGCTGACAGCCCCCGGTTGTCGCCGGTCTGGTACCCCAGCCGCAGCGGCAGGTGCGGCCGGACCGCCGCCTCCACCCCGGCGTGGCCACTCAGCCCGGCTCCGCGGGTATGCTGGGCCTCGGCCGTGACCAGCAGCGCCGGGACCGCGCGGTATGCCACCCCGAGGCGCAGCGATCGCGGTAGCGGCGTAGCGGTCTGGTTGAGGTCGTTCATGTGGCCCAGGTTGCGCCAGGCGGCGCCCAGCGACAGGCGCGGTGAGGCAGGATACCACGCACCCAGGTCCATCGCGGCGCCCTGGGCGGTCTGGTCGGCGACGGTCTGGTGGAGGTAGCGGATGCCGGCGCCCACGTGCAGACCGTGGCGCGCGGTGCACGAGGCGAGGACACCTACCGTGGCATCGTACACGCCGAAGCTGCCGAGGGGTTCCACCGAGGGCCCCTGGCGCCGTTCAAGGTCATCTGCCTGAGCCAGTTGCGCCGTGAGGCCGACCGTCAGCCTCCCCCGCGGGGCAACGAAACACAGGGCCTCCTGGTCCAGGCCCTGCACCCAGGCAGTGTGCGTCAACCAGGCGCCGCCACGGCCCGGCGCGCTCAGAGCCGCCGGGTTGGCCGATCCCGCTTCCGGGTCTGAGACCGCGGTCATCGACTCGGCCAGGGCGCCGGCGCGGGCGCTGGTGCCCATGACCAGGAAAGGCAAGCCAGGGGCGACGGCATGGGCGGCCACGGCGCTCAGCAGGGTAGCGCCGACCACGACCCGCACCAGGCGGGTCAGGGGCCAGCCGCCCGGTTCGGACGGCACCGCAACCAGGCCACGGCCGTGCGATACAGTGCCCATCAGAAGGCCACCCCCAGTCCCAGAACCACACGGTCGCCAGCGTCCAACGGGTCGCTGACATAGGCATACTCAAACTGCAGGGCTCGGGTTCGCATGGGGCGCACCGTCAGGCCGGCCGTGGCGTGGGCGCCAGCGCCCACGCGGGCCGCACCCGCCCGGACGGTGAGCAGGTCACCGGTGCGCCACTCGACCCCCACCGCTCCGTGGGCCTCGCCATCGTCGCGCAGGTCGGCACACAGAAGCACCTGACGCGTCAGTTGCACCGCCGCACCGGCTGCCAACACGCGACCCAGCGGATCGACACTGGTACTGGCCTGTTGAGAGCCCCGGCGGACCTGCCACTGAAGGTTGCCACCGAGGTTCCGGGCCGCCGCCGCCAGAGTGGCTCGGTTTCCCAGCCGCCATTGCAGACCGAGGCCAAAGCCATGGCCGCTGGCCGTAGCATCAGGCCACCCAAGGCCGGCGGGCAACGCCAGGCGCTGGTCGACGATCAGCATGGCAGCCCCTACGGCCAGGCCCCGGTTCAGGGTCCGGGCTACGCCCACGCAGACGGCGTTTTCGGCATCGTCCATGGAACCCGTCCGCGCGCCTGAACTGGTCCTTCCCTCCAGACCCTCGACACCCGCATGGACCCAGGTGCCGCCGAAGGCCAGGTCGCCGCGGACGTTCAGGGCGGCCGAGACACTGCTCTGACGGCGCCCCAACGACATCGGTTGTAGCGCCGCGTTGGCCTGCCAGCGGCGCACGCGCGCCAGCCCGGCCGGGTTCCAGAACGCGGCCGACGGATCTTCGGCAGCCGCACTGTACGCATCACCCAGGCCGGCCGCCCGAGCGCCCGCACCGGTCTCGAGGAAAGCCGCCGCCCGATCCACGGCGCCGGCCGGGATCGCTGCCAGCAGCAGCGCAAGACACAGGCTGGAGGCCAGCCCCATGGACGGCCGAACCCCGAACCGGCAGCCTCGCCGGCGCCCTTGTCCCCCTGCCGGGGCCCGGCCCCGTCCTGCGCCCAGTGTCATGCCGGAAGTCCCACGCCCGTTCAATCGAGCACCACCACTTTCCCAAAGGCCTGTCGGCCACTGTCCAGTTCAACCCGGAAGAAGTAGACGCCGTTGGCCACCCGATCGCCGTCGTCGTCGTAGCCGTCCCAGTTCTCGCCGTGAACCTGGCCGCCTTCGCGCCAGGCATCGCGCACCAGGGTGCGCACCGGCCGACTGGCAAAGTCGTAGATGCGAACCGTGACGCGCGATCCTTGCGAC
>CAITNQ010000545.1 GCA_903893785.1 uncultured Gemmatimonadota bacterium
CATCGTCGGTCGAGTATGGCCCTATGTCGTCGCCGGTATCGCGGTCGGCGCCGGCATCCACGGCTATGTCCCCGAGGACTTCATGGCCTCGTTCATGGGTCGTCAGGCCTGGTGGTCGGTGCCAATCGCGGTGCTGGTGGGCGTGCCGCTGTATGCCAATGCGGCCGGCATCATTCCCGTGGTTCAGGCCCTGTTGGGCAAAGGCGCGGCGCTGGGCACAGTGCTGGCTTTCATGATGGCGGTGATTGCCCTGTCGCTGCCCGAGATGGTCATCCTCCGCCGGGTGCTCAAGCTGCCTCTGATTGCCACCTATGCCGGTCTGGTGGCGGTGGGCATCACCCTCGTCGGCTGGGTCTTCAACGCCGTGCTGTGAAACCGCCTGAAAGGTCGGCAGGTAACTGCGAAAGGGGATACGATGAAACTGGCAGTGCTGGGAACCGGGTGCCGCAAGTGCCAGCAACTGGCCGCCGTCGTCGAGCAGGCGGCGCAGCAACTGGGCGGCGAATACGAACTGGTCAAAGTCACCGATCTGCAGCAGATCATGGGGTACGGCGTCATGGCCACCCCGGCGTTGGTGGTCGATGGCCAGGTTCGGCTGACTGGCAAGGTGCCGTCGTTGGCGGAGGCGACCAAGCTCCTGACGGGCGCCTGAGCGCCGCCATGGCACCCTTGCCGCGCCGGCTGCCCGCGCCCCCCCCGCGTCCGGCAGGTACCCGCCGTTGGATCCGGGCCCTGGCCGCGCCGCCACGTGCCCGATGACGCCCCGCCTGCGGTACCGTCTGGTGGCGTGGTTGGCCGTGTTGGTTGCCGTTGGCCTGGTCGTCCTGGGCCGGCATCTGCGCCCGCCCACGCCCGCAGCTGACCCGGCCGCAGTAGTGCGACCGGGCGCTGGGCCGCCCGGGGTGCTCGCTGGAACATCGGCCGGCCCCATAACCCCGCACTCGCGGTTGCCGCGCCTGGTCGACTTGGGCGCCACCCAATGCGTTCCCTGCCGCCGCATGGCCCCCATTCTGGCCGAGTTGCGCCAGTCCCTGGCCGGCCAACTGCAGGTCGACTTCATCGACATTCGCGACCAGCCGGAACAAGCCGCCGCGTACGGCATCCGCCTGATTCCGACCCAGGTCTTCATCGACGCGACGGGCACCGAGCGGTTCCGGCACGAGGGGTTCCTGTCCCGCCAGGACATCCTCGCGGTCTGGGACAGCCTAGGCGTTGCTCTCAAACCCTCGCCGACCGTCGCAGCCGCCGGCCCTGCGTCCGTGTCGCCGTGAACCCTGCGCCCGCGGCCGGGCCTTGCCGAACCCCACCTCGGGCCGCGGCCCTCGTGGGGCCGGTGGCCGACCGTTGGCATGGCCCGAACGGCCGGCCCGGGGATTCGGGCCGCGAAGATGTGCGTGTCGGCATCGGGGGGTGACGGCCCGCCGCGCTGTTCCTGGGACCGCGGACAGGGCGCACTTGCGGCGCCAACCGGGTGCGTCAGCGCTGCCCGGCGTGTCGGCCTCCCGACGATCCGGCGGCCGTCGGCGGGCGCGGTCGAACCGCCAGTCCCGTTGCCGCGTCCGATGGGTGCCGGCGCTGGCGCCGCGTCGGCCCCCACTGCCGCCGGCGAGCGCCCGGTTCCCGCATCACCGCTGTGCTGCCGCGATGGCGCCGCCGGTGGCCGGGCCTGCCCGCGAACCGGGTTCGCCTCGCGGCCGGCCGGCCGTCCCGTCCCGGAGCCCATGGGCCCGCGGCCACGCTGCCTTCTATCGCTCTTGGGGCCTAGCCTGGCCCTCCTGACCCGTCTCGTTACGCGAAATGACCGCCATGGACACTGCCCTGTCCGTATTAAGCGCGGCCCTTGCCGGCACTCCGGCACTGGCGCTGGCAGCGGCCCTTGCCTGGGGCGTCCTCAGCGTCCTGTTGAGCCCCTGCCACCTGGCGAGCATTGCCCTC
The DNA here is from genome assembly GCA_903893785.1 of uncultured Gemmatimonadota bacterium. Taxonomy (GTDB): domain Bacteria; phylum Latescibacterota; class UBA2968; order UBA8231; family UBA8231; genus CAITNQ01. The sequence continues at coordinate 1,936 of CAITNQ010000545.1, forward strand.
ATCGTGGGCGTCATCGGCGGGCAGGTTGACACCCGTCCGCACCGGGTGCTGGCGCTCGCATTGGCCTTCGCCGCCGGCTCGCTGGCCACCCTGGCGCTCATCGGTGGGCTGACCGCCGCCGCCGGCCAGCTGCTGGGCGATATCGGCGGTTGGACCACCTGGGTAGTCGCCGCCGTGCTGCTGGCCGTGGGCCTGCAGCTGCTCGACCTGCTGCCGTTGCCGGCCTTGGGGCCACGGCTGGGGCGGGTGTCCGGTCGCTCGTTGTGGACCGCGCTGGGCTTGGGGGCCGTGTCCGGCCTGGCTCTGGGGCCGTGCACTTTCGCCTTCATGGCCCCGGTGCTGGCGGTGGTTTTCACCCTTGCCGACGCGCGCCCCATGTATGTCGGGGCACTGCTGCTGAGCTACGGCCTGGGCCACGGCGCGGTGACCGTCCTGGCCGGCACCGGTACGGGCTGGGTCCAGCGCTTCCTGGACCAGCGGGCCCGGGCTAGGGGGACCGTGTGGCTGCGCCGGGCCTGCGGCGGCATCGTGCTGGTCGGGGCCCTTTATCTGCTCCGGCAGGCGCCTTAGGGCCGCCGGCGAGCGCCGCGATCGCCCGGCGATGGGGGCCGCGGTTGGCGTCCCGGCGGCAAGAGCAAACGCCCGGCAGACCCTCGGCCGACACGGATGGGCGACGGCGCGGTTAGCCTCTGACGCAGCGGTTCGCGGGTTGACGGCGCATGTGCCTGCCGCGGGCCGGTGATCGGCCGACGGCGCGTTACGGACGGCTGGCGGCGGCCGTCGCGCCTTGGCGTCAACCGCACGCATCCTGAGCGCCCGACAGTCCCCGTTCCCGCGATGCCTTGACGACGGTGTGGTTGGCCTGACAGGCAGCGGTTCGCGGGCTGACGGCACACGCCCATGCCGCGCGCGCCTGACCGTCCCCGTGCCTGCTTGGGGCTCCTTGCCCAACCAAGCGGCCCCAAGGCCCCGGCGCCGGGTACTTTCCCGACAGAGGGCGAGGGAATTGCGTAGATTGGGGGCGCCCGTGCCGGCGAGACGGTGCCATCGCCGATTGGGGCTGGCCGTTCACGTTGCCCAGTTACCCGATGCGGCTGGCAATGCGCCTCAGGCACTGATGGACGGCCAGGCGGAGGCGAGGCGGGGCGGCCCGGTTGGGCGGGTCGAGGCACGTGCTCGCCGGCGGCACAGGTGACCAAGGCCGTTCCCTGGTTCTGCGGGAAGCGGCCCCTGCCCGCGAGGCGGCGTCGCGGCCGGCCGATGGCATCGCGGTGCGTGTCGGGAGCGGTCCCTGCCGGCGAGGTGGGGTCATTGCCGACCCGACCGGGCGGCTTGGGATACTAGGTAACTCGCTGTTGGACAATGGTCTCGGAAGGGCTCACAAGATCGGCCGGGCACTGTGGTCGCCGGCCGTTGGGTCATCGCCGGACGCGGGGCAGCCCAGGTCCGGGGCGCCTCGGGGCCGGCCGCAGGTTACCCACCGACCGCCGTCCGAGCCCCGTCGCGCCCGGCCGGGCAGCGGCCACCATCGCGGGTCGGCGCCGGGGCTCTGGGTGGTGCCGACGCCCGCCGGGCGCCCGGCTCGACCCAACGACACGGCCCGCACAGCGGCCACACGTGCCCCTGGAAACTGAGCATTACAAGGATCTCCCATGACTGCCGACGTCAATGGCCAGGCGACCATCATGGTCGTTGATGACGCGCTCCAGAGCCTGCGCTTGATGGAGGCCCTGCTGAGTAGCCAAGGGTACCGGGTGACTGCCCTGCCCGACGGCGAACAGGCGCTGGCTGCCGCCCGCCAATCGCGGCCGGACCTGATCCTCCTGGACATCATGATGCCGGGCCTGGACGGTTTCCAGGTCTGCGCGCGGCTCAAAGCCGACCCGGACCTGCGCGATATCCCAGTACTCTTCATGAGTGCGCTGACGGCCTCGACGGACAAGATCCGCGCCTTCCAGGCCGGCGGCGTCGACTACATCACCAAACCCCTCCAGCTGGAAGAGGTCCAGGCCCGCATCAGCGTTCACCTGCAACTGCGCCGGCTGCACCAGCAGCTGGCCGCCCACAATGCCGCCCTCGAGGCCACGGTGGCGGAGCGGACGCGGTTGCTCGCCGAGGCCAATGCCCGCCTGGCCGGACTGGACCAGGCCAAGAGTGACTTCCTCAGCGTCATCGCCCATGAACTGCGTACGCCGCTCAACGGCCTGCTCAGCGTGGCCGAGTTGATGTTGATGGATCTGCCGCCCACCCCGTCCACGCAGGATTACCGCCGCTGCTTTGACGCCTCGCGTGACCGCATTCTCACCCTGATCGAAGAAGCCCTGCTACTGACCCGCGTGGAGGTCAAGGCCGAGGGATTGGCGGCCGAGGTCAGCCCCCTGGATGCGGTGCTGCACCAGGCCGTCGAAACGGCGGAGGCCCGTGCCAGCACCGCCGGGGTGGGTTTCGGCCCTGTCCCGGCGACGGTCGCTGTGGTCCATGGCGACCTCGAGCTACTGGTCCGGGCCATTCAGGCGCTGCTGGTTGCGGCCGCCCAGTTCGCCCGGCCAGGGACCGTCGTCGACCTGGCCGTGTGCCGGGGTGACCAAGTCGTGGAACTGGCCATCCAGGCTTCCGGGTACGCCCTGCCCACCGCCGAGGTCCCCCGCTTCTTCGACCTGTTGTCGATTGCGCAGGCGCGCATGACCCATGGTGATCTGGGCCTGGGTCCGGCCCTGGCGCGCTGCCTGGTCCAGGCTTTCGGCGGGCAGGTGTCCGTCGACAATCTGACCCCGCCCGGCATCCGCCTGTCCGTGCGCCTGCTCCGGGTGTCCTGACCACCGCCCCATCTCACCGGGCTGGCTCCCAGGGCCGCGCCGGCCACCCTCTTCCGGCCCTCCGCTCGCCTCGCCCGGCGTGCGCCACCACGCCGGCTCCGTGTGCCTGCTACCCGGTGGCCATGGCGCCATTTCCGTTGCCGGCGTCCTTCGGCCCCCGCCGGTCCCGGTGCCTGGCCGCCACGCGCCCGGCAGGCGCCCTGGTCCCGTGCCTTGACCCCGGCCCTCGCTCGGCGCATTGTTCGGTACCCGCTCCGGTGCCGGTGGCATGGCGGCGGGCCGATCAGGGAGGAACACCATGAGCCACTGTCAGCCCGGTCGCGTGCCCCTGGCCCTGTCTTGGGCCGAGGGGGTCAGGTACACGTCCTGGCCCATCACCCAGGGCATCCCGTTTGCCGACGGCGTCCTGGCCCGCGGCACCCCGGCGCGGGTCGTCGACAGCACGGGCCGCTATTACCCGACCCAGACGCGTTGCCTGACGACCTGGGCCGCTGACCAGCGTTTCGTGCGTTGGCTGCTGATCGACTTCCAGGTCGACCTGCCGGCGCCGGCAGGCACCGGGTTCTTCCTGGAATACGGCCCGGAGGCGGTCTCGCCGTTGCCGGACGCGCCGCTAGCCCTGGAGCGCCACCAGGACGGGGTAACCGTCGACACCGGCGCCCTTCGCCTGACCGCCGGACCACCCGCGCCGCCGTGGCTGACCCCGGTCGACCGGCCGCTCTTCGACCGCTGGCAGGTGCGAGCTCCGGTCGCCGCGGGCGGCGGCTGGCAGGACCTGCTGACCCGCTCGCCCTATCTCTACATGCAGGATCAGCACGGGACTCTGTACCGCTCCGATGGTCCTGGGCCGGCGCACACCCTGGAGGTGGAGGAGGAGGGCCCGTTGCGGGCCTGTCTGTGCCTGCGCGGTTACCTGGCCACCGCGGCCGGGGTGCGCTTCTGCCCCTGGGTGTTGCGCGTGCATCTGTTTGCCGGCGCCGCTGACCTGCGGCTCCACCATACCTTCGTGTTCGACCAGGAGCCCCATGCCGTATCCCTGACGGCCATCGGCCTGGCCCTGCCGTTGGCGCTGGGTCGCCGCCAGCGGGCCGCGGTGGGTGGCGAGGCGGCGTCGCTCTCGGGGCCGCCGTCGGCGGTCAGCCCGGCCGTTGACACCCCTGCCAAGCCTCCCCACGCGGCGACTCGCTGGCAGAGCCTGCGCCTGTTTCAGCGCGACGACCAGACCTACGAGGTGGCGCACGACGGTCAGGTGTCGGCGGTGGCCGGGCGCGCTGCGGGTTGGGCCAGTCTGCGCGGCACGCATGGGACCTGCGTCGCGGTGATGGGCGATTTCTGGCAGCAGTACCCCAAGGGGTTCACGCTGCGGCCCGGTGAGTTGGGTCTGGATATCTGGCCGTCGGCCGCGGGCCCCCTCTGCTTCACCACCCCGTTCGAGGAACCCGCCATCTACTTCGGCGGTACGCGCGACGAAGCCACCTTTGCCCAGCTGGTGGCCGAGCGGCCGACGGCGCCCCTGAACCTCAAGAGCCTTGATGTCCAGTCGCCGGCCGATGTCGAATGGACCGAAACCATGGTGGCCCGGTACGCGCCGGATCGGGCCGTCAGCCACAACGACACCGGCACGGAGAACGGCACGGGCGCGGCCCGGACCACAGACGTGCTGCTGCGCCTGCGCAGTGAAGCCATCGACGATGGCGAGGCCGACGGCCTGGCGCGCGCCGCCCAGGAACCACCCATCGCGCCGGCCTCACCCGCGGTGGCCTGCGCCACGGGCGCCTTCGGGCCCTTCCACGCCGCCGGTGACCCGCGCTTCGCGGCGGTAGACGCGGGCCTTGATTTCCTGCTGGAAAGCGTCGCCCAGGAGCCCGTGGAGCGCTGTCGACTGTATGGGATGATGCGCTTCGGTAACATGGTCTGTTCGCACTCGGCCGGTTCGGCGGCTGTCTATGCCTATCACCGCGAACGCCACCCCGGACTGGCTTTGCGCCATGTGGGGCCGTACAACAACGAAACCAACGACCAGATTCAAGCGGTCTGGGGCAACTTCCTCCGCACCGGTCGCCGCGACCACTACCGGTTGGCGCAACGCTACGGCCGGACCGTCGCCGACGTCGCCATCATCCACGCGCACCCCACGCGCCCGGCTGCCGTGGGCCTGATGCACTACCACGCCTGCCACGTGTGGGCCGGCGGCCCTAGCGCCTCGCACACTCTGCTGGCCGGGTTGGCCCTGGACTATTACCTGAGCGGCAACCGCCGCCTGCTCGATGTCATGCAGGAGGTGGCTGACAATGCGGTGCGCCACCAGGAACCCGCCGGCATCATCTCCAACCGCCGGGGTACGCTCCATCGCGAACTGCTCGGACCCCTGTGGTGCGTCATGGAGGCCTACCAGGCCACTTGGTCAGAAGCCTACGGAACCCTGGCGCGCCGCACGCTGAATTGGTTCCTGCGCAGTCTGCCCGCGCCGGGCCAGTACGCCGTCAGCGTGTACACCCGCGGCGAGCGCGGCGACGAAGCCTGGGTGGACGCTACCGCCGAACCGGCCGGCCACGCGCGCGATCTGGTCAACCTGTACCGCGACGCGCTCCGGCTGTTCCCCAGCGACACCCTGCGCCGGCACATCATCGCCGAGGCAGACTTCTTTACCGATCAGTTCCTCACCGATAACTTCGTCACCGCGGACATGGCTCGACGCCTGCTGACGCCCCGGTCCAAGGTGTGGGGCGTGGGCGACGGCTGGTATTGGACCCAGTGGGGCGCGGCAGGTAACGCCGACGGTGCCATCGTGGGCCTGGCTTACGAGCTGACCGGCGACCTGCGCTACGCTGCCTATGCCAGCGACCACCTTGACGGGTCGTTCCGGCGACAGGTGGCCCGTTGCCGCCGGTACGCCGACTGGCGCTTCACCTGGATCGGGTTCGGCACCTACATCCCGCGGCTGATGCAACTGGTGGCGCAGGCCCAGGATCGCGATCCTGCGGCCCTGGCAGCGGCGCTGCAGGGGTGGCGGGATCGGCGGCAGCAGCTGGGCAACCCGGTGTACATGGGCGACGGTGTGGACCTTGACCGCGATGTGATGGACACCACCGGCAACATCCTCAACCGGCCGCCAGATGAGCTGCCGCGCGAAGCGCCGCCGCGGCCGCAGGTGGCGCCGCACAGTCTGGGGGTGCTGGCTACTGACGATGTGCCTTAGGCGCCGCTAATCCACGATATGGGCGCGGCGCGAAGAGATGACGGTGTGCGAGCGACCCCGGGAGGAGGCCGCTGACCCCGTCAGACAACCAGGGCCCGGCACCGCGCCCGGCGGGGTCGGTCCACGCGCCGTTTCCGGACGCCGCCCGGCGCGCGCGCTGACGCCCGCCTGGGTCGGGCCCATCCAGCTGCCGGCGGCTTCACGGATGCCCCATGGCGTTGCTGCCTTTGCCCTCCTCCTACCCGCCGGACCTGGTCGAGTACCTGCTGAGGCGCCATGCGCAGATTCTGGCCGTTCGCGGTCAGACGGCGCTTGACCCGGTGGCTGCGGTTGCGGGTGCGGCCACTCCCGGGACTGGGTCCGCGGACCTGGAAACCATCCGCTCCTCGCTGTTTTTTGACCCGGACTGGTACCTGGGTACCTACCCTGATGTCGCCGCTGCGGGGCTGGATCCGGCCGATCATTACCTCGACGCCGGGGCCGCGGAGGGGCGCGATCCGTGCCCCTGGTTCTCTACCCGCCAGTACTTGACGGACCACCCGGATGTGGCGGCCGCAGGCCTGCACCCGCTCGTCCATTTCGAGCGCCATGGTCGCACCGAAGGCCGCGCCGTGCCGTGGTCTGCAGGCCGGTCGGCATCGGCCACCGCGATGTCGCGGCCCGCGGTCGCGGCCGTCGATGACGCCCTGTCGATCATTGCGCGCTCGCTCTTCTTCGATGCGGAGTGGTACCTCGACACGTACCCGGACGTGCGTAGGGTTGGCTTGGACCCGGCGCGGCATTACTACGAGTGGGGAGCGGCCGAAGGGCGCGACCCGGGCCCCAGTTTCTCCACGCGCGGCTACCTGGAGGACAACGGCGATGTCGCCGCCACGGGCATCAACGCGCTGGTGCACTTCGAGCGCCACGGCCGCCGCGAAGGCCGCCG
>CAITNQ010000546.1 GCA_903893785.1 uncultured Gemmatimonadota bacterium
ATCGCGGTGTTGACCATGCCGCGGTGCCGCGCCGGCAAGCGGCGAGGGTGCCAGTCCCGCGCCTGCCCGGCCGAATCGCGGCTCGTTGGCCGCGTCGCCACTGCACCACCTCCCGACAGCCACGACCGGTCGACGAGCCATCACGGGTCCGGTGTCGGTCGGCGGGTGGGGCGGACCTGCCCCTCGCGCAGGTGCACCGGTTGGAGGGAGATGCCCAGTTCATGCTCGAAGCGCTTGACCAGGCGGGCCTCCTCTTCCGCGGTGAACAGGGTAATCGCCTGGCCGCTGGCCCCCGCGCGCGCCGTGCGTCCCACGCGGTGCAGATACCCCAGGCTGGCACTGGGCGCATCGAGGTTGATGATGTGGGTTATGTCGGCGATATCCAGGCCGCGAGCGGCGACATCCGAGGCGATCAGCACCGGCACTGCGCCGCTTCTGAAGTTCGCCATGGCCTGGCGACGGTCTTCCTTCAGGCGCACGCTGTGCAGATCCGCCACGGCAACGTGATGGTGCCCCAGCTTGGCGGCAACCACCTCCGCCGTTTCGCTGCGATGCACGAAGACCATGGCTCTGGCGGCTCCAAGGGCATGCAGCAGCCGGCGGAGGATGTCCGGTTTGTCACGCTGCTCGCAGACCAGGTACAGGTGCTCAATGGCCGCATTGACCTGGTTGGCGCGGGTGGCTACCATGGCGACATCGGGCGCGAACGACTCGATGGCCGCGGTGCACTCCGGGGTCACGGTGGCAGAGACGAAGACCAGCTGTCGATCGCGCGGCGCCGCCTGCAGTGTGCTCTGGACATCCGCCAGGCTCTGCTGCGCCAGCACGTGATCGGCCTCTTCGACGACGATGCTGGCGACCGCGTGCATCTTCAGCTTGCGCAGTGCGATCAACTCACGAAGGCGGCCCGGCGAGCCGACGACCAGGTGGGGCTTGGCCTTGAGTTTCTCAAGCTGTCGGGGGACCGAGGTGCCGCCGATCAGCAGCGCCGAGCGCACCGGCAGACCCGCGGTGCGGGTCAACTCGGCGCACAGGCGCTGGATCTGAACGGCCAGCTCGTGCGTCGGCGCCGCGATCACCACCTGCGGCACCGTCAGTGCCGGGTCGATCCGGGACAGCAGCGGCAGCAGGTACGCCAGCGTCTTGCCGGTGCCGGTCTCGGCGGTCAGGTAGGCGCTTCTCCCGGCGATGAGCACGGGCCACGCGGCCTGCTGGATAGCCGTGGGTTCGGTGATTTGCTGGGCCGCCAGGGCCGCGGCGAGGTCGGGCGCGACGCCGAGATCGGCGAACGTCATCGCAGACTCCCGTCTGGGGTGAACAACCGAGGCAGCCGATCCTGGCCCGCGTCTGAGGTCGTCGTGGTGGTGGGCCCTTGGCCTCGTCGTTGGCCGCCCTCGTTGGTCAGACCGTGTTTGCGGCCCGGGCGCCGTGCCGACAGGCGATTCCCGGTCGGGCACGGTTCGCCGGACGGTGCCCAGGCCGGCGAACCATCTGCTTCCATGATTACGGTATCTCTGGCGGTTGGCGCCAGCCGCCCCCGTGAACGCACTGGCGGTGTTCGCGCCTTGCCGTGCCCCGGGCCTTGGTCGCACCGGGCCAGGCCGATTGCGTGGTCTTGCCGCGGCGGCGCCGACCGCGCCGCGGTCGAGTCAGGCTTCCCGGGCGGCAGGTTCGGAGGGCAGGCCCATACCGTCCGGATCACCCGGACCGCGCAGATGGCCCAGGAGCCAGGGCAGGTCCGTGGCGACCCGTCGCGGGTGCTTCCAGTTGCCCACGGCGAAATGCACCGCGGCCGCTGCCTGGGTGGCCAGGTTCGGTCGACCGCGGCTCCGCCAACGCCAGAGACCCGCGTACCAGGCCAGAGGTACGTAACCGCGATGACGGCGCACCGTGCAGATGATCTCGCGGTACACCTTCGCCCGCATGCCCAGCGTCTTGTTGCCAGGGTACAGGCGTGAATGAGCCATCAGCACCGGCAGGTGGACCATGGCCTGTCGTCGGCTCAGCTTCAGCCACAGGTCGTAGTCCATACAGGTCTCCAGACCCGTGTCCAGCAGGCCGACGGCGATCAGGGCAGCGCGGCGCACGAAGACCGCCGGTTGGCAGACGAAGCAAGTCTCCGCCAACCGGTCATGATCAAAGGCCTCAGTCGGGTAAGGGCCGAGGTCGGCGCCGTCCGCGCCCATGTAATGGGCATCGCCATACACCGCGTCCGTTTCCGGGTGGGCGACGAGATAGCCCACGGCCTGCGCGATGGCGCCCGGTTCATACCGATCGTCTGAGTTCAGCCAGCCGATGATATCGCCCCGCGCCCTCTCGATGCCGCGGTTGACCGCGTCGGCTTGACCGCCGTCGGGGCTCGATGTCCAGCTGACCCGCGTGCCGTACTCGCGGAGGATGTCGACGGTGCCGTCGCGGCTGCCGCCGTCCACCAGGATGTACTCGACCGTCGGGTAGTCCTGGCCCAATACGCTGTCGATGGCCGCGCGGATGAACCTGGCCTGCTCATAGCTGGGCGTCACCACCGTCACCTTTGGCGCGGGGGTGTCGCCCTGGGGCCTGATGATGGCCTCCAGCCTGGCGCTGGCCGTCCGCGCGCTGGCGGCCCAGCGGAAGCGGAGGCGTCGGCGGCGCCCTCGCCGTACCAGGTCGGCCGCCAGCGCTGGTTCGTCGAGGACTCGCCTGACCTGCGTGGCCAGATCCGATGCGTCACCAGGTCGGAACAGCAGCGCCGCATCGCCCGCGACTTCAGGGAGACTGGTCGCGTCAGCGCAGACGATGGGGCAGCCCACATGCATCGCCTCCACGAGGGGGATGCCAAAACCCTCGAAGCGCGATGGGAACACCAGCGCCCGGGCCGATGCGTAGAGCGCCACCAGGCGCGCCACCGGTACGTGGCCGCAGATGTCAACCCGGTCGGCCAGGCCCAGACGGGCGATTTCACCGACGACGTGCGCATGGTGGGTGTCTGCCGAGCCTGTCAGGACCAGACGCAGACCCGGGTGCGTGCGGACCAGTTCGGCCAAGGCCAGGAGCAGCGTCTGGTGATCTTTGTGCGGCCAGGTGTTGGCCGGGTACAGGAGGTAGTCACCATGCGTCGCGCGGCACCGCGCGACCAGTTCCTGCTCCGGCGGCGCGAAGTCGGCGCCGATATCGCACGGCGTGATGGCCACTTTGTCGGGATCGATGCCGAAGGTGTTGACCAAGGTGGCCTTGGCGTGCTCTGAGAGCGTGAAGACAACGCTGGCGAGCCGGGCCGAGACGGCCATTCTGTCGCGGCGCCAGGCGAGCACCGCGGGCGCGAAATACTCGGGGAAGACCTCGTGCTGCAGATCGGGGATGGTCACCGCAGTGGGCAACGGGCAGAACCGGGGTTCGAGCCACAGCAACGGGCAGTACCACACTTCGAGCTGCAGCCGCTCCATGGCCGCCAGCAGCGCTTTGTCGTCACCCAGGCGCACTCGGCACACCCGCGCCGGGATGTCCTCGAAGGTGTCCCAGGCCAGTTTGGGCAGGAAGAGCCAGAGCTGGTGACCGGCGGCAGCCAAACCGGCGATCATCTGCCGGGCGTAGTTTTCCATCCCGCCGATCCGGCGCGGGTTGAGTTGGCTGAGATTGATCCCGATGCGCACGATGCCTTCGGAGCGTTTGGGATGGAGCCAGGCACGCGACCGGGCCGGCCAGAGGAATGCACGCCGCGTTCCGGCCCGACGGGCGCGGCCGGCGCCCGAACCACAGGGGCCTGCGGCCCCAAAGTGCGGAGGAAGATAGGCAGCGCGGTCCGGATCAGAAATGGCTGGCGCCGGCGGACCGTCGCTGCCCGCCGGCCCGCCCGCCCGAGCCCTGCCCCGTGAGCTTCTAGACGCCGGGCAACCACCCTTGCACCAGGCGGCACTGAAGGCGGTTCTCAGGCGACGGCTCGTGGGCTTTGGGGTCGTTCCGCCGCAGGTGCTGCACCCGGCGCAGGGCTTCGTCCCCCACGGCGCGCCCGTGGCGGGCCAGCCAGCACCCGACAACCGTGCCCGTGCGTCCTTTCCCGCCCCAGCAATGCACGTAAACGGGGACGCCGTCGGCCAGGAAACCGTCGATGGTGTCCAGGATCTGTACCATGCCCTGGCGGGTCGGCACGCGCTGATCGACGATGGGGTGGCGCACCAAGGCAACCCGTACCCCGCGTTCGGCAGCCAGCTGCGCCAGCAACTCCTGGTAGCCCCGGAAGGGGCGCCCGTTGTAGTCGGTTTCGTCAGGCTCCATCAGGTTGACCACGGCGCGTATACCCACGTCGAGCAGGCCCCGCAGCTTATCCGCGGCATCGCCGGCATCCGGCGCTCCCGGATAGCACCCGGCCAGCAAGCGGCCCGTTTCCACCCAATAGGAGCGCTCGAAAGGCGTTGCCTTCGGGATCTCCTCCGTCGCGACCGACAGCAGTGACATGTGGATCAATATTCCGTCCACCGTCAGCGCCGATCCCTCCACGCCGCGACCGGCCAGGCGATGTTCGCGGCCGTAACCCACGGCGTCGTAGGACTGCACGGTCTGATCAACGGCCGCCATGATGAACCGGCGGGCATGCTCGGGGTTCAGCCGGGCCTCTGCGCGGTTCTCCCGCCGCAGCGCGTCGAGTCCATAGCTCCTTAGTAGCTTGCTGAACACGCGCGCAAAAGCCCGTGGCTGTGACAGGTACTCCACGCCCAGGACGCCGTCGGCACTGCCGACGGCGAAACCGCGCTGTCCGGCCACCGGCGTGAACGGGCGCAGGCGGTCGGTCAGGTCTGGCGCCATCCGCGCGTACACATCGCGCATGGCGCCGGTCTCCGACTTGACGTTCAGGTCGGCGGCCATCGCGGCAACGCCCTCCCACACGTCCCCCTGGTCCGACATACGCCTGCCATTGCTGGCCAGGCTGGCGGCGATCGCGCGTTGCTTGCGCGCTCGCAGGCTGGCCGCCATCACATTACCCGACTCGCCGAATGCGGGTGCGGCGTAGTGCCAGCGCCCTGCCTCCACGCAACTGACGGGTATGGTAGTCCTGGACCGTTCTCTGAGGAGGAGCGTGGTGTTGACAACCCGGTTCTGCTTGGCGCCGGCTAGCTCCTCACCATCGAGCAGCAGCACCGGGGCGTCGCCGTCATTGGTCACGGCCAGCTCGGGAACTGAGCCACCTTCAGTGACCTCGGTGATCTTCAGCGACCCGGCCGCCAGAGCTTCGCCGAGCGTCAGGTACTCAGGGCCGGCAGGCAGGTCCGCGAGAAGGGGCAGTATGGTCAATCCCGCGTGCGACTGGGCTTCTCCGAAGCTCAACCGCTGCCAGGTGTCGTCAGGACATACGCGCACAGTATCTTCTCCTTCGGCAGCTGAGGTGCTGCTATTCCGGCCTGGGTAGGCGGTGGGCATGGTGACCGTCGGTGCCAGTGACCCGATGCACCAGTGCGAACCCGGCGGCTGGTCGCCGGTACCGCCGGCCGAGCACAAGATAATCCATTGCTGATGGACAATAAAGCAACCGGGGCATAAATAACCAGGACACCTGTCCGTGGACAGAGTCGTTGTGACCCGGCGCGCTGTCAGGCCGCGATCGCCAGCGGGGGCGCGGTCGGAGGCGAGGGGCTTCGGCTGGCGCGACCCGGGCACTTGCGCAACGGGTCGCTGCCCGGCGTGTGGACCAGGCCGCGACCGCCAGGTGGGTGGCCGTCGGGGGGACGGGTCTTGGCTGGCGTGACCCGGGTACCTGCGGCACGGGTCGCTGCCCGGCGTGTGGACCAGGCCGCGACCGCCAGGGGGGTGCCGTCGGAGGCGACGACGACGGAAGGAAGGCGTGCGGTTGGTGGGTCCGCCCGTTGGTGCCCCAGATCGGCTGCGGCGGCTCCCCCGAGCGCCGGCCTGAACCGCGCCCGCGCCCTGAGCGCGCCATCGTACGGCAGGCCAGGCTGCCAGGTGCGGGCGGCGAAGCGTGAGAGCGCCATAGGTGGGCCGGCAGCGACGGCACCGAACGGCCGGTGTAACCTTTCGGCCGTGAGCGCATCAAAACGTTCAGAATCCACCCCGCCCGGTGCGCTGGCGGCGATCAGGGGCGCCGCCGGGCGCCAGGACCGACGCCCGACGTGGGCGGCAGCCAGGGCGAGCCAGGGCGGCGCGGCTCGGTGCGAAAGAGAGGTGGCGCAGTGGACGAGATGGAGGCGGATATCGGGCTGATCGCAGCCTGTCAGCAGGGCGATAACCGAGCCTTCCGCCGCGTGTTCGACATCTACCGCGACCGCGTCTACGCCCTGTGTCGGCATATGGCCGGGAACCCGCAGGATGCCGAGGACCTGGCCCAGGAGACCTTCGTTGCCGCGTTTCGCGCCATCGGCGCGTTCCGCGCTGAGTCCACCTTCGGTACTTGGCTCTACCGCATCGCGGCCAACCGCTGCACCGGCGCGTTGCGCCGCCGGCGGCCGCCGGCTCAGTCGGTGGAGGACGCCGGCACGGTCGTGCTGTTCGACCAGGGGCCGGATCCGGAAGAGCAACTGGCGCGGGCCGAGTTGGTGCGGCGCGTGGCCGTGGCCGTGTCTCGTCTGCCGGACAGCCAGCGGCTGATCTACGTCATGGGCACCCAATTGGAGATGCCGTACGCGCACATCGCACGTGTCGCGGGGTGTTCCGAAGAGGCCGTCAAAGTGCGCATGCACCGGGCGCGGTGCCGAGTTCGGGACGAGGTGCGTGCGAGCCTGGATCACGGCCGGTCGATGGCCGGCGAAGGAGTCGCAGGGGAAGAGGAGAGATTGGCATGAACTGCGCGAGCTGTGAACGGCACCTGTCGGCTTACATCGACGACGAGTTGGGTGGGGCCCTGCGGCAGGAGATGGAAGCCCATCTGGACCTTTGTTCGGCCTGCCGAGCCGACCTGCAGGACCACCTGGCGGCCTGGGAAGCAGCCCTGCAACTGCCGTCTGGCCCCGCGCCCGAGGAACTGTGGCAGGGGGTGACCGAGGCGCTGGAAGAAACGACCCTCGCTGGCGCTGACCTGGGCGAGGTGGCGTTGCTGCTGCGGGGGTTGGCCGGCCAGGTGCAGGACCTGCAGCAGGAGGTAAGGGCCCTGCGGCGGCAGGTCGCCGAGGGCGGGTGGAGCGAAGACCGCGAACCAGAGGACATCCGCGTCGCGACGCGCGCCTTTGCCGGCGGACGGTCGCGCCAGGCCTCCATCGCGCAGCTGCGGAGGACGTCCTAGTGGCGGGACCAAACGGAGCAGGAGGAGCGACCATGGCAGCGCAGGATGACGATGGCCGGCGAGCAGACTCGTTGAACGCCCGCGGTTCCTCCAGGACCGGCGCAGCGGCTGGCGTGCTCTGCCGCGTCGATGACCTGGACGTCGAGGTGGCGATCGAACTCGGGCGCCGTCGGCTGACGCTTGACGAAGCCCTGGCACTGGGGGAGCAGTCGCTGTTGCCACTGGACCGCGCTGTAGGCGAACCCGTGGACCTGTGTCTGAACGGTCGCGTTTTCGCCCGCGGCGAGGTCGTCACGGTTGGCGAGTATTTCGCTGTGCGCCTCACCGAAGTGCTGACGACCGACGCGGAGGCATAGGGTGACGACCGATGGCGAGAGATCCCGACTGCAGCACCTGGGCGATACCGAGGTGGAGGCAGTGGTCGAGTTGGCCCGCATGCGCTTGAGCCTGGGCCGCGCGCGCCACCTGCGGCCGGGCGACGTGCTGGTCACCGATCGGTTGGCCGGCGAGCGGATGGCCCTGCGCATCAACGGTGTGCCCTTTGCTGAAGGCGAGACGGTGGTCCTGAACACGGCGATGGCCTGCCGGGTGACGGGCATGGTGCCGCTGCCGGTCACCGCGCTATTGCCGACCCCAGCCGTTCAGGGAGGCTGACGATGAGCGCGAATGCAACGGCACCCACGGAGGGTGTCCGGCTGTTGGGCTTCCGGGACGGCGTCAACCCGCCGGCGCAGGTGCGGGCCTGGGTGCCACTGACGCGGGAAGCCGCCGACGCCCTGCCGCCACCGCCGCCGCGACCGTTCCGCGGTTGGACGGTGTGCGCCACAGGTCAACGGCGGAGTGCTGCCACCGCCGCGGGCGCTGCCGCCGACAGCGTCCGGCCCGCGCCCTCGTCGGTGCCCACGCGCCCTGACTGGATTGCACCGGGGTCGGTGCACGCCTTGGTCTGGGAACGGCCACAGGACGTCGCCGGCCTGATCCGCGACCGCCTGGCCCGGGCGCGGCCGCACGGCGCCGATGCCGGCGCACTGGCGGATGTGGCCGTCCTGTGCCTGGGTCTGGGAGAGGATGTCGCGTCTCAGGTGCTGCAGCACCTGAGCGATGCCGAAATCGAGCAGGTGGCCACGGCGGTCGCCCTGCAGGAGGCGGCCGAACCCGAGGCGATCAACCGGATGCTGGCCGAAACCGAGCGATCCCTCAGGGCCGGCGGGTTACGCCTGGGCGGACCGCGCTTCGCCCGGACGTTGCTGGAGCGAGCGGTAGGACCTACGCGAGCACAGGAACTGGGCCATCGGCTTGCGGCGCGCCTGCCGACTGCGTGCGCCACCCTGGCCACGGCCGAGCCGGAGCGCATAGCGCCATTCATTGCCCACGAGCATCCGCAGACCATCGCGCTGTTCCTGTCCCAGCAACCGCCCCAACAGGCGGCGGGGATTCTGGCTCACTTGCCCGCCGCCGTTCGCGAGGACGCGGTCTGCCGCATGGCTAACCTCGGCAACGTGCCCCGGTCCGTACTCCAGCGTCTGTTCGAGAGCCTGGAGGAGTCGCTGCGGGACGTGCTGGGGGCTAGCGAGGTGGCCGGAGGACCCCACGCTGTGGCCGAGATCCTCAGTGCCGGCGGCGCGGCCATGGAGAAGGAGATGCTGAGTCGGCTCGGCCTGCACGCGCCCGGTCTGGCCGCATCCGTGCGGCACCTGCTCTTCGGTTTCGACGACCTGGCCCACCTCACTGACCATGACCTCGAGCGCCTGTTGCGTGAAGTGGATCCGTCGGACCTGGCCGTAGCGCTCAAGGGGGCGAACCCGGGCCTGCGCGAACGCCTCCTGGCCAACACGGCCGAACCATTGCGGGCGGCCGTGCCAGACCAGGAGACGGCACTGGGCCGCCTGCGCCTGGAGGAGGTGGAGGAGGTCCAACGGCGCATCGTGCTGCGGCTGTGGGAGCTGGAGGAGCGGGGAGAGGTTACTATCGTGCGCGGCGACGCAACGGCCCAGTTCGTCTGACGGAGGAGTACCATGGCAACCATCATGACCCGTGATGAAGCGACGCAACGCCACCGAACGGCTGTCGCGCTGCGCCTTCACCGCCTGTTGGCGCCTCCCGAGGTGCACCTGCCTTCGCTGGCCTGGGCAGTCGAGGCTCTTCCAGACCTGGCCCGCGAAGTGCTGGCTGGTTGCCAGCGTGAGGAGCCGGGGCCGCCCGGCGAGGGAGTGCCGCAGGCGGCTGAGCGCCTGGGACAGGAGCGGTTCCGTCCCCTTGTCGCTGAGGCCGTCGACCGTCTGCTTCCGGGCCCTGACTCTCCCGATACCGCCGCCTGGATCAGTGAGTACGACTTCCTCCACCCCGCGCGGGTGAACAAGGACCAGTTGCGCACGCTGGAGGGCCTGCACGACAACTTCGCGCGGTTGCTGGCCTCCAGCCTGTCGGGGATCATGCGGGCGGTGGTCGATGTCGATACGGCTTTCGTCGACCAGACGACTTACGGCGAGTTCATCCGCTCCCTCGCCAAACCTTCGTGCAGTTACCAATTCACCCTGGGGCCTACTGGCGGGCAGGCTATCGTGGATGTGGCGCCGCCATTGGCCTTTGCCCTCATCGACCGCGTCTTTGGCGGCACTGGCTCGGCCGAGGGGCAAGCAACGCGCCCGCTTACCCCAGTGGAGATCGCGCAAGTCAACGTGATGGCCAAGCGCCTGTTCGAGGACCTCGAGGCCACCTGGAGAGCGATCCTCCCAGTCGAGGTCACCGACATCCAACTGGAGACCGACCCCGAGTTCATGCAGGTCACGGCCGCCAACGAGATCGTTGTCCTCCTCGCCTTCGAGGTCAACACGCCAAGCGCCTGCGGCCTGGTCAGCCTGTGTTACCCCTTCTTCACCTTGGAGAGCATCCTCCCGCGATTGGGCCAGCGCGGCAACTGGCGTGCGCTGGAGCACAACCAGGAGGAGCGTCTGCTGGCCAACCGGTTCCGGCTGGGCGCCATGCCGCTGGAGGCCACGGTCGAGTTGGGGCGCACCCGACTGAGCCTGGCCGAGATCCAAGACCTCCGGGTCGGCGACGTGGTGCGCCTGCCTGTCCGCCTCGACGACCCGATCAACATCAGTTTCGGCGGCAAGCCCAAGCTTCTGGCCCATCCCTTTGCCACGGCGGACGGGCGGTTGTGCGCCAAGGTAGTCGGGACGCGTTAGCCAGCGCCCCAGACGCCCTGCGCCGGGCCTAGGTATTCGCCAGCCAACTGCAGCAGACAGGCGCCGGGGCACCGGGACGTCCCCTGAGTAGTCCGTTGCAGAATGGTAGCGCGCCGCGGTGCGGGCGAAACCGCACGACGGCGCACGGCCGGCGCAGTGGGCCGTTGCCGCGACGGCGTGCTGGCGGGATATTGGCTGCGCCGACGCCACGGGATCGGGCCGGCATCCTGCCGCCGCAGGGCCGTCCCGCGCGTGGCCCCAAGCACGGTTCCGAGCCCGCCCAACCGCGAGCCGGCCGGGGCAGACGCGGCGGCGGGCGAACCGAGCTCGAAGGGTGCTGGCCGGGCCCGAACCTGGAGGGAGCATGCACACAACGCATCTGGTCAGTGCCATCGAAGTGCACGACTTCGGCGCCGAGACGCTGCGCGTGGGTGACCTCAATGCCGACGGGGCTCCTGACCTGCTGTTTGTGCAGAGCGTGTATGGCACGCGTGAGATCACCTGCCTGACGGCCACCACCATTGACGGGCAGGTGATTTGGCAGCACGGCGCGCCCGACAGAGGCAACGGCTCGCTCTACAGCGACCTGCCGGTACAGATCTACGACTGGGACGGCGACGGGCGCACCGAGGTCCTGTACGTGCGCCAGGCGGAATACGCCGAGCCGTATCTGTGGGGCGGTTATGCACGCGAACGCGCCTACCGGTATGAAGGCCAGGCTGCCCTGGTCGTGCTCGATGGGACCACGGGCCGGGAGAAACACCGGCTGCCCTTGCCTGCCCCGGCCGACGACTGCCTGCTCTTTGCGGACTTGACGGGCCGTGGCCGGGCCCAGGATCTGGTGGTCAAGGACCGCTACTGGAACGCCTGGGGCATCAGTCACGAAGGCAAGGAACTGTGGCATTACGCGGGCTCAGTAGGGCACTTCCCGGCCTATGGGGACGTGGATGACGACGGCTGCGATGAAGTGTTCTTCGGTTACGCCCTGATTGATCACGATGGCACGGTCCTGTTCCGCCGCGACGACGGTGGGGAGCACCAGGACGCTGCCTACGCCGCCCGGTTGCCGGACGGTACCTGGCGGCTGCTGTTCGGCAATGGCGGCATCCACTGCCTGCAGCCCGATGGTCGGGAATTGTGGCACCACCCGTTGAAAGAAGCCCAGCACGTGGTCGTCGGGCGGTTCCGGCCTGACCTCGGCCCGTTGCAGGTGATGGCCATCGATCGGGGCCAACCCCGCGTCGCGAATGGCCGCGACCCGGCCAGCCTGTACCTGTACGATCTGGACGGCCGCCAGGTGTGGCAGGAACTGCAGCCCGAAGGGAGCAGCCTGGCCGGCGCCGTGGCCCTGGACTGGTCCGGGTACGGCGAGCGTCGCGAGGTGTTGGTGTACAACCGGGGTGGTACCGGCGAGTCGACGCCGCCTGTGCCGCCGCAGCCAGCGGCCATCTACGACGGCCACGGGCGCATTGTCGATACGGTCCGACCCGCGTACCCGACGACGCGCGGTGAGGCGGCGGAGCGATCGCAAGTCTACGCCATTCGCGCCGACGTCTGGGGTGACAGCCGCGAGGAGGTGTTGTTCTCGGGCTCTCAGGGAGCCTCGATCTGGGCGAATGCGCGCCCGTTGGCGCTGCCGACGCTGTATAACCAGACCCTATACCCGGGCATGTGACTCCGCTCTGCGGCGACGGGCAGGTCCTGTGCGGGGCTGTCACGGCGCCGACCGGCACCGCGACGGTGCGGATGTCTGGGGTGACAGCGGCGAGGAGGCGTTGTTTACGGGCTCTCAGGGCGCTTTGGCCCGGGCGTGTGCGCGCCCGTTGGCGCTGCCGACACGGCATCGGCGGCCACCGCCAGGGCGCACGCGCGTGGAGTCGTCATGAACGGTTGTCGGTCTGCCGTCGCCGCCCGGGCGGCCAACCGCTCATCGCGGCCCTCGGCGAGTAGCCAGCGGCGACCTGGGCGGCCGCCCAGAGGCCCCGCCCATCGCCCGACCGGGCCCTGTTCGCCAGCCCGGCCCCGCCCGCCAACCCCTGATCGCGCGGTCCGGGTCAGCGCTTGCCCACCGCAGGGGGATGGTCGACGCGCGACATCTCGTACGTGACGACCTTGCCGCCGAGCCGCAGACCTGACCACTTCATCGTCGGGCCGGCGATCTGGATGCGCCAGCACTCGTACGCCAGGCCCCGGCCGCCCGTCAACAGGTCATTGGACCAGTTGGTGGCGAGCAGGTCACCGTAAAGGAAGTAGCGCCCGGCATTGTCGGTCTTCGTCAACCACGCTCCCGTGCCATCCTGGTAGTAGTAGCTGTACGAGCCGTCCGCTGCGTAGGCCCAATAGTGGGGCATGGCGTCGCCGTTATTGCCCGAGGTGCAGCGGCCGTACCAGACGCCGACCAGCGAGTCGGCGTAGGTTGCCTGCACCTTGTGCATCGTGTACGTGTTCGCGTTCGGGTACGAGGTGCCGTCCACGGCAAAGGCCTGCACGCCCACGGCCATGGCGGTGTCCGCCCACGCCCCGACCCTGAATTCGATGTGGTATGTTTTCCCGATGGTGTCCTTGCCATCGATGGCGATGACGTTGTCCTGTACCGACCAGGTGTAGTCGTCATTCTCGCGCCAGGCGCGGTTGTCGGCGTCGAGGCGCAGACCGACAGCGTACATCTCCACCCCGCTCGGGCGCAGGTCCATGACAAAGCTGGAATCCGTCGGCAGCGGTTGGTCGTTCAGTTGCGTGTTCACCCAGGTCCCCACGAGCCGTTGGCGGTAGTCCGTCTGTGTCCCGGTCGGTTGGGCGTCGTGGTCAGCGCAGCCGATCCACACGACCCACACTGCCGCCACCCAACACATCGGAACGCTGAACCTGCGTCTGTGCGCTATCACGGTTACTCCAGATGGAAGTGGGCGCGGACTTGGGCCGAACCCCGACCGGGCCGCCACGGTTCGGAACCGCAGCCTGCGGCGCGACGGTCGTCGCTCGACAAGCGGGCGTGCCAGCCGCCGCATCAGGGCATTGGCGAAACCGGCACGTCATTTGACCAGGGCGCTACCAGGTGGCGTCGCATCGGGCAAAACGTCGCCTTGGGCCAACGCCAGCAGCCCGTCGGCCAGCGCCTCGATCTGCTCGGCCATGACCAGTTTGGCGCGCCATTCGGCCGGGATGCTCTGCGCCCCCCAGAAAGCGCCGGCGATCTGGCCATACACCGCCGCGGTAGTGTCCGCGTCTTCGCCGAGATTGGCGGCCAGCAGCGCACCGTCGCGGAAATCGCTCGCGCGACTGAACGCCCACAGCGCGGCTTCGAGGCTGGCGACGACATAGCCGGTGCCGCGGATGGCCGGGGGCGCCTTTCTCAGGTACGACCCCGCCGCAATGTTGGCCACGGCTGGGGCCAGTGGCTGCGAATCCCACAGGCCCGGTACCGGCGCGTAATCGGGCGCCGTGAGTTCCTGGCGCGAGGATCCTTGTAGCGCGCCTACCAGCAGACCGGCGAAGAAGCGGCAAGCGTCCACCGCCTGAGGGGCCGCATGGGTGGTGCGCGAACTGGCCGCCGCGCGGTCGACGGCCAGCAATGGCTGGGCGGCATACGCCAGCGCTACCGGCGCCAGGCGCATGAGCGACCCGTTGCCCGCCTGGTGCGGATCGGTACTGCCGGCATAGGGATTGCCATCGCGCTCGAACTGCTGCAGGGCCGCGCCCGTCGTGCAGCCGCAGTCAAAGCACGTTCCGGTGCTGCTCAGGTACCCTTCGCGGTACCAGCGCACATAGCGCTGCATCTGGTCGGCGGCATCGAAACCACGGCGCTCGACCAGGCTGGTAGCCAGGCACAGGGCCATGGAGGTATCGTCCGTCCAGGCGCCCGCGGGCAGGCCGAAAGGGCCTCCGCCCACCATGTCCGAGAGGGGCGTGAAACGGCCAGGACGCTCAAACTCCAGAGTGGTGCCCAGGGCATCGCCGGCGGCCAGACCCAACAGGGCGCCCCGGTACCGGTCGGCCAGTGAACCCGCAGGTACGAAGGAATGGGTGTCAGGCATCGCGTCATTTCCGAGCTGAAGGTGGGGCCAGGAACCACGGCACGGAAAATACAGTACCTGGGCGGCAAAGTCACCGGCTGGGCCTTCGCCGCCGGCGGCGGCCAGCGAACTCGGCGGGCCGCTCGCCCGACGGCGCCCCGCGCCTGTTGGTGCGCCATGAGGAATCGGTCGCCGCTAGTCCGGTAACACTGGAACGGCTGGCACGCTTCGTCGGTTACGGGGGCACGCTCGGGCCCTGGGACAACCCCTTGGAGGAATGGCGGCGGGTTTGCCCGCCCTACTTCGGGACTGGCCGGCTGAAGTGGGATGGCTCCTCGGGCTGGAGCGAGTTCGTTAACGCGGCTTTCTTCCTGCTGCACGGCGACTTGATGGAGCGTCTGGGCTATGCCACCGGTACAGAAGTGGCCACCGCCCGGTCGCGGCTCTCGGCCGAACAGGCTGACTGCCTGCTCACGGCTCGGAAGCTGGGCCGACAACGGCAGGCCTTCGAGCAAGCGGCCCGTAACCGCATGGCTGTGACTGAGCGCCTCGACGGCGAGGTGACGGACCTGCGCCGCGTCTGCAGCGAGCGGCTGCAGGCCATCGAGTCGCTGGATGCGGAAGTCCAGCGTCTGCGCCGCGTGTGCGGCGAGCGGCCGCAGACGACCGACTCCCGGCCCGACTGAGTGGGGCGGCAACGCTGGCCCGTGTCGCGTCGCCCGGCCTGCGGCGGGTCTCGAATGCATCGGACTGCATCACCGGCCGCGAGGATCCGGCCAATGCCGCTTGGCGGTTGGGTGCGCCGACGTCCTGAGCGGCCCTGCCGGTGCCTCGGGCGTGCTCCCGTCACTGCTGCGCAGAGCGCGGCCGCCGTCTGGCGCCTCGAGCCCGGCTGCACCGGTTCGAGCGCGCCGCTGCCGCTCCGGCCACGCGGGCGCGTTTGACATCTCGCCGCAGCGCCGTTATGGTGTTGACCGATGGCCCCCTGGCAACCGACTGCGACGGCAGGCCGACGACGCACTGTCCGAGGCTGCCCCGGTCTTCCTCCATGGGAGGCACGCTATGCGGTACTGCTCGCGGCGCTCAGTAGCCGTCCACGCCGCCTCGGTCTGAGGGCTGCGTCGTGGCCGCCCTGGCCGTAGACGAGACCCGGGCCAGCAAACCGGCCGTGCGTGCGGCGCTGCGCACCATCGGTATCGTCCTGCTGGCGCTCCTGCTGGCGGGGCTGACCCGCAAGCTGTTCCTGGGCGCGCTCGGTACCCGCATCGTCTGGGTGACTTTCTACCCGGCGGTGATGATCACGGCGCTGATGGGAGGGTGGCTTGCCGGCCTGTTGTCTGCCGGCGCATCGTGCCTGGTCGCCCTCTATGGTTGGCCCCTGCTGGTTGACCAGCCCTTCATCCGGGACTTCGGCGACCGCCTGGGCATGTTTGCCTTCGTCCTCAACTGCGGCATGATCTCGGCGGTAGCCGAGGCGGCGCGGCGGAGCCGGGGCCGGGCCCTGCAGGCCCGTGCGCAAGCCGAAGCCGCCAACCGTGCCAAGAGCGTCTTCCTGGCCAACATGAGCCACGAGTTGAGGACCCCGCTGAACGCCATCCTGGGGTTCTCCTCGCTGCTGCTGGAAGAGCGTTCGCTGGCCCCCGAGCACCGTAACACCCTGGCGACCATCCACCGCAGCGGCGAGCATCTCCTGCGCTTGGTGAACAGCGTCCTTGACCTGGCGCGCATCGAGGCCGGCAAAGAGGAACTGCAGGTCACGGCTTTCGACCTGACCGCAGTGGTGCAGGACGTGCTGTCTCTGTTGCGGCCGCGGGCGGAAGCAAAGGGCCTTTACCTGCGCCTCGAGGCCGCCGAAGGCGTGCCGCGGGCTGTGCTGGCTGACCAGGCCAAGCTCCACCAGGTGGTCCTCAATCTGGTCGCCAACGCCGTCAAATTCACCGCCCAAGGCGGCGTCACCGCGCGGCTCTCGGCCCCCATGGGCGTGGCTGCGGGGACAGCGTCGGTCGCCGTCGAGGTGATCGACACCGGCGAAGGCATCGCCGCCAGCGAGCAGCAGCGGATCTTCGATCCCTTTGTGCAGTTGGGCCGCCGGGCTGACGCCACCGGGACTGGGCTAGGTCTGGCGATCTCGCGCCGGTTCGTCGAGTTGATGGGGGGCACCATCACGGTCGACAGCGCCCCGGGCCGCGGTGCGACGTTCCGCCTACACATACCGGTGCAGGTCGCCGACCCCAGCCAGACGGCCGCGGCAGGCCCACAGCGCGAACCGTTCCGGTTCTTGGCTGCGGACCAGCCGGCCTGCCGCGTCCTGATCGTGGACGACCATCCGGACAATGTGGAGCTCCTGCGCCGGGTGCTGCAGAAGGCCGGTTTCCAGGTGCGGGCGGCATCCAACGGCGCCGACGGGGTCGACCTCTTCGCCTCCTGGCGTCCGCACTTCATCTGGATGGACTGGCGGATGCCGGTCATGGACGGCATGGAAGCCACGCGGCGCATCCGGGGGCTGCCGGGGGGTGCCGAGGTGAAAATCGCGGCATTGTCCGCTTCGGTTCTGAGCACCGAGCGCGAACAGGTAATGGCGGCTGGCGCCGATGACTTCCTCGCCAAGCCCTTAGACGTCGGCCAGGTGCTCCGGTGCATGGAGAAACAGTTGGGGTTGCAGTTTGTCGCTGCGGCGGACGGAGTCGCGCCAGGCGCCGCTCCCGCAGCCACCGAATTGGATCCGCAGGCGCTCGGTGCCTTGCCAGCGGCGCTGCGAGCCGACCTGACCGAGGCCCTGGAACGCCTCGACACGGCCCGCATTGCCGCGGCCATTGGCCAGGTGGGCGATATCGATCCGCGTCTGGCGGCCGTCCTTGATGCCCATGCCAAGCGCTATCGGTACACAGTTGTCCTGGCGGCACTGCGGGCCGGTCCGGCACCGGCCCGTGGCGGGGGTGACGCGTGATGCCTGCTCAGAGCACCATCCTGGCGGTCGATGACAATGGCGCGTCGCTATCCCTGGTGGTCGATGTGTTGGCGGCGGCAGGGTACCGGGTTCTCCCGGCGGAGAGCGGCGAGCTGGCGTTGGCTGCGATTGGTTTCGAGGCCCCCGACCTGGTGCTTCTGGACATCCATCTGGGCGGCATCGGTGGTCTGGAGGTGTGTCGTCGCCTGAAGAGCGACGAGAGAACTCGCGCCATCCCCGTAATCCTGCTCAGCGCCGTGGCCGAACCTGAGGAGTGGCTGCAGGGCTTGAGCCTGGGCGCGATCGACTACATACACAAACCCTTCGTGGCGCGTGAACTGCTGGTGCGTGTCGCCAATCACCTTGAGCTCAGCCGCGCCACGGCGCTACTGCAGCGACAGACGCAACTGCTGTCGGCCAGCAACGAGCAGCTGCGCGCCGAGATTGACGAACGCCAACGGGCCCAGGCCGCGCTCCAGGCCGCCCGTCGCTGGGAAGCGACCGAGCAGTCGCTCCGCCTGGCCATCGCGTCCATGGCCGCGCCGGAGGATCTGTGCCAATTCCTGGGCGAGTGCGACCGCCAGGCGCGCGCGCTGGAGGACGAGAACACGCTTGAATCGGTGACGCTCCACGTGGCCAATGAGGACGCCACGGACTGGGTATGCCTGGGGCCTGACCTGGCGCCGCTGCGGTTCCATCGCCTGTGGTTCGAAGGGGTCAGCTGGCGTGCGGCCCAAAATCCTGTCGAGCCCTTGGCCACCGAACTCGGACCTCTTCCTGGCGGCGAGCCGCAAGCTGGCCCAAGCCAAGTCGGCGATGGCTCGCCGGAAACGACCGCACCCGTTACCCGCGTGCCGTTCACGCACGGCGCGGTCTGCTTCCGGCACCCCCCATCCGCCGTCGCCGGTAGCACTGACCTGTTGACGCGCCTGGCCGGCGTCGTGGCGGACGGCTTTCGCCGGTTCCTCGACCTGGTCGAGCGCCGACAGGCAGAGCGCGAGACGCAGCTGAGCGGAGCACTGCGGCGACTGCGCCATGGCGCCATGCAGATGCAGCGTGACGGCGATTGGGGTCTCGTGGCCCGGGTCGTGGTCGAGGAGCTGGCGCGCCTTCTGCCCCGGAGCTACAGCGCCGTCGCCCTGGTCCGCGGCGCGGGCGAACACGATCGCGGCCTGGTGGTCACGGCAGAGACAGCGGACAGCCCCCCGGTTGATTGGGCCCGACAACCCGCCGTGCGGCAGGCACTGGAAACGGGCCTGGGGGTCTGCTGCCCGCACCGACACCACGTCCTGTTCGACCCGGAGACGCCGGCCAGCATCCACGCCTTGGCGGCCGTCCCTTTCGCCGGCGGCGTGTTGGCGCTCGGCGGCATGGCGGGAGCCTTCTCTGATCGTGACCTGCATGCCCTGCAGCAGTTCGGCCAGGTGTTGGCCGAGGCCCATCGCCGTCTGGAAGAAGTCAAGGCGCTCGAGGCGCACCAGCGACACGCGCTAGACCTGGCCCTCCAGCGCCTGCGCAACGCGGTGCTGCAGATGGAGGAACCCGCGGACTGGTCGCATGTGGCGCTGGCCCTCCGTCGTGAACTCAGCGCGCTGGTGCGAATCGACGGTTGCGAACTCGTCCTGAGCGATGGCGATCCAGGCGTGTGGCAGACCATCACGGTGCACGCGGACGGCACGGTCCAGGTGGGCCCTGCGGCCGCGCCGCCCCCCGAGTCGGGCGCGGCGTTCGGGCGCCCAACGTACCGGCGCAACCGCACAGAGGTGGAGGCCGCGGCCACGCGCTACGGCGGCGCCGTCGGGTCGGCCGTTGAGGTGCCGTTCGCCGGTGGCGCCATGTTGGTATCCAGCCAGCTTGAGGACGCCTACACGGACCGTGATGTGGCCCTCCTCACGGACTTTGCCGACGCCATTGGCGATGGCCATCGCCGGTTGCTGACTATCACCGAGCGTCGGCGCAACGCCGCGGCCCTGCAGGCGGCTCACGCTCGGCTTGAAGCCCTGTGGGGCATTGCTTCGCTGACCGACGCTTCGCTGGACGAGGTCACGGACCACATTCTCGCCTCCATTACGGGTCTGACGCAGAGCACCTACGGCTTCTACGGCTACATGAGCGACGCCCTGACCGCGTTGACGATCCAAGCCTGGACAGCGCCAGCTTCGGCCGATGGCTCGCGGGCGGTGGCGCCGCAACGCTTCTCGGTGGACCGGGGCGGCGTGTGGAGCGAGGCCGTGCGCCGCCGGGAGCCCGTGATCCTGGCCGAGGCCGTCGTGGCCGGTCGAGCCGACGACGGCCTGCCGCCTGGCCACGGGCCGTTGACCAGCCTGCTGGTCGTGCCATTGGTCAGTCGCGGGCGGGTCACTGCCGTGGCTGGCGTGGCCAACCGACCTCAGGGCTATGGCCCCAATGACATCAGGGACGTCCAGACCTTCCTCAGCGCCATTCACGGTGTGGCCGAGAGCAAACGGTTGGCGGCCCAGATCGAGGCCCAGAGGCTGCAGGCGATGGAAGCCAACCGCCTGCACACCCTGGGCGAAATGGCGGCGGGCGTGGCCCACGAACTGAATCAACCGCTTAACGGCATCCGGGCGTTCGCTGAAGCCGCCGTCTACGGGATCGCGCACGGGTGGCCGACAACGGCCGACGAAACCCGCGATACCTTCGAGGAAATCATCGGCCAGGTTGACCGGATCACCGAGATCATCGACCACATGCGGGTCTTTGCCCGCGACGCGTCGCCGGCCGGGTTCGTGGATGTCAACCTTGCCGATGTGGTGGCCGGGGCGCTCAAGCTGGTGGGAGCGCAACTGCGCAGCCATGGTGTACAGGTAGTCGTCGACATACCCGATGGCTGCCCTCACGTAGCCGCTTATCAGAACAGCCTTGAGCAGGTGGTGATCAATTTGCTGGTGAACTCGCGCGATGCCCTGATTTCCCGGTGCAGCCGCGAGGAAGCCAGCACCTCGTGGAAGCCGAGGATCGACTGTACCGTTCGCGAAGACGCGGACCGCCGCGAGGTGTGCCTGGCGGTCAGCGATAACGGCGGCGGCATCGCCCAGGAAGCCCTCAGCCGCATCTTCGACCCCTTCTTCACCACCAAGGATGTCGGCGAGGGGACCGGTCTGGGTCTGGCCATCGTGCGCTCGATCGTGGACCAGCACCAAGGGCGCGTGGCAGTCACTAACCGCCCCGGAGACGGCGTTACGTTCACGGTCGCGCTGCCCCCGGTTGGGTCGACCTCCGGATGAATTGCAGTCTACCCACGGCACGGCCGTCAGGGGTCGGTCGAGCCGGTTCGGTTCCTGTCGTACCACGACGGCCGGCGCGGCGTCATGAACCGCCAGCAGGGCGGTCACTAACGGTTCCAGCGCACCGAACCGCCGCCCTGGCGACGCCGCGGCGCGGGCACCGGGCAAGGAGAGGGCATGGCGAGAGTGGTGATTACCGGCGCTGCCGGTGGTACAGGCCAGAGCTTGGTGGCGCACTTCCGGGCCGCGGGATACGAGGTGGTGGCCGTGGACGTCAGGCCGGTCCCCCAGGCCGTGGCCCCGGCAGTCCAACTCGACCTGTGCCAGGCCGCGGGCGTCAACGACGTCGTCGCCGGAGCCGATGCGGTGGTGCACTTCGGCAGCCCGCCCGCCATCAGCCACCTGGCGGCCACCGAGGCATTTCATCAAGTTGGCGTGGCCGGGTTCAACGTGTTCCAGGCGGCACGCAATGCGGGCGTGCGGCGGCTCGTCTGGGCATCCAGCATCGAGGTGTACGGCGACTTGACGGCCCATCCGAGCTTGCCGGTGACTGAATCCAGTCCGTTGGCGCCGCCGAGCCTGTACGGCGCCTGCAAGGTGATGCTCGAGAACCTGGCGGTCGACTACTACCGCTGGTATGGGATCTGCAGCGCGGGTTTCCGTCTCACCCGCATCATTTACGACAACCCGCAGGGGCGAGCCAAACTGCGCGGCCTGGTCGCCCAAACCGGTGCCGGGGCTGACTGTCTGTGGTCGTACGTGGACGCGCGCGATGTCGCCAGTGCCTGCCAGGCCTGGTTGGAGTCCGAGCACCCGGGCGCCGAAGTGTTCAACGTGGCAGCCCCCGATGTGCACCATCCGGTGTCGACCGCCCAGCTGTTGGCCGGCAGTGCCTACCGCGCTGCCTGGGTTGCCGCTGGCGATGCGCACGAGACACCCTTCTGTACTCATCGAATCCGCGCCCGACTCGGTTGGCGTCCGCGGTACCACTGGCGCCAGCTGCTGGCCGAAGAAGAGGCGCCGTCGCTATCAGGCCATAGCTCCACCAGCGGCCCCACCGGGGCCTGACTCGTTGGCGTTCCACCCTCCACACAGGAGCAGGACATGGTCCGGCAGGCGGCGCACGGCATGGTGATGGAACCAGTGGAACCTGGCCAGGTGCATCTCGATGGCGAGATCGGTCGGCGGATCACCGCCACCATCGAGGCCAACCTGCTGGCGCTCGATGTCGACGCGGTGTTCCTGCAGCCCTTCCGTCAGCGCGACCGCACCGAAGGGTATATCGGCCTGGGCAAGCTGATCGACGCCACCGTGCGCCTGGCGGCCTATAGCGGCGACCCGCGGGTGCTGGCGCTGAAGCAGCGGTTGGTCGCCTCGACTCTCGGCCTGCAGGAGACCGACGGGTATGTCGGCATCCTCGTGCCGGCCAGCCGCATCTGGGGCGTGTATGACATTCACGAGACCGCGCACATTGTCCTGGGGCTGGCCAACGACTACCGCTACTTCGGCGCGCCGTCTTCGCTGGTGGCGGCTCGACGGTTGGCCGACTGCATCATCGATGGCTGGGCTGCCCAGGCACAGCGCATCCCTGGCCCGAGCGGCCGACGGGGCCAGATGTACGGCGTCACGACCGGGCTGGACGCGGCCCTGCTGACGCTGTACGAGCAGACGGGCGAAGCTCGCTACCTCGACTTCATGCTTACGTCACCGCACTACCAGTTGGCGCAGTGGAACGTGGCGCCCAAAATCGGCTATGAGCACATGGACGACGAGCGCCACTGCTACATCTTCATGGCCCTGTGCGTGGCTCAGTTGCAGTTGCATGGATTGCGGCCAGACCCGCGCCTGCGGGCGCAGGCCCATCTGGCCGTCCATTTCCTGCGCCACCGCCAAGGGCACCTGGTCTCCGGGTCCTGCAGCCAGAACGAGGGCTGGCACAGCGACCAGTGCGGTGCCGGTCATGTCAGCGAGAGCTGCGCCACGGCGTACCTGCTGCGCCTGCTCGACCGCCTTTTCCGCTGCGAGGGCGACCCGCTCTACGGCGACCTGGCCGAGCGCGCCATCCACAACGCCCTGTTTGCAGCCCAGTCGCCGGATGGGAGGCAGCTGCGTTACTTCACCCCCACCGAGGGGCAACGCACCTACTTCGACCGCGACACCTTCTGCTGCCCGAACAACTTCCGCCGCATCATCTCCGAACTGCCGGGAATGGTCTACTTCCGCGCCGCGACGGGCGTGGCCATCAATCACTACACCGCCTCGACCGTCGCGTTGGCCGTGGGTGACGACGATGTGCCCCTGACCCTCAGGCAGGAGACTGATTACCCCAGTTCGGGGCAGGTACGGCTGCACGTGGACCCGGCGCGGCCGGCGGTGTTCCCGCTGCATCTCCGTGTACCGCGCTGGTGTGCCCAGGCCCGCGTCGCGGTCAATGGGGAGCCAGTGGCGTTGCCCGTCCAGCGTGGCGCCCTGCTCGCCGTCGAGCGCGAGTGGCGGGCCGGCGACCGCGTGCAGATTGAGTTTCCCATGGCCTGGCGCTGGGTGCGCGGGCGGCAGCTGCAGGAGGGCCGCGCGGCCCTCCTGCGCGGCCCTGTGCTCTATTGCCTGAATCCGAGCCGCAACCCGGCGGTTACCGGTCTGGACCTGCGGGAACTCACCGTGGACCCCGGCTCGGTCAGCGAGGCAGTCGTCGACGAGGCGATTCGGCCCGGCGGCCGGGCCTGCGGCGTCCGCGCCTGGAGTCCGGGGCTCTGCAGCCCCGGGACGCCGCCCGACCTTGAGTTGCTGCTGACCGAATTCGCCGACCCGGGCGGCGAGGCTACCCATCTGCAGCTGCCGGCGGCCCAGGCGCATGTCTGCGTCGATGACGAACTGGTTGCCGCGACGTAGTACCCAGGGGGGCCATGGGCGCGGCGTCGGCTCGCCCGTTGCCAGATCGACGGACCGGATGCCCGGGCGCGGCGGCAGCGCTCGCGGGCCCCAGTCGCTGCGGGCGCCCGGTGCGGCCCCGGCGTTGAGGGGGCGGCTACCTTCGCCCTCGACGCTGGACGTCGCGCGCCTGGCCGTCTACAGGCGGTTCAGCAGTTCGCACAGCTCCTGCACGCGGTGTGTCTCCAGGTCCGGGTAGTTGCCGACATAGTAGCCGAAGAAGTGAACATGCTCCGCGTTCGGGAACTTCGCGTACGTGTCGCCATAGCGCTGGCGCAGGTACGGCTGGCGCAGCTGGTTGCCGCCGCCTGAGGTGCCGCGCCGGAACTCGATTTGCTCGCGCCGAAGGGCCGTCTCGACCCGGTCGCGCAGACCCTCGTCAGGTTCCCGCAGCACCAGCGTCAGGGCGTAGTTGCTGCTCCCCTGGCGCCGGAAATCGGTGCGATAACGGGCCGGATCGAGGCCGTCGAGGAATACCTCCAGATTCCGCGAGCGGAGCTGGTTGTTGGCCTCCAGCCGCGGCAACTGGTGGCGGCCGATCACCGCGCTCAGTTCCGTGCTGCGCACGTTGTACGCGGCGAAAGCAAAGATGAAGTCGGGGTTCAGGTCCGGGTGCCGTTGGCGGTACCCGTCCCTGACCGTCGCCGACCTGCTTTCGCGCACCATGCCGTGTGAGCGCAGCATGCGCAGTACTTCGTACTGATCGGGATCGGGCGTACAGACCATGCCCCCCTCGATCGTGCTCAGGTGGTGCGCATAGTAGAAGGAGAAGTTCGAAAACCGGCCGAAGGTCCCGAGCCGGCGGCCCCCGTGGGTAGCCCCATGGGACTCGCACACGTCCTCCACCAACGGGATGCCGCGGCTGGCGATTTCGGCCAGGAAGGCATCGCTGAGCGCGTCGTAACCCAGGATATGACTGAGGAAGATCGCCTTCGTTCGCGGCGTGATGGCCGCGATCGCCTGGGCCAGGTCCATACCCAGCGTGATTGGGTCGAGGTCGACAAAAACGGGCTCAAACCCGCACTGCAATACCGCGGCTATGTCCGAGACCCAAGTCAGCGTTGGCACGATGATCTCACCCGGACCGGCTGTCTCCCGCAGGGCGGCCATGGTGATCAGGTTAGCAGACGACCCCGAATTGACGAAAACGCAGTGCTCCACACCGAGCCAGTCGCCCCACTCGCGTTCGAATGCGGCCACCTGCGTCGATTGGGTGAGAATCGGATCATCTTGAGCCAGGAAGCGGATCAGGGCGTCGAGGTCGGCGCGGGAGATGTTGTTCCGCATCAGCGGCCACGGCCCGACCGATGGGGCGGGGGGATCATTTGTCATTGTAGTAGTCACCGTATTCGGCCAGCAGGGTACTGCGTCCGTCGTCGCGCAGCAGGGCCCGTTCGTAGGCCGGGAAGATGTCTTCCGGTTCCTCCAGGCGAATCACCTCGATGGAGGTACACATCGACCGTAGCGCGTCGGTGTAGTCGCCGATGTGCTGGTGCTGGGGG
Organism: uncultured Gemmatimonadota bacterium; assembly: GCA_903893785.1. GTDB lineage: Bacteria > Latescibacterota > UBA2968 > UBA8231 > UBA8231 > CAITNQ01. The sequence goes on from CAITNQ010000546.1 coordinate 25,034, forward strand.
TGGAGTGGGCGTTCCGAGCCGATGCCGGTGCGGATGATGACCTTGGGGCAGTAGGCGCCGTTCGACATCACGGCGAACTTGTCAAGGTGGTTGACGATCTGGTTCATGGCCAGCAGGAGGAAGTTCCACCGGGGGAAGATCGACACGGGCACGTGGCCGGCGATGGCTAGCCCGTTGGCCATCCCCATCTGCAGCTCTTCGTCGACAGGAAGTTCGATCAACCGGTGCCTGGGGACATCGAAAAGGGTGTTCGACATCGCCGTCCCCGGGCAGGCAACGGCCTGCCCGATGAACAGCACCCGCTCATCTCGCGCCAACCGGTCCATGGCACGCTTCAGCTCGTCGAAGTACGCGCCCATATCAGAACTGCACCCTCTTTCCGGCCCCGGCGTGCGGGTATCTGGATCGGTAGGCATAGTGCGTCACGCGCGGATCGTGGTGACCTTCGTGGCTGAGCGTCGGTGTGTTCCACACTTGCCGCGTATCGGTGCAAACGCTTCGGCCGTTGTCCTCGACGATCCAGTGGACCGGCAGGTCCCACTGGCGGGCGTATTTCATGCACTCGTGGGCCGCCCCTGTCTCCGCCGTCATTTCCCCCATGAAACAGTGGACGCGGTTAGCGCCCCCAGCGCGTTGGATCGCCATGGCAATGCCGACCGCGATCGGCAGCACGCCGGTGACAATGGCCGAAGAGAGCACGCGGTACTCCGGGAAGCACAGGGAGATGGACCGCCCGGCCATGATCTCGGCTTTGAGACGGTCAGGCGGCACCCCCTTGAGGAGGCACTGGTAGTGGCTCCGCCAAGAGCACAGGACCCAGTCGGCGGGCGCCACGTCGCGGAAGATGGCGATCAGCGCCTCTTCGTTGCCGCTGGTAAGGTGGACCGGCGCCTTGATTCTGGCTTCGTTGAATTCGTGGGCAATGTCGTCCTCGAAGGCGATCAGCTCCTGGGGCGTCAGTCGCGGCAGGGACGGGGCGGTCGGCGTCATGGCAGGTCCTGGGGCGGGATTGGGAGGTCGCCCCCCTTTGGCGGGCTCGGACCCTCCAGCTAGCGGAAGTCGGACAAGGCCCGGTTCAGGTTGTCGGCATCGGCTGCGGCGTAGTCGGGCTCGGGATCGTAGAAGATCACCCGGCTTCCGCTGCCATCGAACGCAAAGGGTACATGGACGAGGGTGTTGAGCGCCTGCCGCACGCGCCGCCGCCTCTCCGGGGGGACGAAGAGGAGCAGGAACCCCCCACCGCCGGCGCCGGTGAGCTTGCCGCCGAGGGCCCCGGCCCGCTGGGCGGTCTCGTACATCGCGTCGAGGGGGCCGTTGGAGACGAGATGGCTGAGGGACCGCTTGATCATCCAGGACTCGTGGAGAAGGCCGCCGAGCCGTTCGAGCGGCTGCGACTCGCACACAATGCCCATCGCTTCCTCGACCATGCGGTGGAGGCGCCGCAACTGGTCTGCGCGCGCGTTCAACGACGGCACGTAACTCGCCGCCACCTCGGCCGCGGTCCGCCGAATGCCGGTGTAGAACAGCATCAGCGACGACGTGAGCTCCTCGAGCCGCGCGGGTGGCAGGATGATCGGGCGAACCGTGATTTCGCCCGAGCGGGCGAAGTCCACGCGGTTGAAGCCGCCGTAGGCCGCACACACCTGGTCCTGGGAACCGACCGTCTCGGCCAATACCTCCTGTTCAATGTGGATGCACTCGTCAGCCAGTTGGCGCCCGCTAACCATGCGCCCCTCGAAAGCGTGGAGGGCCATGAGCAGCCCGACGGTAAAGGCTGAACTCGAACCCATGCCGCTGCGGGCCGGCAGGTCTCCGTCGTGATGAATCTCAACGCCGCGGTTGATCCGCAGGAACCGCAGCACCTCACGGGTGGTCGGGTGCCGGATCTCGTCGATGGTGTTGCAGGTCTCGGTGCGCGAGTAGACCACACGCCAGCGGTGCTCGAAGAACGGCGGCAGGCTCCGACAGGTGATGTAGCAGTGCTTGTTGATCGTAGTGGCCAGAACGGCGCCGCCGTGTTGGCGGTACCACGACGGGTAGTCGGTGCCGCCGCCGAACAGCGAGATCCGGAACGGTGTACGGGTGATGATCATGTGATCACGGCATCCTTAACCAAACCGGTCCTGACATGCATCTGTCGGCCGGGCCGTTGCTGCGGAATGCCCTCGCATGTTGCTGTCAGGGGGGCGTGGAGCGATGTCGCCGGCGACCAGCCCGAGATTTGGCCGATGGCCGCGCCGATCCGCGTGTCGCCGCTGGCCAGGAAGTCGCGCGCGTGGGTGTGCATGGCCGCTCCGGACACCCTTAACTCGGCGTGGCGGCGGGCTTGGGCCCGAAGAAGGCCGTTGCCTGGCGGTACGACTCCGGCGTGCCAATGTCGAGGAATCTTGCCTTGCTGGGGAACGCGCGCAGGCCGGTGCCGATCCACTCGGGGAAGACTTCACGCTCAAGCGAAACGGGCCGGCCCGGCGTAATGGTCAAGGCCCGCTCGCGCTCCATCGCATAGATTCCGGCGTTGATCCATCCGGGTCCCGATACCTGGCCCTTCTCGCGAAAGGACTCGACGCGCCCGTCGGGGCCATACTCGACCCGCCCGAACCGGGCGGTGTCCGGCTGCCACGAAAGCACCATGGCTGGAAAGCGGCCATGCAGGGCGTAGTCGTGCAGGAAATCGAGCAGCACCAGGTCGCAGATGGAGTCGCCGTTGAGGACAAGGAGGCTCGGCGACAGTGCCGCCATTGCCGCCAGCCGCAGTCCTCCGGCAGTGCCCAGGGCGGTCTCCTCGCGCGAGTAGATGATCTTCAGGCCGTGGAAATCAGCGCCGAAGGCAGCCTCGATCTGAGCCGCGAGATGGCCGGTGCTGAGCACCACGCGGTGGGCCCCGGTGGCGCGCAGCTGTTCGAGGAGAAAGGCAAGAAAGGGGCGGCCATTGACTTCAGCCAGCCCTTTGGGCCGATCGTGGATGACCGATTTCAGCCGTGAGCCGACGCCCCCGGCCAAGATGACCGCGGTGACGTCGTGCCACAGCGCCGCGGGCGGCGACGGCGGCACGGGCGTGGCGGGCAACGGGCCGTCAACCATTGCCATACGGAGTGGGACGGATCATCCGGTACCCTTTGAGCAACTCGCGGATCCCGTCGTCGAGCGAGCGCTTGGCCTGGAAACCCGCTTCGCGCAGGCGCTGGTTGGACACAATGTAGTTACGCTTGTCCGGGTCGCTCCCCACCGCCGCGAAGTGGAGGTAGAAGCTCGGGACATGCTCCTTGATCTTGAGCGCCAGCTCCTCCTTCGACAGGTTGGCGTCATCCAGGCCGGCGTTGTAGGGGCGTCCCACCATGGCGGCGCGGTGCTCCAGGCAGTGGACGAAGCAGTCGGCGACATCGCGAATGTGGACGTAGTTACGCTTGAAGTCCTTCTCGAAGATGACCAGGTAACCGTCCATGGCCGCTGCGTACACAAAATGGTTGACCAGCAGGTCGAGCCGCATTCGCGGCGAGAGCCCGAAGACGGTCGCCAGTCGCAGGGTGATAGCGTTTGGGCTGTTGAGCACCTCCTGCTCTGCCGCAACCTTGGTGCGGCCGTACAGCGAGATCGGTTCGAGCGGGGTCTCTTCGGTGCAGTGCTGGGCTCCTGACCGCGTCCCGTAGCCGCTGTTGGTCGTGGGGTAGACGATGAGTTGGCTGGAGCTGCGCATGCGGTTGATGGTGCGGATCGCCTCCAAGTTGACCGCCGTGGCCGCGTCCGGGTCCCGGTCGCACAGCGGCGCACCGACGAGCGCCGCCAACGGCACGATGACATCGTGGGCCGCGGCCATTCGGCGCATCAGGGCCGCATCGCGTACGTCGCCGCGGACGAACTCGAAAGCCGGGTTGGCACACAGGTGCAGGAGGGTAGCCTGGCCGAACATGAGACTGTCGACCACGGTGACCCGATGGCCGGCCAGCAGCAGCCGCTCGGTGAGGATAGAACCGAGGTAACCGGCTCCGCCGGTGACGAGAACTCTTTCGCTCACAGTGGCTGCGCTCCCGGGAAGTGGGGTGTCGGGGAAAACCTCGCAGCGCCCGCCATGGCGCCTTGGGATCAGCCGATCTTGTCGAAGAGCAGCGCGTTCCGAGTGCAGCAGATGGCGCTCATGGCGAGCAGCAGCGGGTTGGAGGTGTGACTCCGGCAGACCCTCCAGGCATCCCAACTCATGCGCCGCATCTGCGTGCCGCTGTAACTAGTCGCATGGTACCGCCACCGCCCGAGGATGTGCGGGATAACCAGGGGCGGCATGCGCTTCGTGCAGCGGATGAAGTAGTCGTAGTCGTTGGCCAGACACTCCTTCTCGTTGATCAGATCGCCGATCTCCTGACGGAACTCGCGGCGGATGAAAAACGAGACCCACGGGATGATGTTCTCCGCCATCAGCCACCAGCGATGGAAATGGCGCACCGCGAAGTTCTTGTACCCTTTGTGGAGGGGCCGGATGGGACGCTCCGCCGCGTCAACTATGTCGTACATGCCGATGGCCCAGCCGGCCTGCGGCTGGGCTGTGAAGGCCGCGGCTACGTGGCGAAGGGCGTCCGGAGCGAGAAGATCATCGGCCGGCAAGGCCGCGAATACCTCGCCCGTGGCGCGCGGCAGCGCCTTGTTGACCGCATCACCGAAACCGCCATCGGGTTCCACGCGGACCCTGTCGGCGCCCAGCAGACGGCGAGCGCAGGCCGCGCTGCCGTCGGTTGAGCAGGCATCGGCGTAGAGGATCTCTACGTCGAGCCCCTGCGCCGCCACCAGGATGCTGCGCAGGCAGTTTTCCAGGTACGGCATGCCGTTGCGGGCCGACGTGAACATGGTGATTCTCATGACGCGTTCTCGCCCTCTTCGCCCGCGCTCTGAGCGGCGCTGCTTCGCGCGCGCGATCGCCGCGAGTCGCCGCCGCAGCGCCGATTGGTCGCCACTCGCCTTGGTGGTGGCCCCGCGATTTCCCACGCCGACGACCCCAGCGCGGGCCGTGCCGCCTGGCGCTGTTCGGCGTCCAACGCCGGGGCAGCCGTTGGACGGCATCGGGCCGGGCCCGGCCGGGTCCGAACCGCTGCCCATGGACGGTCCGGCGCGCCCCCAGGGCGACGACCAGAATCCTGATCGCGCCCCCTGGCGCCGTTCCGTGCCCAAACCCGGGGCTGCCGCTGGACGACACCGGGCCAGGCCCGACGGGGTCCGGGGTGCTGCCCATGGACGGCCGCGCACCGTGGACCCGGCGGTTCCCGCGCAGCGCCGGCCTGCCGCCCCTGTCCCGCCATGATCGTAGGTCGTCCACCGGCAATCCGCAAGTGAATCACGCCCGACAGCCCCCGGCGGCGGCCACCTCTGCCTCGACAACCGCGAAGGCTACCGAGTACCCGTGGGCCGGCGCGGTCGTCTTTCCATTACCGTGATCGCGGGCCCTTCGCAGACCATTGACCTCAACACCGCGGCCCCCGTGTTTGGCTTGCAGCACTCATCCGTTCGGTCCCACCCCGCGTGCCAGTCAACCTGGCGCTCCCGACGGCGAAAGGAGTCTGCAGTGTCCCCACGTATGGCGAGACTCGTACTGTTGTCTGCCGCGACAATGTGGGTTGGTTGCGGTGTGTGGTCGGGTATGATCAACCAGATGCTGCCGCCGACCAGCCGGCCGATCGAGACCCGGTTCGTCGCGGCTGTCGGTGACACACTGGGCTTGGACGGCGTGGCCGCTTCCCTGGCCGCCGAGTACCCCCAGGGGTTCGCCCACATCGAGCGGTTCCGGCAGGCCGGTATCACCAGGTACGAAGGGCCGGCGACATGTCTGCGGTGCCACGCGAAGATCACCTATCGCGACCGGGTCACTGGACGTGAACGCCGCGAAGACCTGATGCACAACCTGACGACCTCAGCGCACTACCGCTTCTACAGCTCCAGCCACCCCAATGTGTACGGCTTCAACGGCAAGCGCGCCGACGGTTTCCGCATGGGCAAGATCGACCGGCCGTGCCCCAAACCCGGATCTTTCGCCATGACCGCCTGGGCCATGGCAGTACCCTTGGCGTCGGGTGACACGCTCTCCGAAGGGTGCGGCCAGTGCCACATCGGCGGACAGCCGACCGCCCCGTTGGGGGAGATGATGCCGCGTTACGGCGCCCTGGGGCGCGAGCAGGAGGCCGTCGACTGCCTGATCTGCCACTCGGTGGCCTACGACATGAACCAGAAACAGGTGGTGCGTGGCGATGATGGGCGCTATGCCTGGGGGCAGGATCGCTCGCTGCGGGCCGCCGTCGCGGTGACCCGCCCGGTCTCACAGGCCTGCCTGCGGTGCCATCAGCACAACATGGGCGGCGATCTGTATGTCGACCCCGCCGATCCGTCGTTCATGGAGAGCCTGACCCACCCCGGCGCTGACCGCCCGCGAGTCAAGCACCCGGGCAGCAAGCGGGGGACGCCATTCAGCCCGTCATGGGATGTCCATGCGGCTGCGGGCGTAGCCTGCATCGATTGCCATCTGACCCAGGGGCACTACATCGCCAAGGGCACGCACACCACGACCATGATGGCCAACGACCTACCCGCGGTCGAGGTGGCCTGCGAGGCCTGCCACACGGCGGCGCCGCACCAGAACGGCGACGCGGCCATGGTCAACCAGCTCAACGCGCACACGGACCGGGTTGCCTGCCAGACGTGCCACATCCCTTCGCTCCACCCCGACAACGCCACGCGGCGCGACTTCGCCCGCCCGTCCTTCGAGGCCGAGCCCGGCCTTTGGGTCTACACCGACATCGCCAAGGAGACCGAACCCGGCAAGGCGATCACGTATGTGTGGTGGAATGGCGACGCCACCTTCCTGGGCAACCCCATCGGCGATCACCCTGACGGCGGCAACCGGTATCGGTTCTACCGTCCTGGCGACGTGTGGCCCGAGTACAGGAACTACGACTACGCAGGGTGGTACGAACGGACCATGCGGCCCCTGGCTCGCCAGGGCCGGTCGTCGAAGATATATGCCATGAAGGTGTTCAACGGCAGGCAGCACATCGATCTGCAGAACATGGGGCCATTCGGCGGCATGTTCGTGCCCTACAACCTGGGCACCTACTACACTACCGGCAACCCTGACAGCGCCGCCAAGGTCGAGATGCGCCACCCGATGATGCGCAAGATGTACGGCCGGATGTTCCAGATGTACATGATGAACCGGTTCATGGGGTACATGGACATTGACGGCTGGAACCGGGGCGCGTATCGCGATGCCGCCGCCCTGCGTCACGTTGAGCCCCGTTGGCTGCCTCAGGACGCCAGCCTGGAGATCAGCCATGCCATCCGTCGAACCGGTGCTCTGACCTGCAACCGGTGCCACTCCGAGCACGGGGTGATGGACTTCACGGCCCTTGGCTACGATGATCAGAAAGCCGCGGCGCTGCGCCAGGAGAGGTAAGGAGCCCGCGCGCCACTGCACCGGATCGCCCTCGCCCGTCGGTTGCGGCGCGGGGGCGATCCATGCCCCAGGGGCCGTCTGGCACGGCGTCATTAGGCGGCCAACCCGAGTGGTGGCCGGAGTAACCCGGAGTACCCGCCGGGACGATGCTTCAGGTTCGATCCGGTGCTTCTGCGGCCAGCCGTCAGTTCCGGAGACCACCCGCCCCAGGCGCCGCCGACGGCCCGCGGGCCCTGGGGGCGATCGGTGCCGGCTGCCGGCAAGGCGTAGCGTCGAGACCCAGGTCCGGGCGAGCGGCCTGCCGTCAGGTGCCCGGCCCGCCAGCGCCTGCCGTGGATCGCGGCGTTGCCGTGTCCGCCGGGCGCCAGGTGCGGCCTTCAGGCCGGCGCCATGCGGATCGTCACATCCTTGGGCAGCGCCACGCCGGCCGCCACCTGCACGGCTTTGAAAAGGCCGATCGGTACCACGCAGCCGGCGCAGCATCCGCACAAGTGGGCGCGAGCCGTGCCCAGCACCACGCCGGCTGCCCCTGCGCCGATCTCGGCGTAGCCGTCCACGGTTCCCTGATCCGCCAGGGCCTGCCCGTAAGCCGTGATCTTCTCGCACGTGCTGGTGATCTGGAGCCGTACGTTCTGCCCGTCGTCGCTGTCGGCGGTGACCTGGGTCTGGAAGCCGCAGATGCCGCTGTCAATCGCCAGCTGGATGCCCATGTGCTGTTCCTTTTCCAGCCGCTGAGCGTTCGCGTTCCAGCGGCAGTCCGTTGGGGGTTGCGAGACTGGCTGCCCCGGGTGCGCGCTGCCGGTCCGTGGCGAGTAGAGACGGGCTGGAGTAGATCGGCGTCAAGCGTCTGTCCGGCCCACTCCGGCTGCGGCGGCCGCTCGGAGGTCCGTGGCCGCCGCGTGCCGCTTGGTCCGGCGGCGGTTGGGCTTGGCAGTGCCCCGGCGGGTACCGGTTCTACATCGGTTCGCCGGTTGCGCTCTGCCGGGGGCGCTCGCCGTTGCCGCCACGCGCGTCGCCGAACCGGGCCCGTGGCAGGCGCGGGTGGGCGGGTTGGCGGCCCCGGCGAATGCCCCGGCAGTTACCCGAGGGTTGACGCCCGCAGCCCTTGGCCGGTTGCTTTGTTGCTGGGGAGTGCCCCACGCCACCTGGAGGCTATGGCCATGAGCGCGAGCCGCGAACTGCCGATCCACCGATTGCTGGAGGAGTACCACCGCGTCTGCGGCTCGGCCGAGAACCAGCGCAACCGCCAGTACTGGTCCAACGCCGATGAGCCCTGGCTGATCGAGCGCTGGCGAGGCGTTTCGGCGCGTCGGCGCGAGGCCCCTTTCACCATGGCCCTCGACATCGCCGGGTATGCCGCGGTGGTGGGCATCGACTGCCCCGCGTACTACGAGACCGCCGAGGCGCAACTGGCCGGACAGCTGCGTTACGCCCTGTGGGAAGCGGCGAACCTGCGCTGCAACCGCTATTTCGAACCCGCTGCCTTCGTCTCCTTCGGTGCCGCCCTTGACGCTAGCCTGTTCGGGGCTGCCGTCGTCTTCCCGGTCGGTCAGGCGCCCTGGGCGGACCAGCAGCACCCGCTGTTGGGCCAGCGCGATCTGTCGTTGCTCCGAACCGTCAACCTCACCGCCGGTGGCCTGGCGCCGCGGACCCACCAGTTCTACGAGCGCATGTGCGAGCTGACCGATGGGTCCGGCATCCGCGTCATGTACCCCACGCTGCTGCGCGGACCCTACTCAGTGGCGACGCAACTGCGCGAGACGACCGCTCTGCTG
>CAITNQ010000547.1 GCA_903893785.1 uncultured Gemmatimonadota bacterium
AGGGCTCGGGCGCCGCGACTGGCCACCTTGAGGTCATAGTCCGCCTGAAGCAGGCCGACGAGCACATCGATGTTGGCTGGCGTGTCATCGACCACCAGGATGCAGGGCCGGCGAGGAGCAGTCGGGTCGGTCATGGCGGCGGCGCCTCCACTGCGCCGAGAAGGGCACGAACCGTGGACAGCTGTGACAGCGCCTCGCCGAAATCGTACCGGGCCACGTGCTGGCACAGCAGAGACACGGCCGGGGCCAGACGCGTATTGGCGACGGCATCGGCCAACGAACCGGCCAACGAACCGGCCAGGGGATCGTCGCGTTGCAGTTTCTCCTCGAGCTCGGCGAGCATCGCCGTTACCACGGCCTCGTCGGGAGCGACGGCACTGGACGTGGGCGCCGGGCAAGGAACGGCGAGGAACTGGGCCAGTCCATCCGTGACCGGCTTGAGTTCGGCCAGCGTGCGAGCCAGCGCGTTTTCGATCCGCTCCGGGTCCCCGTCGGCGCAGGCCGCCTCCAGATGGGCGGCGACGGCGGCCAGTCCCTTGGCACCGATGCTACCCGACGTGCCCTTGAGCGTATGGGCAGCGCGTATCGCGGCGGTGGGATCGGCCTCCTGGCGGGCTGTCGCGAAGCGCGTGGCGAAGTCCTGCTCGCTGTCGAGGAACCGCTGCAGCAGCTTGCGGTACAGCCGTTCGCTGCCCAGGGTGATGGCCAGCCCGGCCCGCGCGTCGATACCCGGCAGGTCCAGCGCCGGCAGGGCCAAGGGCGGCGGGGCGAGGGCTGCAGTAGCGGCCACCGGCTCGGGGTCGTCCTTGACCGCGGACCTGGACGGGACGATCCATCGCGCCAGCGTGGCAAACATGCGACCGACGTCGAGGGGCTTGGCGATGTGGTCATCCATCCCGGCGGCGAGCGCCTTCTCGCGGTCGCCCGCCATGGCATTGGCGGTCATGGCGATAATCGGCAGACCGGCCCAGTTCGGGTTGGCCCGCAGGCGCCGGGTCGCCTCGTACCCGTCCATGACGGGCATCTGACAGTCCATCAGGACGCCGTCGAAGACAGCGCCGCCGGCCAGCATCGCCAGGGCCTCAGCGCCGTCGTTGGCCACGGTGACCTCGACGCCGGCATTGCCCAGCAGTTCCAGCGCCAGTTCCTGGTTCATCGGATGGTCTTCCACCAGCAGGACCCGGGCGCCCTGGATGGCCCGCACATCGGCCGCCTGCGCGCCCCATACCCGTCGCCCACGGGGGTCCGCAGCGCGATCGCGCCCCAGCGCCGTCCCGATGGCCTCCAGCAACGTCGAAGGCGTCACTGGTTTGGTCAGGACTGCGGTCATCTGCACGCCCTGCTCGGCGGCGGCCTGTTGGGCCTCCTCGCGTCCGAAGGCGGTCACCATGATAACCGTCGGCCGGTCAGGGTGGACGGCGCGCAGCTGCCGGACGCAGCTGACTCCGTCCATGCCCGGCATGCGCCAGTCGACCAGCGTCACGTCGTACGGCCGACCAGCGGCCTCGGCCGCGGCCACCATGTCGATCGCCGTAGCGCCGTCGCCGGCCACCTCCACCCGCAGACCCAGGATCACGCCCAAATCGGCCAGGATCTCCCTGGCCGAGGCGTTGTCATCGACCACGAGCATGCGCCGACCCGCCAACTCGTCAGCCCGCAGCATGCGCGTCGGTTCGCCGCCTGACTGGAGGCCGAAACGGGCGCGGAAATGGAAAGTTGAACCCACTCCGGGCACACTCTCGACCCAGATCTCGCCCTGCATGAGTTCCACCAGGCGACGCGAGATGGCCAGGCCCAGGCCGCTGCCACCGTACACTCGGGTGGTCGATGTGTCTGCCTGACTGAAGGGCCTGAACAGGCGCTTGACCTGCTCGGCGGACATGCCGATACCCGTGTCCTTCACCCAGAAATGCAGTTCGACTTCGCGGCGCATCTGCGAAACCAGCTCGACGCCGACAACCACCTCGCCCTGATTAGTGAACTTGACGGCATTGTTGCCCAGGTTGACCAGCACCTGCCGGAGCCGGAGGGGGTCGCCCACCAGCGCCGTGGGGACCCCGGGAGCGGCACTGAAGAGCAGCTCCAACCCCTTCTCCTCGGCTTTCAGACCGACCAGATCGGCCAGGTTCTCCATGACGTCGTCGAGGCCAAAATCCACCTGCTCGACAGACAGCTGACCGGCCTCGATGCGGGAGAAGTCCAGAATGTCGTTGATGATCCCCAGCAAGTGGTCGGCGGACGCGTTGACCTTCTGGATGTAGTTGCGCTGCTTGGGGTTCAGCTCGGTCTCCAGGGCCAGGTGACTCATCCCGATGATGGCGTTCATCGGGGTGCGGATCTCGTGACTCATGTTGGCCAGGAACTCGCTCTTGGCGCGCGTCGCCTCCTCGGCCAGCAGGCGAGCCCTGAGCACCTCCGCCTCGGCCGCCTTGAGCTTGCTGATATCAGTAAGCCAACCGAGCAGCCCTGTTTCGCCCTCCCACTCGGTCTGCATGTAGTTGGCCAGGACCTCGCGGACAGCGCCGTCCGGACCATACATCTGGACCTCGATGTCCAGGGCCACGCCATCGCGCGCCACCGTCGCCACGATGCGCTCGCGATCCTCGGCGTGGACATAAGAGGGTTCGGTCGGCATCCCGGGAGCCAGGTTTACCAACTCGCCGATCCGCGGATTGGCGAACCGAATGACGCCGTCGACCGAGATGCCAACGCCCACGGGCGCCGTGTCCAGCAGTCGCTGCAACTGCTCGCGCTCGTGGGCGACTGCTTGCTCGGCCCGCCGGCGGTCACTCAGGTCAGTTACCGAGCCGACCAACAGCCGGCGGCCATCGTAGTCGGTGACGAACAGCGTGGCGGCGACGTCGATCAGGGTGCCGTCTTTGCGGCAGTGCTGAGTCTGGATGGTGGTGGTGGTCCCCTCAAGAGCGCGGCCATATTCCGCTGCCAGGCGCTCGGCCATGAAGTCGGGCGCCCACTGCCGGATCGGCGTGACCGCCAGTTCGTCGGCGGTGTAGCCGAGGTGGGCCTGAGCCGCGACGTTCGCGTACACGACCCGTTCGGTGTCCAGGTCCACCCAGACGATGGGACCCGAGTTCTCGACCACGACGCGGTTGAGCTGCAGGTTGACCTCGGCGCGACGACGCTCGGTGATGTCGGTGACCGTGGCGATCAACAGGTCGCGCTCGTACCCCGGCGCCACAAAAGCAGTTACCTCGACATTAGCCAGATGCCCGTCTTTGCCGCGATGGCGGGTTTCGAGCCGGATGGGCTGACCGGAGTCACGGATGTGGTTGAACGAGGGCCGCAGCGCCGCCGGGTCGAAGTCAGGGTCCCAATCGGGCAGGCACTTGCCGGCGAACTCCTCAGCCGTGTAGCCAAGGTGTTCCAGCGCGCGCCGATTGGCGTATACGGCTTCGCCGGTGTCCGGATCGAGGTAGAACATGGGGCCGACATGCTCAACCACGTAACGACTGAACTCGAGCAGGCGTTGCGCCTGTTTGCGCTCCGTGATATCGTCCTTGATCGCGACATAGTGCGTCGGCCGCCCGTGGGCGTCGTTGACCGGCGAGACAACGACCCACTCAACGAAGCGCTCGCCGTTTTTCTTCTTGTTGTGCAGCTCACCGCGCCAGACACTGCCGGCGGTGATCGCCTGCCACAACTCCACGTACACCTCGGGCGGTGTCTCGCCTGACTTCAAGATGCGAGGGTTCTGCCCGCGCACCTCGGCCAGGGTGTAGCCGGTCACCTCGGTGAAGTGAGGGTTCACGTACTCGATGGCGCCGGTCAGGTCAGTGATCACCACCGACGACGATGTCTGCTCTATGGCGCGGCTCAACTGGCGCATCTCAGAGGCGGCCAGTTCGCGCGCCGAGACATCGCGCACGGCCAGGCAGACGCTGCCTGGACGCCCGGGTACCGGCTCCATGGGCGACATCTCGATATCGACCGGCAGGCGGCGACCGTCAGGGCGCAGCGCGGTGACGGCGACCAGGTCCGCTCGTCTGGATGCGCCACGGTGGGTCGCCAGCGAGCTGTCACCAGCCGCTGCCCACAGACGGGCTGCGGCTTCGCCCTCGACGAGCGCGGCGATGGGCACGCCCAGCAGGGCCCCGGGCTCGTAGCCGAACACGGCCTCGGCCTGCCGGTTGGCCGCGACCACCTGTCCCCCGTGTTCCAGCACCACCAGCCCGTCCGGGGCCGATTCCACCAGCTGCCGGTACCACGCTTCGGTTTCGCGCAGCTGTTGCGTCTGGCGCGCCACGGAGGCCGCCTGGTCGAGCGATGCCAGCAGCCGTTGAACGCTCTGCAGCACCACGCTCACCCGCGGCATGAGCCCCTGCAGCCAGGCCCGCTCGCGCGGCATCAGGGGTCTGCCCGGCGCCACCTGCACCACGCCCAGGGGCGCGCTGTCGGCCAGCACCAGGGGCCAGGCTGTCAGCTCCAGGGCCGCCGGTGGGTTGGCGCCCGCCGGGGCGGCCCCCGGGTTCAGAGTGAGGACGGCGCGCTGGCGAACGCTCTCGTCAACCAGCTGGGCGCCCCAGCCCGGCGGGATTGCCGCCGGCGTTGTGCCTTCGGCAACCGCGGTCGACGCCACACATCGCAGGCGTGCCCCGGCAGCCGTATCGGGCACATGGAACCATACGGCGCCCCCCAGTTCCTGGCTGAGCTGGGTCACCAGGGCCCGACCGAAGGCGTCGACATCGCTGGCCTGCAGCAGCGCGCCGACCACCTGCCCGGTTCGTTCTTGGATCCAACGTTCGCCCTCCAGCGCCAACGAGGCCTGCTGCAGCAGGCCAATAGAGCGGGACAGAGCCCCGATCTCGCCCCGCGCATCGGTGGCAGGTATGGGTCGCGTGTAATCGCCTGCGGTAACCGCGGAAACGGCCTCGTCGAGGGCCCGCAGAGGCCGAACCAGGGTCCCGTAGGCCAGGACCCAAACGATCACCACCGCGCCGAACAGGCCGACAACCTGCCCGAGCAGGCCGAGGCGGGCATCCGCGATGGATTCGTGGACCCGCGCCTTCGATGCCGCCGACAGGAACTCGTTGTAGCGGATCCACTCATCGAGGGCCACCAGCAATGGTGCGTTGAGCGCCTCGAGGGTGCCATTGGCCAACTGGGCAGCGGCAGCCTGGTCGCCGCGGGCGGTCAGGTCCATTACCCTTACGGCGACCTCGGTCCAGCGCTCCAACTGCAGCTGGCAACTGGCCAGGTGGCGGGCGTCGTGCTCGTCCACCAGGAGGCTGTCGGAGTAGTGCTGCAGGGCCAGGGAAAGGTCGGCGTGCGCCGAGTCAAACGCGGCCCGCGCGACGGCCAGCGCCGCAGGGTCAGCGTCCACCAGGTGCCCGGCCACGCTGGTCTGCATGGTGATGATGTCATGGCCCACATTGGCCAGCAGGCTGAGACTGGGCGTGACATTGTCGGCCATGAAGGCAGCGCGCGAATCGATCTCCCGCAGCTGCGCCACGCCGAAGGCGACCATGGCGGCCAGCGCCACGCAGGGCACGACTAACAGGCTGAGGCAACGTTGAGCAATC
>CAITNQ010000548.1 GCA_903893785.1 uncultured Gemmatimonadota bacterium
CACGCCGCGGCCGTCCGGCATCCGTGCCGGCCCAGGCGCGAAAAGAACTTGACATCACCGGGCTCACGCGTCATTCTTTGTTCGCCGGCCGAACAAAGCCAGGCGCCCAGTCCTTGTGCAACCGGCCTCCGGCCCAGTGGATCATCGGGTGACTGGGTCTGCGACCGCGGTCGTAGGGGCGCCGGCAAACGGACCGCGCGCCAGCCCCGCATGGGGCCCCTAAATGTTTCTGACTGTTGACCGTCAACGTTGTCTGACACGCGCCCCTGAACCGTTGGTGTCAACCTTCTCACCCGTAGGTGTTTTCGCACAGGAGGCAGAGAGTATGACCGGTCGTGCTTGCCGAATGCTGGCGGTGGTCGCTTTGTTGAGCCCCGCTTGGGCCCAGGCTGCGGTGACCTCGTACGGCCAGGGTTTCGAGGCCCTGGTTCAGTCTGACCCCAACGCGCTGGCCAACGACGGTTGGGTCGTGTACGGCAATGTGTTCAGTGCCACCCATGACTACCTGTACGGCTATGGCCCGTACCCGGCCCCCAACGGCGGCGCCGCCTTCAGCGCCGTCGAGACCGGTCAGGGCGGCACCGATCAAGGCACGCAGCAGTTGAGCGTGTACAACGACTACAACAACGCCGACCACGCCAAGGGCAGTTTCGTGGAGGCCAATGTCTACCGGGAGATGTCGGTAGCCGCCGAGGACGTGGGCAAGACCTGGTCGCTCTCGTTCAGCGCCAAGAAGGGCAACCTGACCGGCGCCAGCACGGCCGTGGCCTTCATCAAGACGCTCGACCCCAACAACGGCTGGCAGATGACGCATATGCTCACTGCCGACATGACAGCCATTCCCGACACGTGGCAGTCGTACTCGGTCTCGATCCCGATCGATGCCGCACTGGTTGGCCAGATCCTGCAGTTCGGGTTCGCCAGCACCGCGACCAACTACGAGGGCTCGGGCATCTTCTACGACAACATCAGCTTTGCGCCCGAGGTCGTCGTTGGGCCCACCGCTGTCCAGTCGTCATCATGGGGTTGGCTCCGCGCCGGTCAGCGCTGAGCGCGTCGTCGATCGCCGTCCGGCGGGGAGGCCCCCGCGGCTGGTGGCGGTGTCTATCTGGACGCAGTCCGGTCGCGACAGAGGACCGGCAGAGGAGTTGACATGGCGCTCAGTACCTGCCTGCGGACGGTCGGTCTGGCCATTGCCTGCCTGGCGGGAGCTTCCGGTTGCTCCCGCCAGGCGCCCACCGAAGCCTGGCCCCCGAACACGGATCCAGTGGTGTTCGCCGACACCTTCGGCGACCACGTGGGCTTCCAGGCCTTCATGGGCTCCAAGCTGGACGCGGTGGCCATCGACAATGCCGAGAGATACCAGGGTACGGCCTCGCTCAAGGTGACCGTACCGGCGTCGGGGAGCGGCTATTCCGGCGGGGCCCTGGTCACCAGCCGTGCGCGGAGTCTGGCCGGCTACAATGCGCTCAGCTTGTACATCAAGGCCGACCGGGCTGCGTCCCTTGATGTGGCGGGGTTGGGCAACGACAACACCGGCACGTCCCGGTTCGAGGCCAGTCGCGCTGCTATCCCAGTGGGTACTGAGTGGGCGCAGGTCCTGATCCCCATTCCGCTCCCCGCGCGTCTGGAAGTCGAAAAGGGGCTGTTCTTCTTCGCCGACAGCACGCGCAGCACCACTGGGTTGACCGTGTGGATGGATGAGATACGGTTCGTGTACACCACCGTGATCGCCAACCCCCGGCCCGCGCTGTCGTCCTCCAACCAGACGACCTTCGCCGGCTCCAACCTTGCCCTCACCAATGCTACGCGGACCACCTTCGACATTGCCGGCGTCAGTCAGGTCGTGGCGCACATGCCGGAATACTTCGACTACACCTCCACCGATACGTCGGTGGCGGCGGTGTCGCGCGGCGTCATCCATGTGCGGGCGTCGGGCACCGCGAGCATCAGCGCTCACCTCGGCGGGGTGGCTGCCGCCGGCAGTATCGGCATCACGGCCAACGAACCGCCGCCGATGGCGGCGCCCGTGCCCACGTTCGGCGCCGCCAACGTCCTCGCGCTCTTCAGCGCGCTGTACACGAACGTTCCGGTCGACAAGTGGTCGGCTGACTGGGACCGTGCTGACGTGGCCGACATTACCATCGGCGGCCATCTGGCCAAAGTCTACACCAACCTTTCCTATGCCGGCATCGAGTTCACCAATCACCTGATCGACGCCACGGCCATGACTCACCTGCACCTGGATGCCTGGACGCCCTCCGGCACCGTGCTCAAGGTGAAACTGGTTGACTTCGGCCCTGACGGGGTTTACAGCGGCTGCGCCAACTGCGGCGACGACCGTGAGTCTGAGATCACCCTCAATGGAACCTCGGCGCCGGCGCTGACCCCGGGCACCTGGGCTAACCTGGACGTGCCGCTGTCGGGCTTCACGCAGCTGACGGGGCGGGCGCACCTGGCCCAGATCGTCCTGTCCGGCGACACCCGAACGCTGTTCGTCGACCACCTCCTGTTCCACCGGTAGGGCCGTGATCCTGACGCGACCGAGCCCCCTGCTGCACGCGGTAATGCGGCTGATCTGGGAAGAGCGCCAGACCTCGCGGGCCGAGATTGCCCGGCGTCTGGGGCTCTCTCGCTCGACCGCCGGGGAGGTCGTCGGTGACCTCCTGGAGATGGGGCTGGTGATCCCCGCCGGGATGGCCCGCCCCCAAGGCGGACGGCCGCCCGCGATGCTGGAGTTCAACGACGGCGCCGGTTACTGCCTGGGGGTCGAGATGGGAGCCACGCACGTCAGCGTGGCGTTGATTGACCTGCGCGGCCGGGTCCTGGTCTGGAAGAACGAACCCCATCCGGTCCGCGACGATCCGGTGGGGACTCGCGCGCTCATGGCGGCATGCTGCGCCGCATGCCTGGCCGAGTTGCCCGGTAGCAGTCGCCTGCTCATCGGTATCGGCGTCGCTGCGCCCTGCCCGGTCGACCCCGCGCATCCAGACCGCTTCTCAGAGATTGTGCTGCCGGCATGGGGAGGTCGGGCGGGGCTACGGTCCCTGGCTCGGCGGTACCAGGTGCCGCTGTTCGTGGATAATGATGCCAACCTCGGTGCCCTGTCTGAAGGCCGCTGGGGTGGGGGCCGCGGCGTCGAGGACTTCACCTACGTCAAACTGGGGACCGGGGTCGGTTCAGGTCACTTTCTCCGCGGTGCCATCTACCGCGGGGCCACTGGCGTGGCGGGTGAGATCGGCCATCTGGCCATGGATCCGCAGGGCAAGCTGTGCCTGTGCGGACTGCGTGGCTGCTTGACCACCCTGGTGGGCACCGCCGCCCTGGTGGAGCGCTGCACCGAACTACTGGGCGAATACCCGGGGAGCGCCCTGGCACGCACCCGACCGACGATTACCTCGATCGAGGACGCGGCCCTGGCGGGCGATCCATTGGGGCTGCGCGTCGCCCGGGAGGCGGCGGGGTACCTGGGTATTGCCGTTGCCGGTTTGCTTAACATCCTCAATCCCCGTCTGGTCATCCTGGGAGGTGGGCTCAGCCGACTGGGCGATGTGCTTCTCGAGCCGGTGCGCGAGGTGATCAGCCGCCGCGCCCTGGTGACATCACGCGCGGCCACCGAGGTGACGACCAGCAACCTCGGTCCCCAGTCCATCGCCCTGGGTGCGGCGACCCTGGTGCTGGATGCGGCTCTGGCGGACGCGCGGTTGATTCCCGTGGTACGGGCCTGGGTGGCCTCGCGATGAGGCGCAGGGCGCGTTGTCACGCCTGGCTGGCCTGGCTGGGGGGCGTGCGGCGATGGGCCCCACTGGTCGTGGTTGGGTTCACCGGGTTCATCGGGTCCATCGGCTGCGGGGGATCACCGACCCGGTCGGAGTGGGAGCTGGTCTGGCAGGACGAGTTCGAGGGCCCGGCCGGACAGCTGCCCGATGCCGGCCGCTGGGCCTTTGACCTGGGCACAGACTGGGGCAACGGACAGCTCGAGTACGATACCGCGCGACCCGAGAACGTGGCGCTGGACGGCGCCGGCCATCTGGCCATCACCGCCCGCCGCGAGCTGTACCAGGGTTGTGCCTACACCTCGGCGCGAATCAGCACCACGGGTCGGTTTGCCCAGGCGGGCGGCCGCTTCGAGGCCCGCATCCGCGTGCCTTTGGGTCAGGGCCTGTGGCCGGCCTTCTGGCTGCTGGGCGCTGATCTCGCCACCGCGGGCTGGCCTGCCTGCGGCGAGATTGACGCCATGGAATACCGCGGTCAGGAACCCGCCACGGTCCACGGCAGCCTCCACGGTCCCGGCTACTCGGGCGGCAATGCGGTAACTCGGCGCTACGACTACCCTGGCGGCCGCTTGGACACGGATTTCCACGTCTATGCCGTGGAATGGACGTCAACCCGCATTTCCTGGCTCCTTGACGACCAGGTGTTCTTCAGCGCCCGTCCGGCGGACCTGCCCGCGGGGGCCCCTTGGGTCTTTCTGCACCCCCACAACATCATCCTCAACCTGGCTGTGGGCGGTGGCTTCGTCGGCGCGCCCAGCCCGCAGACCCTGTTCCCCCAGAGCCTGCTGGTCGACTACGTGCGGGTCTACCAATAGGGGTTGTCCACGTGCTCATGCGTCGTATCGCCCATCGGCTCCTGTTCGCTATGGCTCTGCCGGCGCTCCTGGCCGGATGCAGTCGGCAGCGACCGCCGCTGCCGGACAATGTCCTGGTGGTGTCGCAGGAACAGCAGGCCTCCTGGGGGCGCAACTTCAACCCGCTGACCACGGCGACGGCGGCGCGGTGGCCCACTCTGGCCGGCATCTACGAACCGCTCTTTGTCTTCAACAGCGTCAAGGGTGAGATGGTCCCGTGGCTGGCGGTGCGCCAGGAGTGGCGCGAGGCCAACCAGGTCCTGCAGGTGACCACGCGGCAGGGCGTCCAGTGGTCCGACGGCCGGTCTTTCACCGCCCGCGATGTGGCCTTCACCTTTGGCCTGCTGCGGCAGTACCCGCCGCTCGATCGGCGCGGTGTCTGGGGCTTCCTGTCCGAAGTCCGCGCCGTCAACGACACCACGGTTGCATTCCGCTTCGCGCGGCGCTTCATTCCCGGCGCCGACGAGATTGTCGCCCAACCGATTGTCCCTGAGCACATCTGGTCAACGGTGGCCGACCCGGTCAGTTTCACCAACGAGAACCCTGTGGCTACCGGTCCCTTCACCGAGGTGCGCCGCTTCCAGGCCCAGGTGTACGAGTTGGGCCGTAATCCGCATTACTGGCAGCCTGGATTGCCCCGGGTGGATGCCCTTCGGTTCCCGGCCTTCCCTGGCAACGACCGCGCTAACCTGGCCCTGGTTTTCGACGAGGTGGACTGGGCCGGCAACTTCGTGCCGGCTGTCGACCGGGTGTTCGTCCAGCGGCAGCCGGCTTCGCACGGCTACTGGTTCCCGCTGACTGGCAGCACCATTTTCCTCTACGCCAACACGGCCAGGGCACCCTTTGACAATGTGTGCGTGCGCAAAGCCCTGAGCCTGGCCATCGATCGCGAGCTACTGGTCGACGTGGCGCTGTACCGCTACTCGCGGCCCGCCGACGCCACGGGTTTGAGCGATGCCTTCGTGGGTTGGCGTGATTCGGCCGCCGTGGCCGCCGGGGACTGGGTGCGGCACGACCCGGCCGCCGCGGCGACCCTGTTGGACCAGGCCGGATTCCGCCGGGGCGCCGATGGCGTTCGGCGATCGCCCGACGGAACGCCGTGGCGCTACGACATCCTTGCGGTCTCGGGTTGGTCTGACTGGGTGCGCGGGGCGCAGGTGATTGCCCGTGGCCTGCGCGACGTGGGCATCGACGCCACGGTCCATACATATGATTTCAGCGCCTGGTTCCAGCGCGTCCAGGAGGGCGACTTCGACCTGACCCTAGGATGGTCGTTCGAGGGGCCCACCCCGTACACCTTCTACCAGTGGCTGATGTCGTCGACCACGGTGAAGCCCCTTGGTGTCAGCTCCATGGGCAACTGGCATCGCTACGGCAGCGAAGCGGCCACGCGGGCCCTCACGGCTTTCGAGACCGAAGCCGACCCGCGGGCACAGTTGCAGCTGGCGGCTCGGATGCAGCGGGTGTTCGTCGCTGAGGCGCCCGCCATCCCGCTTTACCCCAATCCCTCCTGGGCCGAATACAACACCGGGCGCTTCGCCGGTTTTCCCGCCCGTGACAACCCGTACGCCGACGCTTCGCCCAACAAATTCGACCGCGGTGAATGCCTGCTGGTGCTGACCACGCTGGCGCCGCGGGGGAGCACGCCATGAGGTTCCTGTGCCGCCGCCTGGGTTTCTATGGCCTGGCAGCCTGGGTGGCCGTGACCCTGAACTTCTTCCTGCCGCGCCTGATTCCGGGCGACCCGGCGACGGCGCTCTTCGCCCGCTTCCGCGGCCGCTTGAGCCCCGAAGCCATGGAATCGCTGCGCCAGACCTTTGGCTTGACGCATGAATCGCTGGGACGCCAATACTTGACCTATGTCGCCCACTTGCTGCGCGGGGATCTGGGCGTCTCGGTGGCTTATTTCCCGGCGCCCGTGGCCCAGGTCATCGGCACCGGTCTGGTCTGGACTCTGCTCCTGGCCGGTACTGCCGTCCTGGTGAGTTTTGCCCTTGGGTCGCTGCTGGGCGTGGCCGCCGCCTGGTGGCGACGGGGCGCTACCGATGCCTGGCTGCCGCCGGCCCTGGTCTTCCTCGGCGCGTTGCCCTTCTTCTGGCTGGCGATGGTAGCCCTGTATGTCCTTGGCTTCACCCTCGGGTGGTTCCCCCTGGGCCACGCCTATGCCGACGACACCACGCCCGGCCTGTCGCTCGCCTTCGTGGCCGACGTGATCCGCCACGCCTTCCTGCCCGTGGCGACCATCGTCGTTGCTACTCTGGGCGGTTGGCTGCTGTCCATGCGCAACACCATGATCACCGTGCTGGGGTCGGACTACGTGAACCTGGCGCGCGCCAAAGGCTTGCCCCCGGGGCGCGTGGCTCTGCGCTACGCCGCTCGCAATGCGCTGCTGCCGAGCATCACGGGTTTCGGTATGGCGCTGGGTTTTGTCCTGGGCGGGTCGCTCCTGACCGAGGTCGTTTTCTCGTACCCGGGGCAGGGGTACCTGCTGGTGCAGGCCGTACGCAGTCAGGACTACCCGCTGATGCAGGGGATCTTCCTGGTCATCACCCTGGCGGTTCTCGGCGCTAACTGGCTGGTCGATGTCGTCTGCCTGTGGCTCGACCCGCGTATTCGGGACTCCGTCGCATGAAGGCTGCCGGAAGCAGTGGAGGCTTGGGCCTCCGGATGTGGTGGAACGCGATCCGGGGCGATCGGAAGGCGGCCAGCGGCGCCGCTATCCTGGCGCTGTTCGCTGCCGTTGCCGTGTTCGGGCCCTATTGTGTCGCTGATCCCCAGGCCCTGGTCGGCACCCCGCTACAGCCGCCGTCGGCACACCATCTCCTGGGCACCACCGGTCAGGGCCAGGATGTGCTGGCCCAGCTCATCGCCGGCACGCGGGTGTCGCTGCTCATCGGTTTCGGTGTCGGCTTGACGGTCGTCCTCATTGGCGCCCTCGTGGGCATCACGGCCGGCTTCTACGGCGGTCGGGTGGATTCGCTGCTGTCGCTGCTCTTCAACGTCTTCCTGGTCATCCCGGGGTTGCCGTTGGCTATCGTCATTGCGGCGTACCTGCCCACCGGATCTTTCACCGTGGCCCTGGTGCTGGCGGTCACCGGGTGGGCCTGGAATGCCCGCGTGGTTCGGTCGCAGACGCTCAGTCTGCGGCAGCGCGACTTCGTCGCCGCCGCCATCGTGACGGGTGAAACCGACCTGCGCATCATTACGCGGGAAATCCTGCCTACCATGACCTCACTGCTGGTGGCCCAGGTGATCGGCAGCACCACCTACGCCATCGGCGCGCAAGTGGGCCTGGAGTTCCTTGGCCTGGGCGACGTGGCCGCCGTTACCTGGGGCACTAACCTCTACTGGGCCCAGAACGACGCGGCGTTGCTTACCGGCGCGTGGTGGACGTTTGCGCCCACCGGCCTGTGCGTGGCGCTGGTCGGGTTCGGCCTCAGCATGCTCAATTCCGGTTTCGATGAAATCAGCAATCCGCGCCTGCAGCTGGAGCGCGTTTGGCGCGGTTACCTGCGACAGCACAACTGTCTGCCCTCCTCGTCGACGCCGGTGGTGTCTGATCATGGGTGAACCTCTGCTGGCCGTTCGTGACCTGGCGGTGGACTACGTCACCGCCCGCGGCCCGGTGCGGGCCGTTGACAGCGTGTCCTTCGAGGTGGGGGCGGGCGAGATCGTCGGCTTGGCGGGCGAGTCTGGATGCGGCAAGTCCACCCTGGCCCAGGCCATCCTGCGTATCCTCCCACCGCCGGCGGTGATCTCAGGAGGCCAGGTGTGGCTCGGTTCGACGAACCTGTTGAGCCTGAGTGAGGAGGAGCTGCGGCAGGTGCGTTGGCGGCGCCTAGCCATGGTTTTCCAGAGCGCCATGGACGCCCTGAACCCGGTGATCACAATCGGCGAGCAGATTGTCGACACGCTGCGAGCGCATACGGCCGTCGACGAGGCGCAGGGGCGCGCTCGGGCGGCCCTGTTGCTCGAGCGGGTCGGCATCGGGCCATCCCATCTGGACTCCTACGCGCACCAGCTCTCCGGCGGCATGCGGCAGCGGGTCGGCATTGCCCTGGCGTTGGCGCTGGAGCCGGCACTGGTCATCCTGGACGAACCCACGACGGCCCTTGACGTCATCGTCGAACGGGAGATCCTGGAGCAGATCCGTGCCCTGCAGCGGCGGCTCGGGTTCTCGGTGCTGTTCATCACCCACGATCTGGGGCGCATGCTGCAGTTTTCCGACCGCATCGCCGTGTTCTACGCGGCTCGGTTGGTGGAGATCGGTCCCGTGGGGCCGGTCGGGCAGCAGCCGGCGCACCCTTACACGCGGGCGCTGTTGCGTGCCTTCCCGTCACTGCACGGCGAGCCCAGCGGGCGCGAGAGCATCGGCGGCAGCCCACCCAGTCTGCAGCAGCCGCCCACCGGCTGCCGTTTCCATCCGCGGTGTCCCCTGGCGTCGCCCAGGTGCCGCTCTGAGCGGCCCGAGTTACGGGTTGTGGCGCCGGACCACGCCGTGGCGTGCTTTGCCACGGCGTGATCACGCCGACGCCCCGAACAGTGACTACATGGCCAGCCTGATGTACGTGCGAATCTCCCACTCGCTGCCCCAGGGGTCAGCCGGGAAGCCCAGGTAACGCAGCGAATGCTGGTCGAGAGCCCGCCAGGTGGCCCGCAGACCCACCTGGGACTGCGGCTGGTTGTAGAACCAGGCCGGCGTACCCAGGGTGTGGGCGATGTCTCCCACCAGTTGCACTGGGTAGGTCAGGTTGAAATCACGGAAATAGTCGTACGGGCCGAAGTCGTTGAACTTCGCCGAGGCCGTGACGGCGTTGCTACCGCCGGCCAGGCGCAGGTCACCACCGGCGCGGCGTACTCGGCGGGGGTCGGGTGCCAGGTTGGGCTCGGCCGTACCGCAGAAGGCATGGGCCGCCAGGCGCAGCCGCGGGCTGAGCCGCGACACGGTCCGCAGATTGGCCTCCCACAGATCGCTTGCCGGCGTGGCCCCGTCAAAGACAAAGGGGGTGATGCCGTCGGCCAGGAAGCCGTTGGCCGCGTCCATGGAAGTGGGTCGGTGGCGGAAAACGAGGCCGAGGCTGCCAGCCAGGCGGGCGTCCTCGCGCACATCGTTGTCCCAGGCGAACAACCACGTGGCCGGCGTCGGATCCCAGGCCAGCATCACCTCGGCCCCGGTCATCTCGCGGTTCGCGCGCACGCTGAAGGGGTTGCCCAGGATGTCACGCTGTATCCCCTGGTTCCGCTCATCGTTCGCCAGCGGCCCGACGATGGGTTTCTGCCAGAGGAAGTTGGGGCCTACCTGGAAGCTCCCTAAGCGCCAGGCGAAGCCGCCGATCACGTTGCGTTGGTTGCCGCTGCCGCAGTCCTTCAGGCTCCAGGCCATTAGGTTGTTGACGGCGGTCGGGCCGCCGTCGGCCACCAACCCCATGGCCGCGCCCTGCAGGTACCACTGCACCGGCCCCGTTCCCGACGAGACTCGGATCTTGGCCCCGTATTCGTCGGCTCGTCGGACCCGGTCGCGCAGCAGTCGGTACCCGTCGCCGCTGCCGGAGGACACCGGGAACACGTCCCCCCGATGGTTGGCGCCGGCCCAGATCCCGCCAGCCTCCAGCACCAGCGACCCGCGAGTGGTCTTCAGCTGCAGCGTCGCCTTCTGCGTCGGCCTGAGGGCGACGATGGAAGAGCCGACGACCGTGAAGGCGCCGGTGCCGGCGATGTCGCGCTCGTACATTGCGGTGGCGTCGATCGAGCCGAATTGGCGACGGGCCTTGATCAATCCAGCCGGCGGGGCGCCCCACCAGAGTTGGGGGCCGAAGGCAGCCTTGACCCCGGCGAGCGCGCGTTTGCCGGTGACCTCGACGCCTACGGGCGCCTCGGAATCGTATAGGTCCACGTTGGCGCCGTAGTGGGCCTCGCGGTAGAGGCCGAAGAAGTCACCTTCGTAACCCCAGTGGAAGTGGCCGGTGCGGTAGAACGCGTCCAGGCCGAACCAGCGGTCGTCCCAGCTGACGCTGGACTGATACACCTTGACGCGATCCGGGCTGCGGTTCTCGTAGAAGATCTGGTCGATGGGGTTGGTGGGCACATGGCCGCGGATGTTGAGCGACAGGCGACCGGTCACCGCCGGACTCGGGTCTGCCTGGAAGTCGACGAAGAACGATTGCATGCGGTCGAATCCGGTGAATTCCGGATCCCCGGCTTGGGGTGGCCGGGTGCGGCGGGCACCGGTGGAAACCGTCTCGTAGTTCAGCCGCAGGCCGGCCAGGCGGGCTCGCGCCAGCGCCTGCGTGGTCAGAGCCGCCGTGCTGCCGCCTGCCTCCAGTTGCGCTGCGGCGGGCGTGATGGCAGCGAAGTGAGCCGCGATGGTGGCCGAGGTGGTGGCCGAGGCATAGGGATCCAGACGGAACACCGCTCGAAGGGCATAATAGGCCGCACGCGGATGGAGCTCGTACAGACCGCGGCGGTCTGGGAGACCCTTGGCGCAGATGCCCCACCACTCCTCGTTCATGTTGTTCTCGCCCTTGGCGTAGTCTTCGACGTAACCGCCATCGGGCCATGACGCGTTGGTGTCGTGCACGTCCAGGCGCTCTTCCTGCTTGTACTTCCACCAGCCGTCGGACCACTGGAACACACAACCGCCAATGGCATTGCCCACGCCCGTGTGCCCGGCGCTGTTGTCGTACACCTCGCGCCACAGCCCGATCAGGTAACGGGCCTGCATGGCCTGGTCTTCGCGCCCGGCCCGCGCGTTGAAGGCGTCGGAGCCGAACTCGGTGTACATCACGGGCAGGCCCAGTTTGGCGCGGACCACCTGGAACAAATCACCGGAAGAGATGCCGCGATACACATTGGTGCCGAAGATGTCCAGTCCCTGGCATTCGGACGCGATCACATCGATGTACTGCACGTCGCCGTTGGCCAAGGCCACCGGTACCGCCGGATCGGCGACCTTGGCGGCGCGCGCGATCTCGCCCATGAGCGAATACAGGTGCCGGGCGCGGGCCACGTCACGTTCGCCCTGGGGCAGAGCCTCGATCTCGAAGGAACTCCACGAGAGGGCGTAGTTGTTCTCGTTGCCCAGCAGGTACATGAGTACACCCGGGCAGGTGCGGTACGTCTGCACCATGGCGGCCACCTCGGCGGCCAGCATACGCCGCATCTTGGCGTCCGAGTAGTCGATGGTGGGGTGCCAGACCCCGTCGAGCGTGGCGCCGTACCGACCGACGTAGTGGTTGATGATGCTGTAGATGCCATAGCGTTCGTGGATGTAGCTGATCCACCGTGGTGGCACCCCGGTCGAGATGCGGATAGCGTTGACGCCCATGGCGGCCAGCAGCGACATCTCCCGATCAACGGCTTCGCGGACCACCTCGTCCGGTTGCTGCCATAGATTGAAGGCGTAATTCTGGCCGATGGGGATGTAATCCCAGTTCATGCCCCGCACGAGAAAGTCGCGGCCATCGACCTGCAGCCGGCTACCGGCCGCGTCGGTGACCACCCGCACGGTCTGGCGAGCAGACTGGGCGTTGACCCTGATCGCTCCGAGGCCGTGCGGCCAGGCCACCAGCGCGGCGGCCATCAGGACC
>CAITNQ010000549.1 GCA_903893785.1 uncultured Gemmatimonadota bacterium
ACAACCACAGCCAACGCTCCGCGCCAACGGGAACCTGACGCCTGGGGCACTGCGGTCCCGTGGGGCTTGCCGGTGCGCGCCGATGGTATAGATTGAGATATACCAAAACGAAAGCGCGAGGAGTCGGCGTATGGCAGATACCGCCAAGCTGTTCCGCAATGGTCGCTCACAGGCTGTCCGCCTGCCGCGGGAATTCCGCTTCCAGGGAACCGCCGTGCGCATCCGTCGAGAGGGCGACAAGGTCATCCTGGAGCCGTTGGGGCGGTCTGCCTGGCCCGAGGGTTTCTGGGCTCCGTTCGTTGCCGACCCTGACTTCGTCGTGCCGCCGCCTTTGGCGACCCGACCGGTCGACTTGGATGTCTGATGCACCTTCTCGACACCAACATCGTCAGCTACTGGATGCGCGGCGACAACCGCGTAATCGGCCGCCTGCAGGCGCACACCCCGGCGGAATTGAGCCTGTGCACCGTCACGTTGGCAGAGATTCTGTACGGCATCGAGCGGTCGCCGGCAAAGAAGCGCGAGCGGCGCGCCAAGCTCGACCAGATCATCAGTATGCTGACGCTGCACCCTTTTGATGCCGACGCCGCCCACGCCTATGCGGCCGTCCGTACCCAGCTGGAGTCTCTCGGCACGGCGATCAGCGAACGGGACACGCAGATAGCTGCCATCGCGCTGGCGCGGAATCTGACGGTGGTGACCCACAACGTCAGGGAGTTCGCGCGGATCGAGGGACTGAGAGTGGTGGACTGGGCGTGAAGGGCGCGCCGGGAACGGCGGTCGACCGCAAGCCGGGCCGTGACGTGTGCTCAGGCGCAGAACCAGCCACCGGCCGCCTCCACCGGGTCGCGGACGCCCGGCGAGCCCTATGGCGAAGGCGCGGCCGCGCATCGGGCGCCTGGGCGCGGTGTCGCTCCGGCGGTTTGTGCCACCGGGCCGCCGCCATCCCGGCCAAGAGCGCGACGGGTCTGCCGACGGCGCCCTGACGGAACTCAGGGTGGGCACCCCGTCTACGCATTGACGGCGCTCACCTATCCCCATGTGATTACTTGCTCGCAACGGTGCATAGCGCCGGATTCATTTGGCCCGAGGGCGACCCGACGGGCCAGGACGTGCTCGGCTAGTTGGGCCATGCCTGTACGCGCTGGGGCGACGGTTGGCGCGTCGCGGAGCCGGTGGATGTGCGCGCCCTGTAGAGCCATGCCTGGAAGGGGCCACGCGGGCGGTTCGCGCGGCGCGGGACCGGTGAACCCTCCGGTGCACCGGGCGGGCGCGCACCGCAGGTCAGGTCATCGGTGTCGCCGATGGTCGAACCGACGGACGTGGGGGGATGACTGACAACGGCGGCATCGCCGCGTCAACTGCCTACGGGTCGCCGGGTTGCCTGTGGCGGACGAGGCGTCGGTCACGGCCCCCGGACCGGCGGTCGATCGTGAGGGGGGGCGCGCGTGGCCAGGGACCGTCCTGAGGTCGCCCACCAGGTCGGGGTCGGCGTGACGCTCACCGCTGCATGGCTCGCCGTGGATTGGGCGTCGGCTCCGGGCCGCTGACGTCTGCCAGAGGGGGGCGGGACGGCCACGGCGCGGCAGCGCGCTCGGGGATCGGCTGCGCCTAGCACGTTCTACCAATGGAGGCAGACCCGCCATGAGGGTATGGAGCAGCCTGCAGACCAAGCTGACGGCGAGTTTCGTAGTTCTGGTGCTGGTCGTCTCGGCGTTGGGGTTCGTGTGCACGGTGCTGCAGGCGCAGAGGGCGCTCCATGACGCCACGCAGGACCGACTGCGGTCCACGGCGAGGCTGATCGCCGCTGAACTGAGCGGCGCCGACGCCACGGCGATGGCCGGCCTACGGCCTGGCGACGAAGACAGCGCCACCTTCGTCCGCATCCGTGACCACCTGCAGAGCCTGCGAGCGGCCGATGGCGAGATCCGCTATCTGTACACCATGCGCCGTGACGGCGACCGGGTCCTGTTTATGGTAGATGCCGACTACAGTGCCGCCGACACCTCGGCACCCATCGGCAAGGAATATCTGTACGATGGCCCCATGGACCATCTGCTGCTGGGCTTCGCGCAGCCGTCGGTGGAGGAGGAGTTCGGCACCGACGATTGGGGTACCGTCCTGTCCGCGTACGCGCCGCTGCGTGGCACCGATGGGGCTCTGGTGGGTCTGGTCGGGGTTGATATGGACATCACGGTGGCGGCGGCCAAAGAGCGCTTCCTTGGCGTCACGGTGTTCCTGGTGGCCGGAGGCGGGATCCTGCTGGCCAGCCTGCTGGTCCTGGTGTTCTCCAAGACCATCATCCGTGACCTGCGGCGCCTGACTGCCACGGCCAACGCGGTCAGCCAGGGCCGCATGGACATCGACATTGATGTGGCCCGTTCGGACGAGATCGGCGAACTCGCCCAATCGTTTGACCGGATGGTTGTCAGCCTGAGACTGATGATGGCCCTGGGCGGCCGAACCCAGACCGAGGTGGCGCCCCAGTGAACCGGGAAGGGGCGCCGGTACCCCAACGATCCGGACAGCGGCCACCTTCGGGGGCGCCGGTAGCGGGCAGCAGCGACCCGCGCCAGCACGCCGAGGCGATCCTCGTGGTGGACGGTGACGCGGCCCGCGGCCAGGCGCTGGTGAGCAAACTGCGCTCTAAGGGCGCGTACGAGGCCGTGCTTGCGGCCACGGTGGCGGCCGGGCTGCGCGAGGTCACCAGCCGCCGTTTTGCCCTGGTCATTACCGAGATCACGGTGCAACGACCGCACGACGGCCTCAAGATGGTAGAGCTGCAGACTTCGGGGCGCACGTCTGCCCACTCGACACCCGTCATGGTCGCCACCGCCGTTGCGGATCCCAACGTGGTGCGCCAGTGCCGGGTGGCCGGCGTCGCCGACTACGTGCGCTACCCGTGCCCGCCTGAGACCGTGCTGGAACGGGTTCGGCGAGCCGTCGGTCGAGCCGGGCGACTGAGCGAGCAGGTGGTGGCGATCGCGGCAGTGCGGCTGGGGCCGGCGGCGCGGGTGTTCCTTGAAACGCTGGCCACGACGCACCTTGGCGCGGGTACCTTCCGCGACCTGGACCGGAGCCAGCTGGCCGTGCTGCTGGGGTGGGTTGCGGCCACGCGACTGCCGATCGACCCCATCCGGCTGGAGCGACTGGTCGCCGAGATCGAACGGACCTTCGGCGTCCTGCGCGTCCCGGTTCCGGTGCACTGAAGCGCCCCATCGAGCGCTCTGGCGTGATACGAGCGATCGCGCGGCGCACGGAACGGGCCACGGCCCCGCCGCTCTTGCCGGGCGCTGCGGTCAGCATTCGGTTGGCGAACGGCACGCGGGGCCGTCGGTCGCTCGTGTTCGGGCGGCAGGGTCGGCAACCCGGCGGCAACCGGACCGCCTGGCGGCCCTGCCCGCGCGGCCTGAACGGCCCGTGGGCGCCCTGCAGCAAGCTGCGCGCCGCCGTCATGCCCGCGTGACCCGGCGCGGTTATCAACGGGGCGTGAGCGTCCAATCGCGCTCGAGGTGGGACCAGCGCATGGGTTGCGGTTGCCGGGTACAGGACGCCCGGCCGCCCCCGCCCATGGGCCAGGGCCGCTCAGGTGCGCACCGGCAGCCAGCGCCGCGTGGTCGCCCTGCGGCAAGCTGCGCGCCGCCGTCATGCCCGCGTGACCGGGCGCGGTCTCCAACGGGGCGTGAGCGTCCAATCGCGCTCGAGGTGGGACCAGCGCATGGGTTGCGGTGGCCGGACACAGGACGCCCGGCCGGCCCCGCCCACGGGCCAGGGCCGCTCAGGTGCGCACAGGCA
>CAITNQ010000550.1 GCA_903893785.1 uncultured Gemmatimonadota bacterium
AGAACGTACGGAGTCGATCGAAACGGCGGTAGAGGGCACTGTGACGACAGCGATCGCGCGCCAGCAGACGGAGTCGGTGTTGGAGCAGATCCTGGGCGAGTGGGCGCGGCGCCTGCTGAAGGAAGCGCTGGAGCTGGAGGTGCCGGAGCGCATCGAGCGATTCCAGGACCTGCGCAGCGGGCATGGGCAGCGGCTGGTGGTGCGCAACGGTCACCTGCCGGAGCGCACGGTGCTGACGGCGAGCGGGCCGGTGGCGGTACGGCAACCGCGGGTTGCCGATCGCCGTCCCGGGGAGCGCTACACCAGCGCCATTCTGCCGCCGTATCTGCGGCGGACGCCCAGTCTGGACGCCTTGGTGCCGGCGCTGTACCTCAGCGGCGTCTCGACCTCGGCCTTCCCGGAGGCGCTGGAGGCGATCCTGGGCAAGGGCGTGGGGGTGCTGTCGCCGGCCAACGTCGCCCGCCTGAAGCAGGTCTGGGAGCAGGAGTTCGTCGCCTGGTCGAAGCACCCCTTGGATGGCCGGCGCTGCGTCTACTGGTGGGCGGATGCGGTGGTGCGCCACGAGGCGCCATGTAGCCGGGTGGGATGCAAGGACCCACCCGTGGTCTGTCGCAGCAGGCCTCGGAAGCTGGAGGCAGCCGGATCTTGGAGGCGCAAGGGAAGGTGGCAAGCAGCCTCGACAACGACCGGACGGAGCGGCACCACCAGACAGCTCCGGGCCTGGCAAGCGAGACGGCAGGGCGTAACCCGAAGTGAACCAGTGGTCGAACCCCCTATAGCGGCCCGCCAGCTCAAACCTGGTGGATACGGGCTGGCCCGCAACGCGTACTGTCGACCCCAGGGTCGACGGTAACTCTGCGCAGACGTAACTGCCGTCGAGGCAGAGGCCCCGGGGAAGAACTGCGGCGTACCCGAGGCAAGGTTGCAGGGGAAAAGCTGGACACCTACCCGTCAACCGGTTCATGGTGAACGTGGGAACCGCCCCCAGGCCGACCGTCATCGCGGTGTCAGCCGCGACCGGAAGGCGCGCTGTCCGCCGAGGGCTGTGGGGCGGGGCGGAGCCCCCGTAGTAGTCAGAGGGCGGGAAAGCCGTCCACAAGGGGAAGGGGGGTAGCAAGTTGGCAGTTGGGGACTGGCACACCAGGAGGCCGCCGGTGAACACCAGCGCATCGTGGCCAGAGCCGGAAACGGCCGGGAAACGAGTACTGGAGACCCAGACCAAGCTGCACCGTTGGGCGAAGGAAGCACCAGAGAAGCGTTTCAGTGACCTGTACAACCTGGTGTGCGACCCGGCGTTCCTGCAGGTAGCGTGGCGTCGGGTGCGTGGCAAGCGAGGGGCACGCTCAGCCGGTGTGGACGGACAGACCGTGCACACCAGAGGGGTTGATCGCGGCGTCGCCGTTCCACGGCGAGGGGTATCGGAAGATGTGGGCCCGTCTGCGGCGTCAGAAGCAGATGCGCACGTCCCGGGAACGGGTGCGACGCGTCATGCGCGAGCGGGGCCTGCAGGCACCGCACCGGCAGGGCCGCCGCCAGCCGTGGGAGCACCGGGGGACGATAACCACCGACCGACCGGACCAGATGTGGGGGACCGACATGACGCTGACGCTGACCACTGACGAGGGCAAGGCGAATGTGTTCGTCGCGTCGACCATTGCACCGGCGAGTGCGTCGGCATCCACGCCTCGCGCTGGGCTACCCGCCACGAGCCTCTGGAGCCGATCCGCCAAGGAGTACGTGAATACTTCGGCGGTTTCGAGCCGGGCCTCGCCGCGGGGTTGGCCGTGCGTCATGACCACGGCTCCGCCTACCTGGCGCGGGACTTCCAGACCGAACTGAAGTGGCTCGGCATCGAGTCATCGCCCAGTTTCGTCCGCCAACCTGAAGGGAACGGCATCGCCGAACGCTTCATCCGCACCCTCAAAGAGAACTTGCTCTGGGTCCGGCACTTCGCTACCATCGAGGCGTTGCGGCAGGCGCTCCTGGCCTTCCGACAGACCCACAACAGCCAGTGGCTTCTGGCACGCCACGGCTACCGCACCCCGGCGGAACACCGACAACGGTGCCAACAGGCCGCCTGAACGGCCGTTCCAGCGCCTTCCGGAGTGTCCAACAACCCCGGGGCTTAACAGTCGGGCGACGGCGCCGAAAAATGGCGTTGCACGAGGCTTCGCGACCGCTCCGCCAGCGGTTCCGGGACGGTAGTCACCACCCGTTTCCGGCCGCGGTTGACGCGCTGCAACTGCAGCTCGCGCATCAGCCGGGCGACCCGCTGGCGGCCCACTTGGGTGCCCTTCTGGCGCAGGCTGTGCCAGACCTTCCGGACGCCATACAGGTCGTGGCTCTCGCGGTGCGCAGCCTGGATCTGCGGCTTCAGCAGCGCGTCCTGGCGGACCCGCCGCGGCGCGGTCTCGGGGTGGGCCCAGCGGTGCCGATGGGCGCAGAAGACCGACGGGGCCATCGGCAGTTCGCGGCAGATGGGCTCGACCCCGTAGTCGCCGCGGTGGGCGTCGACGAAGGACATCATCGCTTCGCGGGGCGGTCGAGCTCCGCCTGGGCGAAAAGCGCCGCCGTTTTCCGCAGGATCTCGTTGGTGCACCGCAGTACCTACACCTCGCGCTCCAGCTCCCGAAGCGGGGCATGGTCCTCCGTACTGACCCCGGCGCGCTGGCCGTGATCGGTCTGGTACTGCCGTACCCAGCGGCGCAAGGTCTCCGCGGAGCAGCCCACCTTGGCGGTTATGGACACGATCGTTTCCCACTCCGACTCGTGATTCGCACACTACTCCAACACCAGCTTGACTGTCCGCTCCCGTACTTCGGGGGAGTACCTCGTCGGTTTCGCCATGCGCTGAATCTCCCACAACGTGGCGTCTCCGGCAAACCTGGAGCGATTCATACCCTCGTCGGTTTCGCCATGCGCTGAATCCCCCACTACGTGGCGTCTCCGGCGAACCTGGGGCGATTCAGGGCTCCTCGCGCCGTCGAACCCCGCCAACCTGATCACCAAACAGGCACCCGTGCGGTTCGACCCCAACGCCACCGCGCCCCACTGGCGCCAGTTCGTCAGCCAGGTGTTCGGCGCTCGCGAGCCACTGATCCAGTTCGTCCAGGAGTTCGTTGGCTACTGCCTCACCGGCGCCACCAGCGAGGCGGTCATGCTGATCCTGCACGGGCAGGGCAGCAACGGCAAGTCCATCTTGCTGGATGTCCTCGCGCACGTACTCGGCCCCTACGCCGCCGAAGCGGCGCCGACCGCGTTCGTTGCTACCCGCAACG
>CAITNQ010000551.1 GCA_903893785.1 uncultured Gemmatimonadota bacterium
CATGGGGCGTATCCCCGGGTAACAGGTGAGGCACATCCGGCCCGCCGGCCCCGGACCGGTAGCCAACCGCGGGTTGCCGCCGTTGGCGCGGTTCAGCCCGAGTCTGGTGACCGGTTGACCCCGGGCAGGTAGGACTGGGGGGTGCCGTCGTCGGCAGGATCATGGAAGAAGGGCAGTGACAGGGTGAAGGCCACGCCTTGGCCGGGATGGTTCTGGACCTCGATCTGGCCCCCGTGCTTGTCGAGCAGGCTGCGCACAATGGCCAGGCCGATGCCCGTGCCGCGGCCCACTTCCTTGGTGGTGAAGAACGGCTCAAAGACGCGGTCGAGCAGCCCCGGCGCTACACCGAGGCCATTGTCGGCCACCGTCAGTCGGACCGCGAACCCATCCACCTGGGTGGTCAGGGTGATGGTGGGTTGCCACGGCGGCAGCGCTGCATCGGCGGCCCGGCTGCGTTGCTGCCGCCGCTCGTCCAGCGCGTCGCGGGCATTGGTCAGCAGGTTGATGATCACCTGCTCTATTTCGTGCCCTGACCCGAAACAGGGCGGCAGCGAAGCCGCCAGTTCCTCGCGCATCGTAATGCCGCGCGCCCCCAGCTGCGCGCCGAACAGCTTGAGGGCGTTAGCCACGCAGACGTTGGGGTCATAGGGGCGCCCTTTGGGCGACTCCTCGGTACGCGAGAAAGCGCGCATGTGATCGATCACCCCGGCGGCGCGCTCCACCTGGCCAACGATCTCCGCCATGGCCTCGGCAAGGGAAATTCGGTCCATCTCCCACCCGCGGCGCAAACCGATCAAGGTGCCTTCAGCATAGGCGCGAATGCCGTTGAGGGGCTGGTTCAGCTCGTGGGCCACCGCGCTGGCCATCTCGCCGAGTGCGCGCAGCCGATCGGTATGGGCGGCCAGCAGGCGTTGACGCACCAACTCGTCCTCCAGCCGTCGCCGATCGGTGATGTCACGGCCCGTGACCACGGCCCCGACGATGGTGCCCTGCGCGTCGCGAATGGGCGCGTAGCTGAAACTGCCGAGCCAGCGCTCGCCCGTATCGCGGCGTTGCAGCAGGTACTCGGCCTGGGTAGCGGACTGGCCGCTGAGGGCTCGCGCCACCACGCGGGCGGTCGGCGGCACCCATTCGCCGGCGGGCGTCAAAACGTCCAGCAGGGCCGGGTAGTCGCGAATCTGCGTCACGCAGGCCGCCCGGTCGGCAAACCGGTGAAAGGTGGCGAAGGCCTGATTCAGGTGCCGTATGGTACCCTGCGTATCGCAGATGAACACCGCATCGGCCATGCTCTCCAAGGCGGCCACCAGGGTCGCCTGGTTGACCTGCAGCTGCTCGGTCTCGGCACGCAGACGGGCCGCGTGACGCTCCACGCGGCTCAGATCGGACCACCGGTCAAAGGCTTCCGACAGCACCGCGGCCGTGGTGCGCAAGAGGGCGAGGTCGGTGCGCCCGAAAGCGTCGGGCGAGACACTGCAGGCGCTGAGGGTGCCCTGTCGGAACGGCACGCAGACGACGGCACGAACCGGCGGCGAGTCGGCCGCCAGGGCGGCCCACTCGCCGCCCGGGTCGTCCGCGGCCAGGTCGCGGTGGTAGACCGGCACGCCCTGCCGCCAACGACGGGCAAACGGCGAGTCTGCCTGCCACACCTGGGTGTCCGGATCCGGAGCAGCCTCAGTCCCCACCGCGTACCGCGTGACGGTGGCGGGCATTGCCGGGTCATCGACGACGTGCACCCAACCTTGGTCGAAGCCGACGCCAAAGGCGGCCAGATGCTCGGCCACCGCCACCAAGACATCCGCCACCTCGGCGCTGCTGCGCATGCGGCCAATGGCATCGCGCACCGCGGCCAAGGCGCGCCGACGCCGGCGATGGACTACGCGCCGGGTCACGTCCCGCCACAGCACCAGCCCGCCCGCCGGCGCCAGGGCGTCGCTGGCCACTCGGCCAACCGTGAGTTCGCAGTAGTCGTACGGCCCGCCACGACCCAACGGCCCCAAGACCTGGGCAGGCACGCTGAACCCGGCGCGCAGGGCGTCCAAGGCGGCGGCCAGGGCCTGCGCCTCGGCCGGTGAACCCGCTTCGGCAAGCAGCGATCCACCTGGCTGACCAGGGCCGACGGCCACGCTGGCCACCGCCTGCCGCATGATACGATAGGCTTGGTTCGCGCCGAGGATGAGGCCGTCGAGGCCGACCCACGCCGCCGGCAGGGGCAGCGCCTCGAGGAGGCGGCAATCACGGGGTATAGACGTCACCGGCGCACCCGACACCCACTCAATGGGCGTGATGCCCACCCCCCACGGGTGCAGGCCACCGGCGGGACCCAACGCACCGCGTGCTGGCCCCCAGCCATGCCCGGCGGACCGGCGCCAGGCACACTAGGTCGCCCCGGGCCGGTGGGCGGCAACCCGGCAACGGCTCGCCGGACGCGTCCGGCCGCTCCCCGGTCGGCGATGGGACGCCGGGGGTTCAGCGCTGCTCCCGCACGGGCCCGGACTGCAGGCGCTGGTACAGGTCATTCCAGGCGGCGGAACC
>CAITNQ010000552.1 GCA_903893785.1 uncultured Gemmatimonadota bacterium
CCCTTCCCCGGCCGGGGCCTCCCCGCCCCACGGCTGCGCCCGGCGGTGCTGGACCCCGAGCCATCGCCGGCCGCAGGGCACGCCGCCCCCGCACCGCGGCACGGTACCGGTTGCCAGTTAGTGTTGCCCGAATACATTGGCGTATCGTCGCGTTGCCGGTTCGCCACGACCGGTTGGGCGATGAAGCCTGTTGGGGGCGTGGCAGCCGCCACGCCCGGACGCGCGGTCGGCCCGCGCTGAGTGGCTCTGATCGCGGTTGCCGGTGCGGTGGGCTATGGCGGTCGGTCGTAACCGCTGCCGGCGCCCCAAGGGCTCGGGCCAGCTCGGGAGCCGCGCGGTACCCGCAACCACGTGCAGCTTGGATTTGGCCAGAGGGGAGGTGCACAGTGCCGCAACCCGCATACAGCGACGCAGTTGGGTACATCAGCGAAGGGTTCTTCACCATCTCGTTCGACAGCGCCCTGGACAGTGCGCATGCGCCGCCGCCCACCGCGTTCTAGGTCCAGGTGAATGCGAGGGATGTAACCGTCACCGGTTTCACCGTCGACGGCGTCGCCAACACTGTCCAATTGGCCATCAACGCCACGCTCCTTCCCGGCGATGTCGTCGAGTTCGTCTACACCGACCCCACGGTCGCCGATGACGTCAACGCCATACAGGGGACAGACGGTACGGATGCGGCGAGTTTCTCTCACAGCCTTGTCGTTTCGTTGCCCCGCTGCTACCTGCGGGGCACCCGGATCCTCACCGACCGCGGCGAGGCGACGGTCGAGACCCTGTGCATCGGCGACGCCGCTGTCACCCGCTGGGGCGGTCTGCAGCCCATCAAGTGGATCGGCCGGCGGTCATTCGAACCTGGGGTGCTCGACTGGTGCGGAGCGCCGGTCCGCATTTCCGCGGGGGCGTTGGGCGGTGGTCTGCCGCGCCGCGACCTGTGGATCTCGCCGGGCCATTCAATGCTGGTGGGCGACGTGTTGCTGCTGGCCAACAACCTGGTGAACGGGGTGACCATTGCCCAGGACCTCACACTGGAGCGCGTCGACTACTACCAGATTGAGACTGAGTCGCACGACTGCGTGCTGGCCCGGGGGGGGCGTGGTCCGAAACCTATGCCGATGCCCGCGACCTGCGGCTGCAGTTCGACAACGCAGCCGACTTCCAGGCGCGCTACCCCGACTATGTGGCCCTCGAAGAGCCCCAGCTATGCGCACCGCGTCCCCAGTCTGGAGCGGCACTGGACGCGGCCCTGCGCCCTTTGGTGCAGCGGGCCGCGGCGCAGGCTCTGCCCGGCCCTCTGCGGGCCAGCATCGACCTGGTATCCGAAGACGGTTTGATCGAGGGTTGGGCGGTTGACCTGGCGAATCCAGAGCTCCCCGTCCTGCTTGAGGTGGCGTTGGGGAACGAGCAACTGGGCACCGTGCTGGCAGCCGACTACCGCCACGACCTGTTCATGGCCGGGCTAGGACGAGGTTACGCCAGCTACTCCGTCCACCTGGGGCGCAGGTTCACACTGGACGAGCGGATCCGGCTGGTGGTGCGGCGTGCGGCCGACGGTATCCAGGCCGGGATGTCCCCCGACGCACAGGCTCGCGCCATAGCCGGCAGCGCTACGGCGGTGTGTTCCGCGCCGGCCGATCTCGCCTCGCCGGTCGCGGCTTAGCTCCGCGCGGCCGCCTTTGCCGTCCCCTGCCGCGGTGCCGCAAGCGAGCACTGCGGCGAGGGCCGGTGCGGCTCGGGGCTCTTCCTTGGCCCCGGGCCGCGCCGCCCCGCAGGCACGTCACCATCCCAGGCGCGATCTCGGTGCCGATCGGTCGTGTGGGCAGGAGCGCCATCCCCGATTGAGACACGCGGGTGTGCCAAGGCGACAAGTCGCGGTACGCGGCACTGTTGGCCACCGCCAACAGATACGCCCGCTCGGTTCCGCCCAGACGATTGTGGGGGATCGGACGGGCACCGTGCCGGCCATCGAGGGCGCTGCCGGCGCCGCCCCACCGTTGCACCGTCCGCCAGGTCAAGCCCAACTGAGCCGCGGGCCGCTCGCGCCGCGCCCTGCGTGGACGCACCCGGACCGCGGCCGGCAACCGCGCAGCCGACTCCCCTTACGGCTCGCTATGCTCGCCTCCGGGGGAGCCGGAAGCCCTCGCCTTCAGCCCAAACCGGGCCGACAACCACGCTGACACCGGGGGTTGTTCGTGCGCCCTCCGCTTGGCGGCGAGTCGTTCGAGCATCGCGCCCACAGCAGCCCCCCTCCCAGGCGTTGTCTGGCGATGGTGGTGTGCACCTCCTCGGGGGGTGGCGCGCGACCGGCGCCATGCGGAGGCCAGTAGTCCGGACACCGTGATCGGCGGTTCGCATGGCGACGGACGTCGAGGCGGGTAGCTCTAACGACGGCGTTGACCTACGCGGCCCTTGAGCACGGTTTCGTCTGCGGCATCGGGATGGCCGAAAGCCCGTTTACGGCACCTGGCCTCCCGCCCGTTCGCGG
>CAITNQ010000553.1 GCA_903893785.1 uncultured Gemmatimonadota bacterium
GCCAGGCTGACGTACAACCGGTGCTCATTGACGAGGACATTCAGGGGCATGATGGTCGTGGGCAGGAGCACGATGGCCGCCGAAACGCACAGCCACACCGGGCGGACCGCCAGCGGCCATCGGGCCAACCGCGCCAAGACTGCGGCCAGGCTGACCAGCAGCAGCGCCGCGGCCCACAGGGCAGCGCCCCGCAGACCCGCCTGAGCCCAGAACTGGTGCTCCACATTCAGGTGCACCGGCATGACCACGAGGGCCAAATAGTAGGCGCCGGCTTTGATCTGGGTCAGGAGCTGCGTGGTTTCGTCGCGCACCGGCGCGCGCACCGCGCTGCGGAGGAAGCCATTGGTCCAGATCAGGCCGACGTAGCTAGCGACGATGGCCCAGGGAACGAGCTGGCGCCGCCAGTCAGAGCGGGTCCACGGCCGCTGCCCGGCGCGGTGGCCGACCAGGTAGTCATAGGCGAGCAGCGCCAAGGGCAGCGTGACCAGGATCGACTTGGTCAGCAAGCCGAGAACCAGGCACGTCCAGACACCCAACCGGGCGCGCGAACGGGCGCGTGGATCGGACTGGGCCTTCACATAGCACCCCACGCCGGCCAGGTAGAACAGGCCGGCCAGGCTCTCGCTGCGACTGGAGATGTAGTTGACCGGCTCGGTGGTCAGAGGGTGGATGGCAAAGAGCATGCCCGCGAGCAGGGCGGTGCCCGGACGGCCGGTCAACTGCAGCGCCAGCCACCAGACCACCGCGGCGGCGAGGACATGGATTAGCAGGTTAGTCAGATGGAAGCCGAAGGCCTCGGGCCCACCGAGCGCGAAGTTGAGCGCGTAGGTTACCAGCAGCAGCGGCCGGTACATAGCTTTGGCCGGATCGACCGAGAACAGGGTCGGATCGACAAAGTAAGCCGGCACGCGGCCCAGGTCGCGCAGACTGGGATTGAGCACGATCGAGTGCTCGTCATCATAGTGGAAGGGGTTGGACAGCGAGTTGGCGTAGACCAGCACGGCGACTGCCATGGTGGCCAGGTAGCCATGTCGCAGCAGCCATCGGCTCACTGGGTTCCCCCCTGGCCCCAGGCGCGCAGGCGCGCCGCAGCCATCTCAGCGTAGGCGCCGGCCTCGGGCCGGCCAGCTAGGTCGCGGTACACGGCCGCCGCCTGCTCGCGCCGCCCGAGGGCCGCCAGCACATTGGCCAACTGCAGCCGCGCTTCGGCCTCGTCCGGATGGGCGTCCACCAGCTCTTGGTTGACCCGCAGGCTCTCGGCGTAGCGCTGTTGGGCGAACAGGGCCGCGGCCAGGAAGAAACGGGCCCGCGGCCAGTCAGGGTCAGCCGCGAGCCAGAAGGTGGCAAGGTGCTCCGCAGCCGCGGGCGGCCCCGCCGCAAAGCGCTCCTCCAGCTGCACCTCGGCCTGGTGGCGCAGCCGTTCCAGGTTGCGCCGGGCCTCGCCCAGCCCCGGGGCAGCGGCCAGGGCCTGCAGGTAACACACCAGCGCCGAGTCCAGACGCCCGTCGCCTTCAAACGCTGTGCCGAGGTTGTTGCGGGCCAGCGCGTAGTGCGGGCTGCCTGCCCGTACCTGGCGGTACTGCTCGCGCGCCTCGTACAGGCGACCGGCACGCTGCAGCACGCCGCCGAGGTTGTACCGCACCTCACCCCAGTCTGGATGGGCGGACAGCACCCGGCCAAGCACGGCCGCGGCTTCCTCGCTCTGGCCCTGATCCTCCAGGGCGTTGGCCAGGTTGGCAGCCACCACCGCGTTGTCGGGCTCCAGTGCCAGAGCCTGGCGGTAGAACCCCACCGCCGCCACCGCCTGGCCCCGGGCGCGTGCGTCATTGCCAAGGTAGACCAGCGGACGAACCAGGCCGGGGCCGCGGCGAGCGGCATCGCGCCACAGACTCGCCTCGTCGCGCCAGACCTGGTTGCGCGCCACCGTCAACACGCCGAACAGCACCAAGCCGGCCCATCCCGCCCAACGCAGATGCCGGTTCACGACTTTGGCGTCAACCGTCCCGGTGACTGTGGCCAGCGCTGTGATCAGGCCCACCAGCGGCAGGTACAGGCGGTGCTCGTTGACCAGCACATTCAGGGGCACCAGGCACGTGGGCGCCAGGGCAATGCCGGTCCACAGCAAGCCGGACCAGGCGCCGGGCCAGGCACGACGGGCGCGCCACGCCAACCACGCCAGGCTGAGGACTGTCCCCCCTGCGGCGATCACTGCGGCTTGGGGCTCCGAAGCCACGGTGAACGGATGATCCACGCTCTGCGCGACCGGCGCCAGCAACAGGCGCAGGTAGTACACCAGGGCCTTGGCCTGGGTGGCCCATTGCGCGGCCAAGGGCCGCACCGGGGCCGTCACCACCGCCCGGGTCAGGAAACCCGTGACCCCGGCCTGGACCAGCACATAGGCAACGGCAACGACCGCATGCCCCCACCCCCGACGCAGGCGCCGTCGATCCCAACCGCCCCTGGCCGCATCGTCGAGCCAGAGCAACAACGGCAAGACGATGGCGCTCTCCTTGCCCAGCAGGGCGCCGGCAAAGGCCAAGGCCGACGCCGGGGCCGCCCAGGCCCGGGTCCCGCGCCACAGCCATACACTGGCCAGGACGCCGGCGGCAGCCAGCAGCTCGGACCGGCTGCTCACATAGTTCACCGGTTCCGTGGCAAGCGGGCAGAGGGCGAAGGCCGCCGCCCAGAATACCGCTCGAGCCGGCGGGGCGGAAGTGCGCAACAGCGCCCAGACGAGGACGGCGCACAACCCGTGGAGGACCAGGTTCACCACGTGGTAAGACCAGGGGGCGTGGCCGCTCCAGGCGTAGTTCAGCGCCAGGGACACCAACACCAGGGGCCGGTACATCGCCTTGTCCGGATCGCGCGAGTAGGCCTCCGGATGGGCGAAGAAAGCCGGCGCCTGCCCCAACGACCGGAGGTGCGGATTCTCGACAATGGAGTGCCGATCGTCGTACTGGAAGGCATTGCCCAGGCCGTTGGCATAGGCGGCAAAGACCGCCGCGATGATGACCAAGATCGAGCGGGCGGGAGTCCACCCCGAGGATGACGGCGAGCGAGTCACTGCAGCCTCGCCTCCACCTGGGCCAGGAGCGTGCCGGCCTGGGCGTAGCCAGGCGCCAGGTCCAGGGCCCGCCGCAGTTGCGTGCGCGCCTGTTCCCACAATCCACGGCCCTCGGCCCGGGCGCCGGCGCGCTG
The DNA here is from genome assembly GCA_903893785.1 of uncultured Gemmatimonadota bacterium. Lineage (GTDB taxonomy): Bacteria > Latescibacterota > UBA2968 > UBA8231 > UBA8231 > CAITNQ01. Next base: position 3,199 of record CAITNQ010000553.1, read on the forward strand.
GCGGCGCTCGCCCAGGACCAGGAGGACACTGGCCAGGTTGTACGGGTAGCGCGGTTCGCCCGGCGCCAGATTCGCCGCCTGAGTGTAGGCGGCCGCCGCCTCCTCCAGGGACTGGGCCCGAGCAGCCGCATCGCCCAGCTGGCCCCAGTTGGCTGCCGTCGGGGCCAGTGCCACCGCCCGCCGGGTCCAGGACACGGCCTGCGCGTAGTCGCCCTGCCCGGCAGCCAGCAGACCCAGGTTGGCGTATCCGTCGGCGAA
>CAITNQ010000554.1 GCA_903893785.1 uncultured Gemmatimonadota bacterium
GCAGCTCCGCTGAACCGGGCGCGGTCAGTGCCGTCGGGCGCGCCGGGCAGCCTCGAGCTGCGCCAGATTCTGCTGCGCGCGGCGGTCGTCCGGGGCCGCGACCAGCAGGCGGCGGCAGGCGGCGGCGGCCTCGTCCAGCTGACCGAGGGCGGCCAGGGACGTTGCCAAACCGCGCAGCAGCTCCGCCGAATCGGGCGCGCCAGCCAGACCGGCGTTGTACGCGGCAGCCGCCGCGGCCGGATCGCCGCCGGCGGCCAGGGCCTGGCCCCAACGGACGAAGCGGTCCGCCCGACCCGGATCCAGCTGCGCGGCCTGCGCCAGGGCGGCGGCGGCGCCTGGCAGGTCGCCCTGGCGGCGCCGCGCCGAGGCCAGCGCCTCCCACAACTCGGGCCGGCGGGGGTACTGCCGCGTCAACTGCGCGTAGACATCGGCGGCCGGCACCCCGGCGGCCCGGCTCTGCGCTGCCGCCAAGTTGAGGCGAGCGTCTTCCCAGCCTGGCCGCAGCGCGACGGCCTGCTGCAGGGCCGTCAGCGCATCCTGGGCCTGGCCCGATTCCTGGAGCGCCAAGCCCAGGTTGTTCCAGGCCTCGGCGCTGCGCGGATCCGCAGCCAGGGCCGCACGGTACTGGGCCACGGCCGCTTCCGGGTTCGCCTCGCGCTGCTCCAGCAGGCCCAGCGTCACGTGCGGCTCGGGTGCCCAGGAGTCGAGGGCCACGGCCTTCTGGAGCGCCTGCCGGGCCGCCGGCAATTCTCCCGCCGCCAACTGCAGGCGCCCGATGTTGGCCCAAGCCCCGGCCAGTTCCGGGTCCGCAGTCAACGCGTGCCGGTACGCGGCCAACGCCTCGGCGGGGCGCCCAAGGTCCTCGTAGGTCAGGCCCAGGTTGTTCCACGCCTTGGCATAGCCGGGATTGAGTTGCAGGGCGCGCTCCAGTACCGCCGCGGCCGCCGCGGGCTGCCCTGCCTCGTAGAGCGCCAACCCCAGGTTGCTCTGGGCGCGGAACAGGCGCGGGGCCCGGGCCGCAGCGTCCTGCCACAGGGTCAGTTCGTCATGCCACACCGTGTTGCGGTGCCAGGTGAGCACCCCGAGGCAGAGCAACGCCGCAGCTCCGAACCAGGACCAGCGACGGGCGCCCAGGCCGCCGCCGACGCCGCCGATCACCAGTACCGCCCAGCCCCCCAGCGCCAGATACAGGCGGTGCTCGTTAACGATCACATTGAGCGGGACGAACACGGTCAGCCCCAGGCCAGCGGCCAGCCAGGCTCCCCCCAGCCACACCCAGGCCACCTGCCGACGCAGGCGCCAGACCAGTGCGCCGAGGGACAGGAGGAGTGCGAGGCTGGCCAGCACCGGCCAATCCCAACGTGGCAGGCTCGGTTCCAGCGCATGCTCGACACTCAGGTGAACCGGCATGGCAGCCAGCCACAGGTAGTAGACCAGGGCTTTGGCCTGGGTCAGCAGCTGGTCAGCGTAGGGGCGGACATCCTGCGCCAGCGACCGGGTGAGGAAACGGTTGGCAATGGTCAGCGCCAGGTAAGCCGCAGTGGCCAACCAGAACCAGGCCTGGCGGCGCCATGGCTGACGCCGCGGCACCGGCATCCAGCGCGTCGCCGCCAGCAGCGGCAGCAGGGCCACGGCCGAGGACTTGGCCAGCAGACTGGCGGCATAGGTTGGCACGGCCGCCGACAGGCGCGGATGCGGCCGCCAGAGGATGAGCAGGGCGACCAGAACGCCCACCGCGGCCAGTGACTCGGAGCGACTGCTGATGTAGTTGACGACCTGCGACTGGACCGGATGCACGGCGAACAGCGCCGCCCCCCACCACGCCCTGGCCCAAGTCCCCGCCCACACCGCCGCCAGGACGCGGAAGAGCAGCAGCACGCAGCTGACGTGCAGCCCCAGATTCACCAGCCTGAAGCCCACTGGGTTCAGGCCGCCCAGGGCGTAGTTGAGGCTGTAACTGGCCACCAGCAGCGGCCGGTACATGGCCATCTGCGGCTCGCGTGAGAAGGCCTGCGGGTCGACCAGTACCCGCGGCAAGTTCGCTAGCGAGCGAATGGATGGATTGCCGACGATGGCGTGGCTGTCGTCGTAGTGGAAGCTGTTGCCCAGGCTGTTCGCGTACACGCCCAGGGCAAGCAGGGCCAGGGCCCAGGAGGCCCACCAGGGGCCGCGCCTAGACCGGTCTTGGCGGTCCGCCCGCTGGCCCGCGCACCAGACCCACCGCCCACTGCCGGCGGCGTCGGTGGACCGGGCGAAGCGGCGCTGCGACCACCGGGTCCAACACGAGCCACCGCCCCCGTCAGCGGTGACAGGCCACACCATGCGGGTCCACCTGGCCCACCACGACCGGCGTCCGGTGGCCGCGCTCACCGCGGCGGCCCCGGTAATGATCCCAACTGACGCTGGCGCCGCTCCACCTCGGCCAGCCCCTGCTGCGGTAACAGGTAGGCAGGGTTCACGGCCAGTGCCCGCCGGTAACACCGGGCGGCCTTGTCGAGCAGGGCGGGCACGTCCGTCTGGCCGGGTTGGCTGGCCAGGTCGACGTACAGATTACCCATGTTATTGAGCATGACAAAGTCGTCGGGGGTCAAGCGGGCCGCGCGATCGTAGGTATCCCGGGCCCGTTCCAGTTCGCCCAGGTCGCGGTACCCCAGGGCCAGGTTGGCGATGGCGCGCGCGTGGTAGGGCTGCAGCTTCAGGGCGCGCTCGTACCAATCCAACGCCTGCCGGATCTGGGCCGCGCGGACCTGCCGATCCGCCGCGCGTCGACCCCGCTCGTGGAAAACCGAACCGAGGTTGACCATGGCATCGACATAACCGGGACTCAACTCCACCGCCCGTCGGTAGGCGCTCTCGGCAGCATCGATGTGACCGAGCGAGAACATCACCGCACCGAGGTTGTTGACCGCCCGGAGGGCCAGTTCGCCGCCCGGCTGCAACTCGGTCGTCCGCTGGTAGGCGCGCGCCGCCGCCCGCCACTGCTCGACGGCCTGCTGACGATCCGCCGTCCGCTGCGCCCTGTCCTTGTGGGCATTGCCCAGGTAAAGCTGCACCCTGGGCATCAGCGGCGCTTTGCGGGCGGCGTCCTCCCACAGACTGAAGTCGTCACGCCAGAATGGATTGCGCTGGAAGCTGAGCACCGCCAGCAGGGCCACCAGACCGACCGGCAGCCATGGCCGGCGGGGCGCGGCCGCGCCGACGGCCGCCAGGGCCATGGCCAGGCCCACGCACAGCACCGCCAGGCTGACGTACAACCGGTGCTCATTGACGAGCACATTCAGGGGCATGATGGTCGTGGGCAGGAGCACGATGGCCGCCGACACGCACAGCCACACCGGGCGGGCCGCCAGCGGCCATCGGGCCAGTCGCACCAGAACCGCGCCCAGGCTGACCAGCAACAGCGCCGCGGCCCACAGGGCAGCGCTCTGCAGACCCGCCTGGGCCCAGAACTGGTGCTCCACATTCAGGTGCACCGGCATGACCACGAGGGCCAAGTAATAGGCGCCGGCTTTGATTTGGGTCAGGAGCTGCGTGGTTTCGTCGCGCACCGGCGCGCGCACCGCGCTGCGGAGGAA
>CAITNQ010000555.1 GCA_903893785.1 uncultured Gemmatimonadota bacterium
CGACCATCAACCTGCCGGCCGAGACCACGGTCGAGACCGTGGCCGACATCTACCTGACCGCCTATCGCGAGGGGCTCAAGGGCGTCACCGTGTACCGCGAGGGCAGCCGCGAAGGCATCCTGCAGACCGACGACGCCAGCGCCCGGTCGGCGCAGGTCCAGGACGTCGGTGATGCCGAGCATCCGCACCACCCGCGCCAGCGACCCCGCCTGACGCACGGCGTCACCGAACGCATCCGCACGGGCGAAGGCAACATCTACGTGACCATCAACGAAGACGCCGCCGGACTGTGCGAGGTGTTCAGCACCATCGGCAAGGCGGGCGGCAATGCCGCGGCGCAATCCGAGGCCATCTGTCGGCTGATTTCCCTGGCGCTGCGTTCGGGGATTGATCCGCGCGAACTGGTCAACGAGCTCAAGGGTATCTCTGGGCCGACGCCGGTCTGGGAAGACGGCGAACTGATCCTGTCGACCCCCGATGCCATTGGCAAAGCCCTGGAGCGGCACCTGCAGCGTCGCGCCGCGGCGACCGCGACCGAGTGATGGCGACCGGCGCCGCGGCGTGGGGCCACGGCTGCCGCCCCGCCCGGGCATTCGCCCGTTAACGGACTCGACAGGCCGGGCCTGGATCAGGCGGCGAAGACCTGCCGGGCATTGCCGCCCAGCACCGCTGCCACCGGCGCCGGCGCCAGGTGGGACAGGCCGCTACGCACGGCTGCCAGCGCCTGTGCGTAGGTCATCGTCGCGGCGGCCGGCGGCCAGTCCGTGCCCCACAGTACGCGTTCAGGGCCGAGGTGGCGTACCAGTGCCTGCAGGCAAGCCGTGGCCCGCAGATCCTGCCCGTCGCCGCCGTGGGTGGCAACGCTGTACCAGGCCGAGGCCTTCACCCACAGATTGGCTGGTACGGGCCGACTTGCCAGGCCGCCGTAGGTTGGGTGATCGGGTTCGAAGTCCTTGCCGGGCAGGCCGTAGTGGCTGAGCACAAAGGGGATCTGGGGGAACCGCGCGGCCAGCGACCGCACCACCCCGTAACCCGCCGGCCCGCAGTGCAGATTGCAGGGCAGGCGGTGCGCGGCGCACGCCGCCCACAACCCCTCACACGCCGGCGCCAGCAGCCATTCCAGCGCGGGTGTGGCCGGGTAGTAACTGATCCCCACGGCGCCGGCGTCCCGGGCGCGTGCCACCTCCTCCGCGGCCGTGGGTTCGTGCAGCGGCACATCGGCCAGCAGCAACAGGCGATCGGCGTGCGCCTTTGCTAACGCGGCGCATTCCTGTCGGTTGGCCGGCGACAGCGGCCCCACCGCCGGTACCAGCACGGCCTGGCTGACGCCGGCCTGGTCCATCAGCCGCAGCACCTGCTCGACCCGCCCTGCCCCGGGGTACGGTTCGTCGGCTCGCGGCCCTTGGGTAAATAGATGCACGTGGGCGTCGACAATGTCCATGGTTGGCTCCCGGGGCTCAGGACAGCAGACTGGCCAGGTGTTGCTCCAGGCCCACCGCTATCGGCGTGGCCGGCACGCGCAGGCCGGCCTCGGCCAGGCGCTGCAGCGAGTAGATACGGTGGCACAGGAACGGCGCTGCTTCCGGGTGCGCCGCCAGATGCTCGCCTACCGGTATTTCGGTTACCCGCAGATCCACGCCCAGGTTGGCCGCCAGCAGACGGTAGTATTCCCTGGACTCAATGATGTCCGGCCCGGCGGCCGGGAAGATCTGCCGCACGGCGGCCGGGTTGTCGACGCAACTGAGGATCAGTTCGGCCAGATCCGCGGCCCGGATGGGTTGCTGCAGGAAATGACCGCCCCCCACCAGCGCCAACGGTTCACCGCCGCGCAGGCGGCGCACCAGGTCCCCATCGCGGCCGTGCCGCGGCAGGCACCCCAGCAACGAGCCTGGACCGTAGATGTGGCACGGACGGAGCACGGTCCAGGGCAAGGAGCCCGCGCCCGCCGCCAGCAGTGCCTCCTCGCAGCGGCGCTTGTCACCGCCGTACCCGTGGTCGGTGAACCAGGGACTGTCGTCGGGTTGGGGGAAGCGCCGGCGGCTCGGGTCGAAGACAAAATCCGTCGAGATGAACACCAGGTGGCCGACCCGACCGGCCAGTACCTCCAAGTCCTGCCGAGCATCGGCGGCCTGGTACCCGATGCAGTCCACGGCCAGGTCCCAGGAAACGCCAGCGGCACCAAGGGCGCTGGCCAGGGCAACCCCGTCGTGGCGGTCGGCCTGCAGCGACGCCACGCCGGCGACCGCAGGCCGTTGGCCGCGGGTAAGCGTCCAGACCTGATGACCCTGCGCCAACGCGGTGCGCGCCAGCGTACCGCTGACAAACCCTGTCCCGCCGATCACCAGGATCTTCATACCTCCTCCTCGATGGGGCCTTCGCCGGTTGGTCGCCGCCGGTTGCCCGGGGCGCCTGCGCCCGCCGTCCGCTCGGTCCCGCACTGCTTGCCGGTGGCCCCTCGGCCACGGCGAATCCGCGGCCCAAACCTAGGCCCCGGAGACCGTGGTGGGAACCCCGGTGGCGTGGCCGAACCTTGGCCGGTCGCCGCCCGGTCCGCGGCCGCGCGGCAGCCAGCCCGTGGCATGGGCGGTCAGTTCGGTCCCGCCCCCTGTACGCTTCAGTCAGTGATTGTCACTGTTGTAGGTTAGCAGTTATCACGTTGTACCGGCCTCCTTCGCGCGAGTACCAACCGCCCCCTGTGCTTCGAGCCACCTGGGGGGACCTGCGCCGCGGGAAGGTCGTCGAGGGCACGTCCCCCGCCTGTGCCACGGCAGATCGTGAACCGGGCAGTCGGCGACGCGGGCGCTCCGGGCACCCCGCGCCGGGCTGCCGGCGGCCTGCCATGGGGGCTCGGCCCCCGACGGACACGCCACGGGCCCGCGGCGCGCGGCGGTTTCCGAGTTGCTCGGGAGCGCCGGCGCGGCTACTTTGAACTAGCTGCATGGCGCTGTCGCCGGTCAAGTCCGGGTCGGCGGCGTGACCCGCGGTAGACAGCCGCCCTTGGCCCACCGCCGGCCACCCCGTCACCCCGCGGCGACACCGACCATCATGGCGCGGCGCCGGTCCAAGACCTGGGCTGCTCGCGGTGCCTGCCCTCTTTGGTCGACGGTGTGCCACATGGGGTCCGAGTCCACGCCTGACGCCGCACCGCGCGGCGACGACTGGTTCGCGGCGGTGTTCCGGCAGTCGCCGATCGGCATGGAGATCTACGATGCCCACGGCCGCCTGACCGACGCCAATCCCGCCTGTCTGGATTTGTTCGGCGTCGTTGAGGTCCAGGCCATCCGCGGTTTCGACCTGTTCGCCGACCCCAATGTGTCCGCCGCTGACAAAGCCGCGCTGAAAGCCGGCCACGCCGTTCGGTACCAAGCCCCGTTCGATTTCGGCAAGGTGCACACGGCAGGGTTGTTCCGCACTACCCGTACGGGCATCATGTGGCTGGACGTGCTCATCGCGCCCCTGGCCGGCGCCAACGGCGAACGGACTGGGTACCAGGTCCAGGTGCAGGACATTACTCTCCGCGTGGCGGCCGAGGCCGAACTGGAGCAGGAGCGGTCGCGCCTCGCCGGCATCATTGCCGCCACTCGCGTCGGCACCTGGGAGTGGAACGTCCAGACCGGCGAAACGCGCTTCAACGAGCGTTGGGCCGAGATCGCCGGCTACGCCCTGGACGAGTTGGCGCCGGTGAGCATCGCTACCTGGACCCGCCTGGTCCATCCCGACGACGTGCGCCGTTCCGACGAGCAACTGCGCCGTCACCTGGCCGGCGAACTGGCCAGCTATGCCCTGGACTGCCGCATGCGGCACAAGCAGGGCCGCTGGGTCTGGGTCCACGACACCGGTGAGATCGTACAGCGCGATGGCGACGGCCGGCCTCTGTGGATGTACGGCACCCATACGGATATCACCGACCGCAAAACCGCTGAACACGAGAGCCAAGTCAACCTGGCGCTACAGCGGGTGCGGATCGACATCCTCAACATGGCGGCGGAAAGCGACTGGCAGCGCGTCATCGGGCGGATCGAGGCTGAGCTGCGGGTTCTGCTGCCGTTCAATGTCTGTAGCGTCAATGTTTTCGCCGACGACGGCACTTCGGTGATGACTTGGGCCACGGTGGGTGGCGGGTGGCACCCCGTGCAGCGTTGGCATCGGCACCCCGTTTTCGCTTTGGCCGCCACGACGGGCGAACCTGTCTACCGGCCCACGCGGCGCGATCCATTGTTCGATCCTGACATTGACCCAACCGTTAACGCGGTGGTGGACGTGCCCTTCCGCGGTGGCACGCTGGCGGTTAACAGCACCCTGGAGCACCCCTTCGACGCCGGTGACCTGGCGCTGCTCCAGCGTTTTGCCGCGCTCCTGTCTGAGGCTCATGTGCGCCTGGTGGACCTGCAGACCAAGGCGCGGGTGGCCGCCGAATTGGCGCAGCGCGACGCCACCCTGCAGCTGCTGGCGGCGAGCACCCACGACTGGGTGTACTGGCAACGCCAGGACGGTGGGCTCGAGTACATGTCAGACTCGACCGAGGAGATCACCGGTTATCCGGCCGCGGCCTTCGTTGCCGACCCGCACCTGCTAGAGCGGGTCATCCATGCTCAGGATCGCGATGCCAGCGCGGCGCGGCTGCGGGCCGCCATGGCCACCGAGGAGACCTTGGACCTGGAATTCCGCCTCCTGCACCGGGCCGGCCATGTGGTTTGGATCAGCCATGGCAGCCAACCCCTGCACGACCGCGCGGGCGCCTGCGTGGGACGTCGCGTCATCAACCGCGATATCACCGCGCGCCGCCAGCGCGAGCTGAACCAGCGGGTGGATCTGGCACTGCAGCGCCTGCGGACCCAGATCGTCGGCATGGCGGAGGCCGCGGACCTGGTGTCGGTGGTGCAGGTCTTGGACCGCGAGCTGCGGCCGCTGCTGGCGTTCCAGGGCTGCTCGGTGAACCTGGTCGATGCGCACGGGCATCGGCTGGGGTACTATGTGCCGGCTGACCGGGCCGCGCCCCAGCCGGGCACCTGGAATCCGCACCCGGTCTTTGCCCTGGCCACGGCGACCGGGCAGCCGGTGTACCGACGCACGCGACAGGATCCGCTGTTCGAGGCCACCATGCCGCCCATGCTCCACGCCGTGGTCGACGTGCCCTTTCTGGGCGGCACCCTGGCGGTCAACAGCACGGTCGAGAATGCTTTCGATGACGGTGACCTGGCTTTGCTGCAGCGGTTTGCCGCGGTGCTGAGCGAGGCCAGCCAACGGCATCGCGATCTGTTGGCGCGCCAGGAGGTGGAGGCGGCTCTCCGAAACAGCGAGGAACGCTTCCGCCGCATGTTCGAGGCGCACCACGCCATCATGTTGCTGGTGTCTCCCGACGACGGCCGAATTGTCGCAGCCAACCCCGCGGCCGCGGAGTTCTACGGCTATGAACAACGGGCGCTGGAGGCCATGCGCATATTCGACCTCAACACCGAAAGCATGGCTGAGGTAACGGCGGCCATGGCCGCCATCAGGGCCCAGCGTCGCCAGGCATACAGCTTCGGTCACCGCCTGGCCGGCGGCGAAGTGCGCCAGGTTGAGGTGCGCTCCTCGCCCGTCGAGGTGGCCGGTGAGGTGTTGCTCTTCTCCATCGTTAACGACGTTACCGAGCGCCAGCGGATGGAGCGCGAGCTGGAAGCGCAGCGCCTGCGGGTGGCCGAAGCCGATCGGTTGCAGGCCCTGGGCGAGATGGCCGCCGGCGTGGCGCACGAGATCAACCAGCCGCTCAACGGCATCCGCACCTTTGCCGAAGCCACGCTCATCGGCCTGGACCGCGGCTGGTCGCTGGAGGGGGCCCAGGTGCGGGATGCGTTGGGCGACATTGTCTCGCAGGTGGACCGCATCAGCGAGATCATCGATCACATGCGCAGTTTCGCCCGTGGCCACGACGACGTGGGCGACCTCCCTCTGGCCCTGGACGAGGTGGTCGCCGGCGCCCTTAAGCTGATCGGTTCCAACCTGCGGACCCAGGGCGTCGAGGTGCAGGTCGAGATCGAGCCGGGCCTGCGGTGCAGGGGGTGGTCCAACCGCCTCGAGCAAGTGCTGCTCAACCTGCTGGCCAATGCCCGCGACGCGCTGGCGGCGCGCCTGGTGTTGCAGCGGACCGGCGACCCGTCCATCGAAGCCGACTGGCGCCCGTGCGTGTGGATCAGCGGCCACCGCACGGTAGCGGATGGGCCGGTACGGCTGTCGGTGGCCGACAACGCCGGCGGCATTCCGCCAGCGCTCCTGCCGCGCATCTTCGAGCCGTTCTACACCACCAAACCCGTGGGCCAGGGCACGGGAATCGGCCTGGCGGTGGTGCAGTCGATCGTGCAGCAGCATTGGGGCACGATCGAGGTCGACAA
>CAITNQ010000556.1 GCA_903893785.1 uncultured Gemmatimonadota bacterium
ACCGGGCTCGGTCCATGCGCAGGGCCACGGCCAGGCCCTGGCTCGCTGACCGGGTCGGGTGCGCGGTTCAGGCTGGCTCGGCGGCGCTCCCACGAGGGCGCACGACGAGGCTGTCGATCAACCGGGCTCGGTCCATGCGCAGGGCCACGGCCAGGCCCTGGCTCGCTGACCGGGTCGGGTGCGGGGTTCAGGCTGGCTCGGCGGCGCTCCCACGAGGGCGCACGACGAGGTTGTCGATCAACCGGGCTCGGTCCATGCGCAGGGCCACGGCCACGACCAGTTGGCCGGCAAACCGGGCCACGGGCTGCAGCGTGTCGGGGTCCACACCCGCTACATAGTCGATGCGTGGTGAGACCTCGCTCTCGAGCCGCCCGCGCACCGCGTCCAGGACGACCTGGACAGCGGTCTCGCCGCGCTGCAGGGCGCTTTCAGCAGCCAGCAGCGACTGGTAGATCGCCGGCGCCCGCCGGCGCTCTTCCGGGCTCAGGTACACGTTCCGCGAGCTCATCGCCAGCCCGTCGGCTTCGCGAACGGTCGGGGCAACGGCGATGTCGATGCCCAGGTTCAGGTCCCGAGTCATCTGCCGGATGACAGCGCACTGCTGGTAGTCTTTCTGGCCGAACACCGCCTGGTGGGGTCGAACGGCCGTGAACAGCTTGGTGACCACCGTAGTGACGCCGCGGAAATGGCCGGGACGGAACGCCCCGCACAGCCCCTCGGTCAGACCACCCACATCCACCGTGGTGCACGCGCCGGGACGATAGAACTCCTCGGCTGACGGGTGGAAGACCGCATCGACCGCCAACGGCCGCAGCAGCGCCAGGTCACGCTCCAGATCGCGCGGGTACACAGCGAAGTCTTCGTGCGGGCCGAACTGCAGCGGGTTGACGAAGATGCTGACCACCATGCGCTGGGCCCGAGCGGCCCCGTGGCGTACCAGGCTCAGGTGGCCTTCGTGCAGGTAACCCATGGTGGGTACCAGGCAGATCCGCTGCTGCTGAGCGCGCCAGAAGTCGGCCAGGTTCTGCATGGCGGCCACGGTGGTGATTAGCTGCATCTCAGGCATGGGTTTGGCTCCCCGAAGGCGGGGTTGAGAGGATGGCGGGGCTTCCGCCGACCAGGTACGGCCGGGTGGTCGGATCAGGCCCCAGAGCGTGCCGGTGCTCAGCCACGGTGCGCCCGGTAACCGGATGGATTAGCTCCGGGTCCAGGTCGCACAGGGGCACCAGCACGAACGATCGGGCGGTCAGATGCGGATGGGGGACGGTCAGCGCCGGACTGGTCAGGCAGCGGCTGCCGAAGAGCAACAGGTCCAAGTCCAGGGTCCGCGGCCCCCAGTGGCGGTCGCGCTGCCGGTGGGCCTGGGCCTCAAGCCGCTGCAGGTGCTCCAGCAGCGCTTCGGGAGCCAACCGGGAGTCTGCCCTGACCACCGCGTTGAGAAACCAGGGTTGGTCGGTCACGCCGTAGGGCGCGGTCTCGTACACCCCAGATGCCAGCACCCCAGTTAATCCGGAGGTCTCGGCCAGGGCCGTCACTGCGCGTTGCAGGTACGCAAGGCGGTCGCCCAGGTTGGAGCCCAGGCCGATGTAGGCTGACTCAACCATCACCGGATCCTCGGCCGGGCCACGCCTGGCAACCGCCTGCCGACTCCTCGTGGGCCACCGGCAGTTGCGTCATGGGTAGGTGCGGCATATCTCCACCTCGATCCCGTCAAACTGCACGGCAACCGGCGGACTTGGTTTCCGGACCCGGACCCGCAACTCCATGGGCCCGCACTCGCGGCCCACTCGTGAGGCAATGGCCTCCGCCAGTGCCTCCACCAGACGGAAACGCCGCCCTGTGACCACCTCCTCGATCAGCGCGATCACCCGCGGATAGTCGACGGTCAGCTGCAGGTCGTCGGCCCGCCCGGCAGGGCCCAGGTCGCGGCGTATCTCCACATCGACCTCGTAGCGTTGACCGAGTTGGTTCTCGGCCGCGTGGAGTCCGTGATAGGCGTAGAACCGCAGGTTGCGCAGGCGCAGTACATCAGCTGACATGGCCATCGCCCATGGGTGGATTGTCCTGGCGGTCGGATCGAGGTATACTCACGGTGGGGCAGAACTCAGTTGGCGCGGCATCGGTGCGCCTGCCCGCGGCGACCCGCGGTTGGCGCGGCCATGCATGGGCGGCCCCGGCAAGGGTGTGTGCTCTCCAGCACTGCCCAGCGCGGTGTGATGACCAACCAGGAGCCGTCTCGGCATGTCAACCGTCGACCAGACCAACGCCCGCAGGGCGGCCGTGTACGCCAATCAGTCGCGCGCCGCGCAGCAGCAGTCCAAGACCCAGCAGGCGCGCCAGCAGCAGACAGCGGCGTCCAACGCGACGTCGGCTGCCGCGCAGGAGCGGGCCCAGGCGCGCCAGGACAGAACCGAGACCCGCCAGAGCGAAGCCCAGACCAGCCGTCAGGCGCAGGAGGCAGCGCGCGCGCGGCGCACGTCACAGGCGGCCCCGGCTGGTCCGCAGCCCGCCTCGGTCGACACCCTCGCCTGAGCGAGGCTCCCGGTCCGTTTCACGCCCCGTGGCGAGCCAGCGCCCGGTGGGCGATGTCCCGGCGGAAGTGGGCGCCGTCAAACGAAACCTGCATCACGGCATCATAGGCCTGCCAGACTGCGGCTTTGATGTCAGCGTCAAAGGCCGTAATCCCCAGCACCCGGCCGCCGGCCGTCACTAACTCGCCATCGCGCCGCGCCGTCCCGGCGTGGAACGCGACCACCTGCGGCCGACCGTTCAGTGCGTCCAGTCCCCGGATGGGTTTGCCTGTTTCGTAGGTGCCCGGATACCCACCCGAGGCCATGACCACACAGGCGGCGGCCCCGCTGGCGTTGCGCACCGCCATCTGCCCCAGGCCGCCGTCACAGGCGGCCAACGCCAGGTCCACGAAGTCCGTCGCCAGCAGGGGCAAAACCACCTGTGCCTCGGGGTCACCGAAACGGCAGTTGAACTCGACCACTCGGGGCCCGGCCGCGTTGACCATCAGGCCGCAGTACAGCACGCCCTGGAAAGGCGTGCCAAGCCGCTGCATCTCGCGCAGCACGGGTTTGACGATGGTCTCCTCGGCCTGGCGGATAAGCTCGGGGGTCATCACCGGGGCTGGGGCGTAGGCCCCCATCCCGCCCGTGTTGGGGCCTTGGTCCCCGTCGTACGCGGCTTTGTGGTCCTGCGCCGTGACCAGCGTGGCAATGCATTCGCCGTCGGTGACGCAGAACAGGGAGGCTTCCTCGCCGGTCATGAACTCCTCGATGACCACCTGCGCCCCGGCCGCGCCGAATGCCTTCTCGTCCAGGATCTGCCGCACCGCCTGCTCCGCCGCCGCCAGCGTGTGGGCGACGATGGCGCCCTTACCGGCCGCCAGACCTGTAGCTTTGACGACGATAGGAGCTCCGGTCTGCTGCAGGTAGGCCAACGCCGCGCCGCTGTCAGCGAAGGTTCGGTGCGCGGCCGTGGGCACGCCGATGCGCGCCATCAGATCCTTGGCAAAGGCCTTGTCGCTCTCAAGCCGAGCTGCTGCGGCGCTCGGTCCGAAGACCCGCAGGCCGGCGGCCCGGAAGACGTCGGCCAACCCGGCCGCCAGGCAGTCTTCGGGGCCGACCACGGTCAGGTCGATGCCCTCGGCTAGGGCCCAGTCGCGCAGGCGCGCGATCTCGTGGGCCAGCTTCTCGGGCTGGCTGAGCGAGGTGTCCACCCGTATGTCCAGACATTCGGCCAGGCCCGCGATGCCGGGACTGCCGGGGGCGACCCAGATGCGCTCCACGCGCGGGCTGCGGGCGATCTTCCATACTAGCGCGTGCTCGCGGCCACCCTTGCCAATCACCAGAACCTTCATCGCTGCTCCTTGGGGACGGTGACGGGCCGCCGGCGGGGGTCCTGCCGGCCCCGGTCATTCGTAACCGAACTCTTTCAGGTCGCGTTCCTTGCGCCGCCAGTCGGGGCGTACCTTCACCCGGATGTCGAGGAAAACCGGCGTATCGAGGAACAACTCCAGTTCCTGCCGCGCCAGCGTGCCGATGGTACGCAGGCGTGTTCCGCCGCGGCCGATGACGATGCCCTTCTGGCTGTCCCTTTCCACGTACAGCGTGGCGCCGATGTACGTCCGCCCCGGCTGCTCGCGGAACTCCTCTATGGCGACGCTCACGGCGTACGGCACTTCGTCCTCAAGCTGGCCGAACGCTGCCTCGCGAATGTACTCGGCGGCAAAGAACCGCTCCGGCTGCTCCGCTACCATGTCCTCAGGGTACAGCTGCGGCCCCGCCGGCAGCATGCTCTCCAAACGGTCCAGGAGTGCGGCCACGCCGTCGCCCCGCAGCGCCGACAGCGGCGTCATCGGTCCGACACCGAAGGCGGCTGCGGCGGCGCTCAAGGCGCTGTCGACGGCCGTTGGCGGCAGCAGGTCGGCTTTGTTGAGTACCGGGACCACGGGCCGCGTTGCCTGCCGCAGAAAAGCGCGCACCAGGTCGGCGTGGTCTTCGGGGCGTTCGGCGTCGATCAGGAGCAGCGACAGGTCGGCTTGGCGGGCCGCCAACTCGATCTGCTGGGCCATCGTGGCATGCAGACGGTACTGCGGCTCCAGCAGGCCAGGGGTGTCCAGGAAGATCATCTGGCTGGCCGGCCTCGTGACGATGCCCAAGATCCGGCTGCGGGTGGTCTGCGGTTTGGGCGTTACAATGGACAGGCGCAGCCCGATGAAAGCATTGAACAGCGTCGACTTGCCGGCGTTGGGGCGGCCCACCAACGCGACGTAGCCCGACCGGTATGGGGCCGGCTCAGGGCCGGAGGGTGGCCGAGACCTGGTATGTGCTTTCGAGGTCATCGTGCTGCAGGTAGGCTAGGTCGAGGGCGATCCGGGCATGGGGGCGCAGGCCCAGGCCGAAGCTGGGGTGTGACTCATCCATCCCACCGCGCAGGGCCAGGAACCGGTACCGGTACTCCAGCCCCACGTTATAGGCGTGATTGTTGCTGGACGACGACGCATCGCCGCCCAGGCGGGACCCGGCCAGAACAGTGGCATGGCCTCGTCCGAGCGGCACGGGCGCGGCCATGCCGAGCACGAGCGAGGGATGGACGGTGTCGGTGGCGTCCGTATTCCAGCGGATCGGCGTGGCGGCGGCGTCGCGTACTGTGGCGCCTGCCCACACCCGGTTGCCCACGTGGTAGCGCAGGCCCAAGTCAATCCCGGCCCCGTGGGCCCTGAACCCGCTGACCGTTCGGTACACCCCTTTGGCGCTGGCGCCGGCAGCCAGCCGGCGACCTAAGCGACGGCCCGCCGACAGGTAAGCCACGTAGTCAGCGCTGCTTTCCATCGAAGCCACCACCGGCCGGTTTTCCGGTCCCATGGGGCGACTCGGGTCCTGCAGCACCGTGTAGGCGATGTCGTTGACGCCCACGCGCGTGACAGTGCAGGCCAAGCCCCAGGCGCGTGCACTGCGGCTGGCCCAGGCCAGGTAGTCGTGCTGCACCTGCCCGCCAAAGCGTTCGGCGTGCATCAGGTGCGCCTCACGGTTCGGCAGGTACGCCAGTCCGGCCGGATTCCAGTAGCCAGCCGTGGCGTCCTCGGCCATGGCCACGTACGCGTTGCCCAGCGCCAACGCCCGCGCGCCACCGCCGACGGCCATGAACTCGCCCGCATAACGCGACGCGGCGCTGCTGGCCAGCGGGGTGGCCATGGCGGTCGCCAACAGCACCAGCGCCACAGACAGGCGAGACGACGGGAAACGCACATTACCTCCTGGCGGGAGGAAGCGACTATCTCCAACCCAAACGGCCTGCGTAGAGTAACCTGCCTCGCCGGGTAGTGTCAAGACTTGGCCTTCGCGCACGGGTGATGCTGCGCCGGGTGCGCCGAACCAGCCATGGTTCCGGCTCAGGCCTTCGCACACGGGCGAGGCTGCGGTGTCGCCCGACGGCGTGACCGGGCGCCGCGCGGGAACGCTGGCAGTCCGGCCGGGTCAGGCAGACGGGGTGACCAGAATCACGTGCAGGTCCATGACATTGGTGCCCGTGGCTCCCGTCACCAGCAGATCGCGGCTGGCTGCCAGCAGCGGATAGGCATCGTTGTCCTCGAGATGGTGCGCCGCCGCCAGCCCGCAGGCCGCCGCCCGACCCACAGTGCCCCCATCGACGATGGCGCCGGCGGCATCGGTGGGGCCATCGGTGCCGTCGGTACCGGCACTCAACAGCGTGACCTGTTCGTGCCCGGCTAGTCGT
Organism: uncultured Gemmatimonadota bacterium; assembly: GCA_903893785.1. Taxonomy (GTDB): domain Bacteria; phylum Latescibacterota; class UBA2968; order UBA8231; family UBA8231; genus CAITNQ01. The sequence goes on from CAITNQ010000556.1 coordinate 6,244, forward strand.
ATGGCGGCCGCCAGTGCCAACTCCTGATTGCGGCCGCCGCGGCCCGTACCGCGCAGTGTGACCGTGGTCTCGCCGCCCAGCAGCAGACAAGCCGGCGGCGCTAGCGGTAACCCGGTGGCGCTGATCTCTTGGGCCATCGCGGCGTACACCGCTGCCACCTCTCTCGCCTCTCCCTGGATTCGACTGGAAAGCAGCAGCGATCGGTAGCCCCGGCGCTCCGACTCGTCGCGCGCCGCCGCCAGCGAGAGCGCATTGTTGCCCACCACCTGCGTAGCGACGCGCGAGAAGCAGGCATCGCCGGCCTTGGGGGTTTCAGCCATCTGGCCGGCAGCGCCCTGCTCCAGCCGTCGTCGTACCGGATCGGGCAAGCGGTCCAAGATACGGTACCGCCGCGCCAATTCGAGGCAGTCGGCATAGGTGCTGTCGTCCGGCGCGGTAGGGCCCGAGGCAATGGTACCCGGCGGGTCGCCGATGACATCGGACAGCAGGAGGCAGGCCACGCGGGCGGGTTGGGCCACGCGCGCGAGCCAGCCCCCTTTGGCGGCGGAAAGGTGCTTGCGGACGGCGTTGACCTCGTCGATTGAGGCCCCCGAAGCCAGCAGCAGGCGGGTGGTCTCCTGCTTGTCCGCCAACGTTAGCCCGTGGGCCGGGGCGGGCATGAGGGCCGAGCCGCCGCCCGAGAAGAGTCCCAGGACAAGGTCACGCTCGCCGGCCGACGACAACAGCTCAAGAATGCGTTCGGCGCCGGCCACGCCAGCCTCGTCCGGTACCGGGTGGCCGGCCTCGGTCGTGGTGATGCGCCGCAACGGGCGGCCATGGCCGTATTTGGTGGTGATGGCGCCGGTGGCCACGCGGTCGCCCAGGATCGTTTCGGCAGCTGCGGCCATGGCCGGCGTGGCCTTGCCTGCCCCGACCACCAGGACGCGGTCAATGTCGCGCCAAGGGACGGCGGTACCGGCGACCCGCAGTTCCTCTGCCGTCACACTCAGGGCCCGCTCGACGCACCTGCCGGGATCTGCAGCAGCGAGCGCAGCAGCGAAGATGGCCGCCGCGTCGGTGCGCCGGCGGTTGGCTCCCTCGTCCATGGCTAAAGCCGCCGCATAAGGCCGACTACTTTGCCGGCCAAGTGGAAATTGTCGCCGTCCGGCGGGACGACGATGGGCCTGAAGGCATCGTTGGCGGGCATCAGGCGCACGCCCTCCGGACCTGGGTGGTAGTACTTCACCGTAGCCTCATCACCGAGCAGCGCCACGACTATGTCGCCGTGCTCCGCCTGCTCCTGCTGACGCGCCAGCACAATGTCGCCGTCGAGGATGCCGGCATCGCGCATGCTCTGGCCTTGGACTCGCAGAGCGAACACCGTGCCCGAACCGGGTAGCAGGCTGGGGTCCACCTGCAGCATGGTTTCGATGTTTTGGGTAGCCAAGATGGGGTAACCGGCAGCCACCCGGCCGACCATGGCAACCGATCGGGCTCCCTGGGCGGGTTCGTCGTCGACCTGCGCGTCGGCCAGCTCAATGCCGCGCGAGAGCCGAGCATGGCGACGGATATGCCCTTTGCGTTCCAGCGCCGCAAGGGTGGTGCGCACGCCATTGGTGGAGCTGATGCCAAAACCTTCCATTATTTCGCGGATCGTGGGCGGGGCTCCGCGCGCGCGAATGGTGCGCTGAATGTAGTCGAAAATGGCTTGCTGGCGCTTCGTCATGGGTTTGGGCATGGGGCTCTCCGTTGGTCCGCGGGGGCCGACAGCAGGCGACGGGCACACGAAGCGCTGCACGTCAGTTCACTGCTAATATTGTTACTGCACATTCGTTCATTTGTCAACCCGCGCCCAGCCCTGCCCACGACTGCCGAAGCCGTCCACAAACAAGGGCTTAGGCCAGCCGACCCGAAGCCGGAGCGGCGCTGGGCAGGGGGCCGCGACGGGCGCGTTTGACAAGGTGCACGCCTGCGGCTAGCCTTGCCCCATGGGGATCTACCGCGCTTCCCGGTTGGCCGCGCGTGGCCGGGTGCCCGGCAGCCGGCCGAGTCGCGATGGCCACCGATCGCCCAGGCTGCCGCAATCAGGCCTCGGGTGGTCTGGGCGGGGAAGGCAGCAAGCGGCCCGCCGGGCCGTGGCCGCCGCCGATGGCGGTGTGGCCCGCATCGCGGTTGCCCGGCCCTGTGCCGCGACGCCCGGGCTGCCGCCGGGTGGCGCCATCTCACCCGGGCGGGGCTGCGCGGGCTGCCGTGCGACGGGCCCCGCTGACCGTCGGTGGCAGACCAAAGGGGGAAACCATGCCGGGGAGGCACGTGGGGCACAGAACCGCAGCCTGCATCGTGATGGCCGCCACGCTGAGTTGCCTGCTGGCCGCGCCGGCTTCGGCAGGCCCGCGATGGTTCGGCGTCCAGCGGCTCGTCGGCGCCGCGCTGGTTGCCGCTGGCGGCGTGGCCCTGCAGCAGGGGTTTGACTACCGCGACCAGTCTGACCGGTTCCACGAGCGCGCCCGCCTGGCGACGGATACCGCCGAACAGGCTCGGTTGGGCGAGTTGAGCGATAACCGTTCGGTCAAGAGCCAGGTTACCTGGGCCCTGGCGGGCTCGCTGGCGCTGGGCGGCGTGCGGCTGCTGGCGACGGCGCCCATGCCCGACGTGCCCAAGGCGAACTCAACGGCGACCGCCGCGCGGCGACAGTCTGGGCCGGCGCGCCCGGCCGTCGCCGGCCTGGTTCGGCCCGGGCAGGTCGGCCTGCGTCTCCGCCTCTCCTTCTGATTCGATCCGGATCCGGGGTCATCGGCAGCGTGGCCGGGGGGCAGGAGCCGCCGCCTGACACGATGGGATGACGCCAGCGACCTGACGCGCATCGGGCGGCAATCCGGGCCGCGCCATCGGGCCAGTAATGCTGCCCGCGGTCACGGCTGCCAGCGGCCCGACGGCGGGCCTGCCGGCGAGGGCCTGCACCAGGCGGTGCGAATTCTGCGTCAGGCCTCACGCTCCTGCACCCAGCGCAACACCGTACTGAGGATCTGACCGACATCGTCAGAAGGCGTCGCCCGGGCGGCATTTTCTTCCCGGTACGCGACTAGACCTGCCAGCAGGTCCTTCATATTGCGCTCGATGGTTTGGATCGCCGCAGTCAAGCGCTGGCGGTCTTCCGGTGACACGCGCAGCGTCGTAGTTTGCTCCAGATCGCGCTGCAACAGCGCGTAGATCTCCACCATGCGGGCCATCTGTACGCGAATTCCGTCCAGTCTCAGGGCGTGGGCTGTCATCGTGACGGCTCCTGGTTCTCGGGGCTGTGGCGGACACCGACGTTACCGCCAGGTGGCTCGCTTCGCATTTATGCAATTTCTATGCCATCTCCTGGTGATGACTCGCTGGTGGGCGCCAACGCGGGTGCCGGTACGGGTCCGGTACCGGCTGCGGCGGCGCGTGCCCTGGCGGCCGTGTCGTGGCCGCTGCTGCCGCGGCGGGTCGTCGTCGCCGTTTCCGGCGGCTTGGACTCGGTGGTCCTGCTCGACCTTCTGTCACGCCTGCGGCGTGGCTTCGACCTGCACCTGCACGTGGCGCATTTCGACCACGGCCTGCGGGCTGAGGGGCCAACCGAGGCCGACTTTGTCGGGGCTCTGGCTAGGACCCTGGGGCTGGGCTGCACCTGCGCGTGCGGTGATGTCGCCGGTCTGGCGCGTCGCCAGCGCCTGTCGATCGAGACGGCGGCGCGCCAGGTCCGTTACGAGTTCCTCGACCGTGTTGCCGCCAGCGTCGGTGCTGCCTGGGTAGCCCTGGCGCACCACGCCGACGACCAGGCCGAAACCGTCGTCATGCGCCTGGCCCGCGGCGCGGGGGCTGCGGGTCTGGCGGCCATGGCGCCGGTGCGCGATGGGCGTTACCTGCGACCCCTGCTGGCCCTGACGCGTCGGCAGTTGGCTGACTACGCCGCCGAACGGGGTCTGCAATGGCGTGAGGACGCCTCCAACGCCGACCTGCGGCACACCCGCAACCGGGTGCGCCATGTGGTCATGCCAGCGCTGCGTCAGCTCAACCCGGCCGTGGTGGCCGCCTTGGGGCGCACGGCCCTGGTCCTCGGCGACGAAGATCAGTTGCTAGACGACTGGGCCCGGCAGGCCCTGCAGCGGGCGCTGCGCCCCGGGCCTGTACCCGCGGCGCCGGGTCGCCATCTTGTCCTTGATGCCCCCCTGGTGGTGAGTTATCATCTAGCCCTGCAGCGGCGTGCCCTCAGGGTTGGGCTCGATCGGTTGGGCCTGGCCGCCGGTGCGGCGACATTCGGCTTGATAGAGCAGCTCCGTGGGGCGCTGGGGGAGCCGCCCGGACCGCCCCGCTCGCTGGTGGCCGGACTGGCCGCACAGCGTGTCGGCTCCTGGCTCGTCATCGGGTCGAGGGCACCCGTGCCGCTGGCGCGGGCGCTGGCCGTCCCCGGCGTCACTGCCGTTCCCGAGCACGGCGCCCGCCTGGTGGCCGACCTGTTGCCGGCCGACCGATTCGCCGCCGTCCGCCCCGGCCTGGGTGCTACCCGAGCCGCGCTGGACGCGGCCAGCGTGGCGGCGGGTCTGGCTGTGCGCCGCCCCCGACCTGGCGACCGGCTGCGGCCATTGGGCATGGCCGGCAGGCGCAAAGTGAGCGATCTACTCATCGATGCCGGTTACCCCCGGATGCTTCGGCACAACGCCGTAGTGGTGACCAGGCGCGTGCCCGACGGCAGTGACGAGTTGGTCTGGTTGCTCGGGCAGCGGGTTGCTGACCCGTGCCGGGTGGGTCCGCACACGCGGCAGTTCGTCCTGCTTGAGTGGCAGGCCCTGGAGTAGTCCCGTTACTGACCGGCCAACACCTGAGGGCTGCCATGAGCACGCGACAGGGCCACCGACCGGCGCGACCACGCAAGGGCAGCAGCCCCGACGAGCCCCCGCCGCGGCCGACGCCCGGGGGCGACGACGACCGGGGGCGCCGTTGGCGGCGTCCGTCGCGCACCCAAACGTTCTGGATACTGTCGCTGCTGGGCCTGGTGCTGGCGGCCAAGTTCCTGGGCAGCATGCCCGGGGATGAACGGGTGGTTTCGTATAAAGAATACCGCGAGTACCTGCGGGCCGGGCAGATCGTCCAGGCGACCATCGTCGGGGCTGACGAGTTCCACGGGGTCCTGCGCGACGGTCGGGCGTTCAGCGTCAGTCTGGGTCCCATCGACGCGGCCACCAAACTGGAATGGGAAGCTCAGGGGATCGATTTCCGCTTCCGCGAACGCCCTTTCCAATGGTATGACCTCCTGCTCAGCGTCCTGCCGTGGCTGCTGATGGTGGCGTTCTCGATCTTCCTGCTGCGGCAGATGCAGGGCGGTCCGCGCGGCCTGTTCTCCTTCGGCAAGAGCCGCGCGCGGCTGCTCACTGAAGACAAGCACAAGACCACTTTCAGCGACGTGGCCGGTGCCGACGAGGCCAAGCAGGAACTCGAGGAGATCATCGAGTTCCTCAAGGACCCACACAAATTCCAGCGCCTCGGTGGCCGCATCCCCAAGGGCGTGCTCATGGTCGGTCCCCCGGGCACCGGCAAGACCCATCTAGCCCGGGCCGTGGCCGGTGAGGCCGGGGTGCCGTTTTTCTCCATCAGCGGTTCGGACTTCGTCGAGATGTTTGTCGGCGTCGGCGCGTCGCGAGTCCGCGACCTTTTCGAGCAGGGCAAGGCCAGCGCTCCCTGCATCGTGTTCATCGACGAGATCGACGCCGTGGGTCGCCATCGCGGCGCGGGTATCGGTGGCGGCCATGACGAACGCGAGCAGACCCTGAACCAGCTTCTGGTCGAGATGGACGGCTTTGAGTCCAACGACGGCGTCATTCTCATCGCGGCCACCAACCGGCCTGATGTGCTCGATCCTGCCCTGTTACGGCCGGGCCGCTTCGATCGCCGCGTGGTGGTGGACCTGCCGGACGTGCGCGGCCGGGAAGGCATCCTCAAGGTTCACTCGCGCAAGGTGCCGCTCGGTGATGACGTGGACCTCAAACGGGTTGCCCAGGGCGCGCCGGGGCTTTCCGG
>CAITNQ010000557.1 GCA_903893785.1 uncultured Gemmatimonadota bacterium
CGCCTGCTGCTGCTGTATGCGGCGGCGCTGTGCCAGGTCCATGGCGAGCCCACAGCCCAGGGCGGCCATAGGTACGCCGGCGCGGCGTACGAAGCCTTCCGCACTGCGGACCTGAGTGTCCCTGCCGGCTGTCTTCGGCGCTGACGGCCCGCCGCGGGTAGACGGCCATGGCCGCCACGGTCAGGGTCACGCGGCCCTCCCTGGCCGATGGCAGGAGGTACCGCCAGATCCTCCTGCGGGGGCAGGCCGCCTGCGCCTCAGGAACCGCACTCTCACAAGGGCTTTTCATGGCGGCAGCATTTACTACGGGTTGGCCACGGCAACGGGAACGCTGCTACCCGGCACGCCGAGGCCGCTGGCAGTGGCGCCGATGGCCATGGGGAAGCCCAGTTTCTGAGCCCCGGGCAGCTGTTAGTCACGGCCGGCGAAGGGTTCGACAGCATGCCAGGCGATCGGGGTGCAGCCCAGAGACCGCGGGTCCCGGGCTGGTCAGGGGCGGCCGAACCCAACCCAGGCCAGCCGCATCCGCAACCCGATCCGCGGCCCCGGTGTGGAGCGCGGAAAGCCACGGCGCCCGAACCTTGGTCGCGGCTACGCCCCCCCGGCACCGCGGTCACCATCGCGGTTCACTTCAGTATCCCGCGCTCGACGCCGTCAGCCAGCCGCGCCTGCACCGCGTTCCACAGGGCCGTGCTGCCCTGTCCGATGCGCGCGTTCAACGCGAAAACCTGCTCCCTGGTGATCCCGTGTGCCTGCCAGGCGTGGCCGTTGTCGTGCAGGTTCTGCAGCAGCGGCGGGACCCGATCGATGGCGCGGGCATACCGGGCGTCCGCGGTCTGGCCCGACTCGAACTCGTGCCACAGTTCCATGCAGGCCCGCTGCGTATGGGCGGGCAGGTGGCTGAGCACGCGCTGCACCCCGGCCGCCTCTCTGGCTCGGTCGGCCGGCGTCTGACGGGCGTAGACGATCGTGTCGCCCGCATCGATCTCGCCCAGATCGTGGATCAGCAGCATGCGGATCACGCGGTCCATGTCGATGGCATCATTGGCGTGCTCCCGCAAAACTAGTGCCGACAGGCACACATGCCAGGAATGCTCCGCCGAGTTTTCGTATCGCCCGGTGCCCACGGGCCGCGACTTGCGGGTAACGCTCTTGAGCCGCTCCAGTTCGACCATGAAGTCCAGGATACCCTCGACCTCAGCCGTGCGGTTGGCGGCGTGAACAGCGGCGCTGTCGCCGGCGGTCTCGATCGCCTCGCTCTGCGCGTCGGGGGAGGCGTCGGTCCGGCCCTCGCCGACCCGGGTCCTGAAGCCGACGAGGTTGCCGTCGGGGTCGCGGAAATGCATGGCTCGCCACCCCCAGGGATAGGTGGTCGGCTCGGTAACGAACGACACGCCCACCGACAGCAGCCGTCGGTACTCGACATCCACATCGGCCACGCTGAAGCTGAACGTGGCCATGCCAGTGCCGCAGCGTCCGTCGAAGGTGAAGCCCATATCGCGTTGGGCCGCGCTCCTGGCGTAGATGGCCAAGCCGGCACCGGGGGTCTTGACCTCAGCGTGGGTATCGTCGCCAACTGCTTCGGCCTGCAGTACCTGGGCGTAGAACCGCGTCAGCGCACCCACATCCTCTGTAATCAGACATACGCCGTCGAAGGTCATCTGGCTCCTTACGCCTGAGGCCCTTAAGGGGCGTGATGGGGGCCGAGTCTGTCCATGGACCGCCTACAGTGGCCGGCTCTCGCCGCCGTTGGGTCGCGCGTGCCGGCCCACCATCCCATCGGCCCGGTCGCTCTCGTGACCGGGCGGCCCGGTCGGGTCCAAGCGCAGGTGCGTCACCGGCCGGCAGCACGTTCCGAGCGTCGGCAACAGGGACGGCACTCCCGGTTCAGAAGAGCAACCAGTCGACGCGACCATCACTCGCCGAGTTGTGGCAAGACGGCCCGCAATCACCACGGTCGAGGTGGTCGTTGTGGAACCCCTCGCCGGCGGCGAGGCGCTCCCGAGGCCATGGTCCAGCCGGCAACGCAACCATGTTCAGGCACGACTCGGGGCTCTGTGCCGTTGGAAAGATACCCGCGTACGCGAGCGCGAACAACCGCAGCCTTCACCGCTGCGCGGGCGGCCGTCTGTCACCGCTGTGCGCAGGACGCGCAACTGGCGAGCACAGCCGCGGGAGCACCGGCAGAGCGCGGGGGCCCAAGACGTCTGCGGCCCTCTTGGCGGCCACCCGCGGTGGGCGGTCAGCGGGGTGGCCGGCCGGGGGCGCGGGTCAGCGGCCGCGGGTCAGCTCAGGAGCTAGGCGGCCGGGATTGACTGCATGGCGAAGGCAACGGCGAACAGAGCGTCGGGATGGATCGGAGCGTAGGCGAAGCGGGTCGTCGAGGTCTTGGCGGTGGGCTTCACCGTGGCCTCTGCGGCGGCTTTCCCAGGCGGGGGGCGGCGCGGTGGCCGCTGCGCGGCAGGCCGAGGTGGGGGTTCATGGGCCGGCGGTCAGCTCAGGAGCTGGGCGGCCGAGATCAGCTGCATGACGAAGGCGGCGGCGAACAGGGCGTTGAAGCTGATCAGGGCCAGGGGGGTGCGGATCGTCGAGGTTTTCATGACGGGTCTCCAGGTGGCTGCGCGGGTCGGGTTGGGTGGTTGGCGGCCGATGCGGGGGCCGTCGGGGCGCTTGGCCGTGGCGGCCGGCGGTCAGCTCAGGAGCTGGGCGGCCGAG
>CAITNQ010000558.1 GCA_903893785.1 uncultured Gemmatimonadota bacterium
CGGCAGATCGCCGTCGAGCAAGTGCGGTGGGTGCGTCAGCAGGGATGGGACGGGCTCTACCTGATGTCGCCGGCCACGCCCCAGCCCGTACTCGAGGTACTGGGCGGTGGGCTGAACTGACTCACGCCTCCGAGGCGGCCGCCGCCCATCGGCGAACGAAGTCCTCGGCCTGCTCGCGGGTGGTCACGCGGCCTTCGAGCTGCTCATCCTCAAGGGCCTGCAGGGCAAGCCCCAGCGCGGGACCGGGCGTCCAGCCCGCAGCCACCAGGTCGTCACCGCTCAACAGCCGTGGTGGCCGCAGTCCCCGGGCCCCGGCTGCGGCCAGCTGTGCCTGGCAGAAATCGTACAGATCCAGCTGGCCGTGGCTTGCCAGGCAGTCAATCCGGTGTAGTTCGAGCAGCTCGGGAAACCAGGGCTGGCGCAGCAGCCGCTTCAGGTTGCCGGGGCGCATCTCGCGCACATGGCGCAGCCGCATGTGCTGACCCACCAGTTCGCTGATGCGGTCGGTGTCCGGGTTCGACATCCGCAGCCGACGGCAGATGGCAGTCGCCATGCCGGCGCCCACGTGGTCGTGGTTGTGGAAGCGGATGCGATCCGTGCAGGTCATGGTCAGCGGTTTGCCGACGTCGTGCAGCAGCGCGGCCCAGGCCAGGCGCGGCCGGGCCGTGCCGAGGCGCCCAAGAACCCCTTCCAGGTGATGCCAGAGATCGCCCTCGGGGTGGAACTGGAGGGGCTGGGGAACTCCCGCCATGGCGGCCACTTCCGGCAGCAGGGGTTCGAGCAGGCCCAGACCGCGCATCAGGTTGAGCCCGGCGGCGGCGCCTCCCTCAGTCAGAATCAGGGTAAGCTCATGGCAGATCCGCTCGGCACTGACGAGCGCTGCCGTGCCCGCCGCCGCGGCGATGGCAACGGCGGTGTCCGGGTGCATGGCGAAGCCCAGTCGGGCCGCGAAGCGCACGGCCCGCAACAACCGCAGGCGGTCCTCGGCAAAGCGAGCCGGAGCCGCGCCAATGGCCCGGATCACTCCTCGCCGCAGGTCTTCCAGACCACCCACCCAGTCGAGTACCTGCCCGGTTTCCGGGTCCAGGAACATGCCGTTGATGGTGAAGTCCCGGCGGCTGGCGTCCACTTGCGGATCGCCGGCGGCCACGGCCTCCGGCCGGCGACCGTCCGCGTAGGTCCCGTCGCGCCGGAACTGCGCCACCTCGTAGTCGCGACCGCCCAGGCGCACCACGCACACGCCGAAACGGGCGCCCACCGCATGGGTGTGGGGGAAAAGGCGGGCCACGGCTTCAGGGCCCGCGTCCGTGGCGATATCCCAGTCTAGGGGCGCCCGACCGAGCAGGAGATCGCGCACACACCCCCCAGCAAACAGGGCACGGAACCCCTGGGCCCGCAACTGCGCCGCTAGCTGCACGGCCCCACCATCGAGCCGCCACCCGCCGCTGACCGGATGGCCGGTCATCACCCCTCCCTCAAGCCCACGGCGCTGCCCCCTGCCCGTCGCCGGCCACGGCGAACACCCAAGGCACGAGTGGCCGGCGCTGCCGACTGGCTCAGACCGTCCGCCTCAACGGACCTTGAAGCTCTCGAACGCACTAACCGAGTTCTCGGTGTGGTCGGCGCGCGTACTGGCGATGACCAGCCAGTAGTACACCACCCCAGGCCGCAACGTCTCCGTGGTGCCATCGGCCAAAGAGCGACCGATGAAATTGGCAGCGGTATCGGTGGTCGATGGCATGGCCGAGATCTCGCCCGTGGTCGGTGAGGTGGTGACGACCACCTGGTACGAACGCGCTCCCGGCACAGCCCGCCAGCGGAACGACGGCGTGGGCGTTGTCGCCTCGCCCTGAATCGGGTACGCCAGCTCGGGCGCAGCCAGAGGGACATCGCTGGCCTCATCAGAGGCCAGGCTCTCCTTCTCGCCCCGATCCACGGCGGTGACCCGGTAGTAGAAGGTCTCGCCGACCGCGACCTGATCATCCACGAAACGAGGCCGGGCGACAACGGCCCTCAGGTTGGCCGTTGCCAGCGGGGCGCCCGGGGTTCGCGAGCGGTACACCCGGTACACCGCCAGGTCGGATTCGGGGCTGCTGTCCCAGTCCAGTACCACCTCCAGGAGCGACAGCAGCGTCAGGTTGTGGGCCACCGCCCGCAGCGATTGGGGCGGCAGCGGGGCCAGGCTGTTGAGCGGCTGCCCCCCCGCCGGATTGGACGGCGGGCCCTCATTGCCCACCGCGTCCACCGCCGTCACTTCGTAGGTGTATTCGGTGGCATAGTCCAGCCCCTTGTCGCCGAAGGCGGTTTGGCTGGTGGTGTCAATGCGCACCGGAGTGGACCCGGAGGCCGACCGGTACACCCGGTAAGTGACGCGGTCCTCGGCCACTGCGGTCCAGGCTAGCCAGACCTCGCCATCGCCGATCCGCTGGACGCGCAGGTTCCTTGGGGCGGCCGGTGGCGTGGTGTCGCGGACCGGGCCCACGCCGTCATCCTCACCGCCGCAGGCGCACAGGGCCAGGGCGGCAGCGGTGGCCAGCAGCCATGGATGGGTGGGCCGCATAGTCGTCTCCCTCAGTGAGGTAACCGGCCCGCAGGCCAGGCCGCCAGCCGGAGTGCATCGGGTGGGTCGACGTTCGAAGCCGCGTCGGGTTCCACGAGCGACCCACACGGCCCGCACGGGCGATCACGGGTTCAGCGAACGTCCTCCGCGTGCTGCGCCAGGTGGCTCTCCAGGCCGGCCATGCCGCCGCTCAGGTCGACCTTGGCGCCCTCCCGCGCCAGGGCCACGCCCAGGGCGTGCAGGACGCGGAAAAGGTTGGGGGCCCGGGCCTGCTCGCCCATCTGGCCGATCCGTACAATGCGCAGGCCAAAAGCACCCGCGATTTCCACCTTGAACATATTCGACATGTAGCGGCGCGCCTGAGCGTCGTCGACGCCCTCAGGCACTTTGATGGCCACCACCGAGTTCAGACGCCACGGCAGCGGCGTTGCCAGCTCCAGACCCAGGCCTTCGATGCCGGCCTGCAGCGCCAGGGAGCTGTGCAGGTGACGCCGGAAGCGGTGTTCCAGGCCTTCGTCGCAGATCAGCCGCAGGGCTTCATGGAGGGCCAGCAGGCCCGACACAGGAGCCGTGTAGTGGTAGTGATGGTGGCCCCAGAAATTGTGCGCACGCAGGGCGTCCAGGCACCAATGGGGCCGCGGGGCAGGCCGTTTCTCCACCGCTTCCCAGGCCCGATCCGAGAAGGCGATCAGCGACACGCCCGGCAACGATGACAGGCCCTTCTGCGCGCCGGTGAAAGCGACATCGATGCCCCACTGGTCTTTCTTCAGCGGCATGGTCGTCAACGTGCACACCGTGTCGACGACGCTCAGCGCCCCGTGGGCCCGTGCCTGGGCAACGATCTCAGGCAGCTCGGCCGTCCAGACCCCGCAGGAGGTTTCGCCCTGGACCACGGTGACCACATCGAACGAGCTCTGGGCCAGTTCGCGTTCGGCCAACTCGGCGGTGATCGGCTGCCCTTCAGGGACCTGCGCCACCACCACCTCGGCGCCGACGCCTTCGGCCATTTCGGCGAATCGGCCACTGAACCAGCCGTTGCGGAGCACCAGCACCCGCCGCCCGGGCCACAGCAGATTTCCCACCGCCATTTCCATGGCCGCCGACGCCGGGCCCGAAACGCCGATGATGTGCTCGTCGGTGGTCTGGAACGCATAGCGGGCCAGCGCCTTGATATGGCGCACGACCATGTTCATGCTGTCGCCGAGATGATTGATCACCAGGCCGCCGGCGCGGGCCACCTCGGCGGGCACGGGCACGGGGCCAGCCCCCATCAACAACAGGGGTTCGGCGGGCAACACCTCGGTCAGCGGCGGTAGGTGCGGATGGGGAACGTTGATATCGACCGGGCTCATGCCGCGTCCTGCTGGGGCGATTCCATGAAGTAATAACACACCAGGTGGACGACCATGAGGTGGACATCCTCGACCCGCCCCATGTGGTGGCTGTCGACCACCACCGGATAGTCGACCAGACCCGCTAGGCGGCCGCCGCCGAACCCGGTCAGGCCGGCGGTAACCAGGCCCAGTTCCCGCGCGGCGGCAACGGCCTGCAAAACATTCGGGCTGTTTCCCGAACCGCTGATGGCAATCAGCAGGTCGCCGGGCTGAGCTAGGTTGCGCAGCTGCTCGGCGAATACGGCGCTGTAGTCCACATCGTTGGCCAACGCCGTCATCCACGGCACATTGTCCGTCAGGGACAGAACGCGGAATCGCCGCAAGCGTCCGTAGCTGGCGCCCTTGCCCAGATCGTTGGCCAGGTGGCTGGCCGTGGCGGCGCTGCCGCCATTGCCGCAGACGAAGATCTGTCGGCCCTCATCCCGCGCCTGCGCGCACGCGGCACGGATTCGCGCCACGGCCCCCAAGTCCAACGCGGCGATGGCGCGCTGGAGGTCACCTAGGTAGCTTTTCAAGTGGTCCAATGCTGCTCCTTTGCGTCGGCCCTGCGGCCCACGGTGCCCACGGTGCCCGTGGCGGCCGTGGTGGCCGTGGTGGCCGTGGCCAGGCCATATGGGCCGAAAGATAGGCAGCCTTCCCCCCGACCGGCAAGTTGAGGAGACCGCGTGGAGAGCCACTACGACGCTGCTGATGACGTGCTCGAACTGCGCTTCGGGGGGGCAGCTGCCACGGCGGCCACCCCGGTCCATCCGGGCGTCGACCTGCTGCTGGATGCCGCTGGCCGGGTGGCCGGCCTGCGCGTCCGCAACGCCAGCGAACGGCTGGGCGCGGATCGGTTGGGGGCGGCCACCGAGGCGGCGGGGAGGGCTAAGCCGGCACCCACAACGGTGGCGGCCACGAACGCCGTCCGGGCGGCCGGCGACGCGATCCCGACTTCAGGGGTCGTGGTGTACACGGATGGCGCCTGCGTGGGCAACCCAGGTCCGGGCGGCTGGGCCGTGCGCGTACGGCAGGCCGATGGCACGGTGTCTGACCACGGCGGGGCCGTCCCGGCGACGACCAACAACCGCATGGAGCTGCTCGCCGCCATCCGTGGTCTGGAAGCGGCCGCGGGGGCCGAGTCCATCACTGTGGTTACCGACAGCCAGTACCTGCGCCAGGGCATCACGTCGTGGATCCGCGGCTGGAAGCGGAACGGCTGGGTCACGGCCGCCAAGACGCCGGTGCTCAACCAGGACCTGTGGCAGCAGTTGGACCAGCTTAACGGCCGGCATGTCTCCTGGCGTTACACGCGCGGCCATGCCGGCGACCCGGACAACGAGCGCTGCGACCAGATTGCCCAAGCCTTCGCCCGCGGCCGCCGGCCCGACCTTTGAGCGGCCGCTCACACCGCCGGTGGCCGCCGGATGAAGATGGTCGCCATCCCGCCCGCCGGCTGCCGCCGTAGAGCCGGGCGGATCGCATCCTGACCTGCGCGCGGCCGCTCACACCGCCGGTGGCCGCCGGACAGCGGGGTGCGGCCCGCGCGACCCGGGCGCGGCCGCTGACACCGCCGGTGGCCGCCTGCCCCGGCTCAAAGCGCCTCCACCTGTCTGCGGAGCGGTCTCCGCAGGTTGGGCCAGGCCTGCAGTGCTGCCCGCAAGCGCGGCCCGAGCCGCCGCTCGCCGAAGCGCCGCCTGCAGGTCGCCACCCAACCCACTCGGCCAACGCAGAACGGCGGTGCCGGCCGTGCCCACGCCAGCACACTCCCGTCGATCCTGCCTGGCCAGCGGCAGAACGGTCGCCGCAACGCATCGCCCCCGGCCGGTCTTAGTCGATCCACCCCCGCCAGCGGTAGACCCAGTAGCCCAGGTATTCCTTCGTGGCCCAGGTGGAGCATTCCAGGCCCCACAGGGTCGGCAGCAGCTGGGCCCAACGGTACGGGCGCTCGACGACATGAACATCGGCGGGGACCGCGAGGGCCTGCACGCCCTCGTGCCGGAACACCCCCATGGCCCGACGCATGTGGCCCGCCGAGGTGACCAGCAGCACTCGGTTGAGACCCCGCTCACGCAGCAGTCGCGCCGTGAACAGAGCGTTTTCGCGCGTGGTGCGCGAGCTGTCTTCCAGCAGTATGCAGGCGGCCGGCACACCACACAGCACCGCCAACTCGCGCATCTGCCCCGCCTCGGTTGACGCGCTACCGCTCAGTTCGGGGATGTTGCCGCCGGAAAACACTAGCCACGGCGCCTTGGCCGCCTGCAGCAGCCGCATGGCCTGCAGCATCCGGTCGAAGCTGGCCCCCACCTCCACCTCTCGCCTGGGCGGCAGGGGCGGATCCGTCATCCCGCCCAGGACGACAATGGCATCGACCTGTGGGCACTCGGCCACGGCGAGAACCGGGAAATCGGCCTCCAGGTGCCCGAGCATGGCCTCGCCGACCAGGGGCGAACTGCTGACGGCCAGCACCGCCGCGCCCAGGGCCATGAGCGGCCAGCTGCCGCGCCCTCCGCGCCGCAGCCGAAACCACGCCGCAGCCACCCACAGCGCCGTTGCCAGCCCGAGCGGCGCCAACAGCGGCCCCAGCACCTTGCCGACCAGTACAAACACCTGAGGTCCCCTTGGGCCGGGCGCGCGTGGGGCGGGGCGGGCCCGGCTCCTGCTTTGGATATTGTGGTCGATATGTTATACTAACCTATATCGCACCGCCCTCAACAGGGCTAGTGGGTCAGGTGCCGGGGCCCGTCGTGGGCCCTGCCCATCGCCGGCAGCGCCGGCCGCCGCCACGGATCAGCATGCCGCCCGTACCCACCCGCCCGTCCTCGCTCGATCGCGCCGCATTGATCGAGGCCATTCTCGATCTGGAAGAAGGCCGGCCGGCCCCCATCCTCGATCCGGCGCTGGCGGTGGCCCTTGGCCGCCGCACCAAACCCTACATCGACCAGCTTATCACAGCCACAGCCGCCGCCGGCGCCGCTGCGGAGGCACCTGAGGACCACGACGAGTCGTCGGAGGTCACACCGCCCCTTGCCGACGACGAGGCCTACGACGATGGCCTGACCGCTGGCCCGGTCGGTACGGGCGACGACCTTGAAGCCGAAGCAGTTGCGGAAGAAGACGGCGCGGACGAGTGGGAGGAAGCGCCCGCACCGCGGCCGCCCCGACCGGCCCTCCCGCAACTGGAGGGACCGGCTCCCGAACTGGCGCAACTAGACCCTGAGGAACGGGCCCGCTGGCTGTTCCTGGAGCGCTTTGTACCGCTGGACCGCCTGCAGCAGATACTCGGTTACCCGCTGGCGGCGGCGGACCTGGCGCGTTACCGCGAGGACCTGGGCCGTCTGCTGGACGAACTGCTCATGCTGCCGCCGACCGCCGTGGCCTGGTCGCGCAACGATGCGGCCGGCCTGCAGCGGCGCTTTGCCTCCATGGTTCTCCTGCTGCGCCACCCCTTCATCGCCGACGCCCACGGCGACCCGGTGCCATGCAGCCTGCGGAACCTGCGCGAGCGTTTTGCCGACTATTTCTACCGGCGCTACCGCGTGCCCAACTGGTACGAAGACCAACCGTTCTACAGCGACCCCCTCCCCCGAGCGGGTTGGGTCGTCTGTGAGACGGAGTATCTCAACTGTACCTTGCGGCGCGCCGACCGCAAGTTGGCCGCCTACGCGCGGCAGTGGTTCCTGGGCCCGGAGCAGGTGGCGCAGAAGACGGTAGTAGAAGACGTGTATGACCGCATCGTGTGCGGCGAAGCGGTGGGCGAAGACCTGTTCGAGACCAACTGCAGTTCGTGCACGGCTACCGTGTATGCGCCAGCCGAGGGCGGGCCGGCGCGGACGGCCTTTACGGTACAGAAAAACCGCAAGGTAGCCGTGCACGGCAAGACCGGCGTCCCCCACTGGAAGGCTTCGCGGCGGCTGTGGCCGGGGGTCTTCCCCACCCTGGTCTGGCGCTGAAAGGCTTGCGGCCATGGCCCGCCAAGGAGAGTTGACGCGGCAGCTAGCCGAGTCCCTTCAGGAAGAAGAACGGACCTTCCTGATCGGGCAGTACGCTGCCCTGCTGCTCGATGACCTTGAGCGGGACGGGAGGACCGAGGTGCTGCCGGCCGATGCCGCCATGGCGCTGCGCGTTGCCAGGCGCTACGCCGAACCGGGCCTGGAGGCCCGTATCGACGCCTTCCTTGGCCAGCGTCGCGTGGCCGGGCCGCTGTCGTCTGGGGCGCGGTCCGGGGAGGGGTTGTTCGATGATCGGGAGAACGTGCCTGATGCAGCCGGTACCGGACTGTTCGACGCACCGACGGTTGACGAGGCGGGCGGGGCGACCGCTCAGGCCGCGGCAGCGCAAGGCGCCGATGCGGCCGAGGCCCGGAGCGACCGCGACGAAGGCCCGCGGCGGCCCGGCCGCCGCCGGGCGTCCCCCCCGGACGCGGACCTGGACCTGACTGCCTTGGGCGCGGCCGCCGATGGCGCCGAACCGGCCACTGCCGGACGGGCGGAAGCGCGAGGCCGGCAGAAGCGTGAACGCGGCCAGGCCGACCTGCCGCGGCGTCAGGCACGACAGGAGCGCGCCGGTTTCGTCGCCAAGAAAGGCCACGAGGCGGCCCCGCCCAAGGGATTCGAGCCGGGGTCGGCGACGGCCGGCGACGAGACCCCGGGTTTCGTCGCCAGGAGGGGCCACGAAGAGGGAGCCACCAAGGGCTTCGAACCGGCGTCCGAGACGGCCGAACGCGAAACCCCTGGTTTCGTTCCCAGGAAGGGCCACGAAG
>CAITNQ010000559.1 GCA_903893785.1 uncultured Gemmatimonadota bacterium
CAGGGGCGCGAGCGCCAACTGCAGGCCGAGGGCCTGCTGCGCGGCACTATCTGGACCCTGCCGGCAGGCAGCGGCGTGGACGACGTGCTGGCCGCCTTCGACCGCGCCCTGGGGGTACTGCAGCTGCCGATGGAGCGATGGTGCCTGGGAATCCCGGCAGGCCACGGGGGGGCCTGGCGCCTGGCCGACGCACGGCGGGAGTCCCATTGGCCGGTGGCCTCGCCGACGCAGACCGAGCGCCTGCAGGCGCTGTACGCACAGGGGCATACGGGGACCTGGTCCTTTGGCGACGGGGAGGTCCCTGCAGCCGGAACCGCGTCGCGTCCGGCCCCTGACGGGCTTGCGGTGCCCTTTGCTGGCGGTGTGCTGACGGCTCAGTACCACGATCCGACGGGCTGGACCGCCTCCCACATGGCCTCGCTCCAGGGGATCCTGGCGGTCCTGGCCGAAGGTCTCCAACGTCAGGCCGACCTGGCGCAGCGCGAGCGTGCCGAGGCCGAGATCCGGCTGCTTGCCCTGGTGGTCAGCCGCACCGATACAGCCGTGGTGATCAGCGATCCCCAGGGCATCGTCGAGTGGGTTAACGAGGGCTATACGCGGCTTCTGGGGGTAACGCTCGACCAGGCACGGGGCCGCGACCTGGCGGGCGCCGTGCTTGGTTCGCGCCCCGCCAGCGCCCTGCAGTTACCGGCTAAGCTGGCGCCCGGCGAGAGCCACCAGGCTCAGGTGGCGGCCCGAGCGCATTCGGGACGGACCTTCCGTGCGGATGTCTACATTCAGCCCATCGTCGGTGACGCCGGACAGACGGTCCACCTGCTGGCCATCGAGCGCGACATCACCGACCGCTGGCTCGCCGACGAGGCCCTGCGCCATCTGACGGTCATGCAGCAGGCCATTCTCGACTCGGCCAGCTACAGCATCGTGGCCACGGATCGGGCCGGCACGATCGTCACCTTCAATGCCGCGGCGGAGCGACTGCTCGGCTATGCCGCCGGCGAGGTGGTTGGCCAGCGATCCCTGGATTTCGCCTGCGACGCGGCCGAGGTGCAGAACCGGGCGCAGGACCTCACGCGTGAACTAGGGCGACCGGTAACCGCCGGCTTCGAGGCGCTGGTGGCGCGGGTGGCGTCGTGCGAGGTCGGCAGTGACGAACACGAGTGGACCTGTGTCAGCCGCGACGGCCGCCGGTTCCCGATGCTTCTGTCCATCACCGCGCTGCGCGATGCGCAACACGAGGTGACCGGTTACCTCAGCATCGGCAGCGATATCACCGAGCGGCGCCGGGCCGACGCCGAGTTGCGCGAAGCGCGCGACCTGGCCGAGGCTGCCAACCGCGCCAAGAGCCAGTTCATTGCCTCAGTAAGCCACGAGTTGCGCACGCCGCTGAATGCCATCATTGGCTACAGCGAGCTGTTGCAGGAGGAGTTGGCAGAGTTCAACGCCGCCGAACTGAGCGAAGACCTGGCGCGCATTCGCCTGGCCGGACGCCATCTGCTGACGCTGATCAATGACATCCTCGATCTGTCGAAGATCGAGGCCGGCCGCATGGACCTGGATCTGCAGTCCTTCACGCTGGCCGAGTTGGTCGACGAAGTTACGGACATGGTTCGGCCGCTGGTCACCAAGGGCCGCAACCATCTCGATGTCGACCTGGCGGCCGGTGCAGGCGAGATGCTCGCCGATCCGACCAAGGTACGGCAGATCTTGTACAACCTGTTGGCCAATGCGGCCAAATTCACCGAGAAAGGGGCGATCTCACTGCAGGTCGAGCCGGTGGAATTCGCCGGCGACCCATGGTTTGACATTCGCGTTCGCGACACCGGCATCGGCATGTCCGAGGCCCAGTTGGCGGGGGTGTTCGAGGCCTTCCGGCAAGCGGATACGTCGACCTCGCGACGCTTTGGCGGTACCGGGTTGGGCCTGGCCATCTCGCAGCGGTACTGCGCCCTGATGGGCGGGCGCATCACCGCCACTAGCCGTCTCGGCGTGGGCTCGGAATTCCGCGTGCTGCTGCCCTGCACGGTCCAGGCTGCCCCGAGCGGCGCGCTTCCCCGGCCCGCCGGGATGTCGCCGACAGAGATGTGAGCGCCCGGCCTGAGCCATGCTTGGCTGACACTGCTGTCTGCCTGTCCGTCTGTCTGTCTGTCTGTCTGTGGGGGGCGGCACGCCCCCGGAAAGGATTCGTATGTTCGATCGAGCGGAACTGCTCGAGCGCGTCGACCAGGACCTGGAGCTGCTGCGCGACTTGGTGGCCCTGTACGCCCGCGACTGGCCCGGGTTGGTCGACCAGCTCCGTCAAGCCCTGGCCCAGGGGGAGGCCGCCAATGCCCAGCGGGCCGCGCACACGCTGAAGGGAATGACGGCCAATCTCAGCGCTGCGGGTACGGCCGAAACCGCACACGCTCTGGAGCGGATGGCGCGCCAGGGGGATCTGCAGGGGGCCGCCGGGGCCATCGACGGCCTGGTCGTCCAACTGACGGCGTTGGAGCAGGCTCTGCAGCAGGTAGCCTGAACAGCCCCGTCAACCGATCGGCTGACCGGCGAACGTGATGTATTCCAGGTTGCGGAGTTTGTAATCGAGCACCACCAGGCCGACAACCAGCGACAGATAACAAGCCGCCAGGTACCCGTAACCGTAATACGCGACGCCGAAGCCGATGGTCGCCCAGGAGAAAAGACCGTTGGCGATCAGAAAGAGGAGCGTCAGGTACACTGTCTCGGTGCGGAACTCGAAGTAAAGCAGGCCAATGGACAGCAACAGGAAAAGCGAGTGAAGGAAGGCACCTAGGGTTCCGGCCCGCATCACACTGACGTGCATCCAGGTCAGGGGGAGCAGGCCCACTAGATACGGCGTGATCAGCACCGTGACCAGGGAAATAGAGCCCTGCAGCTTGATCAACCGAGCCATGCTCAGGCGAATGCTGCTGACCATCGATGCCTTCTGCTGGCGGATGGCCCGCAGGCTCTTCTTGTTGACAATGGCGCTGTAGAAGCCCTGGTACGAGCGGTAGAAACTGGTCTCGATCCGGATCAGGAACAGCGACATGGCGGGCACTACCGTCAGATACGCCAGGAACATGGGCGTGTCATACAACTCGCACGAATGCAGGAAGGCGTCGGCGCGGTAGCCCACCGGGCCAAACCAGAAAATGAACTTGTCGATCCAGATGGCCAGGTTGTAGCTGAAGCCGATGATCACGAGCGATGGGAAGCGCCGCAGGTAGCGCAGCCAGTCGAAGCTGACCGGCAGGTGCGACGGGAACTCCACCGCCACTCGCAGGACCAGCATAAGGCAGATGAACACCTGGCCGACCGTGTACCCGGTTAGATACCCTTCGGCGCCGAACTTGGGCCCCAGCCAGTATGCCCCGCCCAGGCTGACCACGGCGCCGAACACGAACGAGAACGACACCGAGTGGTAGTCCTGAACAGTGGAGATGAAGATCATCGCCACCCAGGTGATGCTGACGGCCACGTACAGGATCACCGCGTGGGACCTGTACAGCAGCGACCAGTCAGAAAGCCAGACCACGGCCGCGATGCCGACCAGGGCCTGAATTGTGCCCACGATCGCCGCGGCCGAGACGAAGGTCGGCAGGTACATCTGCAGGTCGCGCGAATACAGGAGATCGGCCAGGTAGCGCGTCAGGGGCATCTGGATGATGCCCACCAGGATCAGCGAGAACGCATAGCAGTAGACAATGGTAAGGCGGAAACGCGTGGTGTCGGCCGCCGCACCTGGATCGTGGCTCTGCACTACGTTGATCAGGCCGAGAACGATGATGGTAACCAGCCAGGGCCCCGACGAGATCAGCGCCGAGTACAGATAGGCCTGCATCGTCGACAGGTACGATTCCTGGTTCAGGAGCTTCAGCAGCCGGAAGCCTATGCCCGCCACCGCGCCCCCGGGCTCACCTCGGCCAGCGTGCGGTGCTCGCTCAACGTCATCAGGCGGCGGTACAGGTCAAGGTACGCGAAGTTCAGGTCCTGCTCGTCGTAGAACTGCTCAACCCGTTTGATGCCCGCCTGACCCATCCGGGCGCGCCGGTCGTCGTCTTTGAGGATCTCCACGATAGCGGCGGCCGTGGCTTCGGGGTTGGCGATCGGCGTTATGAGGCCGCTCGGGCCCAGCGACCGATCAATAGAGGTGCGGCCGTTGAGCAGCTCGCCGCAGGCGCCCACGTCGGTCGCCACGATGGGTACCCCGCAGATATTGGCCTCAAGGATCACCAGAGGCTGCGCCTCACTGACGCTGGTGAGAACGACCACGTCCATTTTGGGGTACGCGGCGCGCACGTCAACTCGGCCGGTGAACTGGACGATATCATCCAGGCCCAACATGGCCACCAGGGACTGGCACTCGGCGAAATACTCGGGTTCTTCGTCCGTGGGCCCCATGATAGGGAAGCGCGTCCCGGGCAGGTGATCATAAACGATGCGGCAGGCCCGGATGAACGTGCGCACGTCCTTGATCGAGACCACACGGCCGACAAACCCCACCTGGAAGGGTTCGTCGGGGTCATGGGGGCCGCGACGAACCGGAAAATCCTTGAGCCGGATGCCATTGGGGATGACGCGGGTGCGGGCCGGGTCAGCGCCTCCGGTTACCTGCAGCTTGCGGTTGTTCTCGAACAGGGTGATGATCTGCGCCGCGTTGTGGTACGTGACGCGGCTCAGGTGATCGAAGAGCGTGATCCAGATGCGCTTGAAGGGACTGACCGTGCCGCTGATCACGGCGCTGTCCACCTTGCGCTCGAAGATCCACCGTGCCTGCTCGATCTCGATGCGGCGCTCGTTGGCGTAGATGCCGTGTTCGGTCAACAGCACCGGCGCGCCCGTGCGGATATGTGCCAGTGCCGACAGCATGCCGGCATAGCCGGTGCTGATGGTGTGGTACACCTGCGCAGGCGGGATGCGAGCATCGGCCAGGCGCAGTAGCGGTAGGTGCGAGTAGCGCCAGGTCCAGTAGAAATCCAGGAATGACTCCTCCATGCCCAGGTCATCATAGGCCTTGGTGACCATGTCCCAGGTCCGCCGGTCGAGGAACAGCTGCTGCGGACTGACCACCCGCGTGGCCGGGTTGATCGCCAGGCGGTCCACTTCGGGCAGGAGCGAGTAGTCATGGTCGGGGATGGCCGCATAGAACCGGGCGAGCACCTCAAATGCCTGGCGCGTCGAGCCCCGGTTGGCGTGGTCGGACAAGGCGTGCTCGTGGATGTACATGTCGGTTACCGAGACCACGTTCTGCGGCACCTCGTAGCGGTAGTCGCGGTACGAGTCGCGGTTTGGCAGCACGGTCAGCAGCGAGAAGCGCACGCGGGGCAGCGATTCGATCAGATGGTGCACCCAAGTCGACACACCCCCGGTCACGTAAGGGTAGGTGCCCTCCAGGATGAGACACACGTCGGCCATGGGTCAGAGCCCCAGGACAGCTTTGGCGGAACTGCGCATGGTGGCCTGCAACTGCGGGTCCGCGGTCATGTGGGCCGCCGTCAGCAGCGGATCCAGAGCCCAAGGGCGCTGATTTCGACCGGCAGCCTGGGCCGCCGCTTCGACGACCACCGGGTCATTCAGACTGAAGATGGCCTGCCAGTCGTCCCGGTCAGTGGCGCGCCGCATGCGGACCAGCGAATCCAACCAGGCGATGGCAATGACCCGATGCCAGGGACGCCAGCCTTTGGCCCCAGCCACGAACTGGCGCGTGGCCGGTAGGTTGGCGCGTACCAGGCCGCGGGCAAAGCCCCGTAGCAGGCCTGCGTCACCCCCTTCGATAAGTTCATCGTCGATCGCCAGCATGAGCTCCAGTGTCTGGGCGGCACTGGCCTCGCTGCAGTGCAGACGGCCCAGAACCTCGATGCAGGTGCTGAATGTCCTGCCGGTGAGCAGGCTGCTGCCCATCACGTCCAACAGGGGCGCCAGGTCGCCGTCCAGGACCTGGTCGAGGGACGTGGTGGCCACCTGGCGAAGGTCGAGGTTGCGGCCGTTCATGGCCATGTTCATGAGCGGCTGGAGGAGCTGGCGCTGGCCGCGGCCTTTGCCCAGGGCAATAGCCGACAGGTAGCTGATGTTCTCGTTGCGCGAGTCCAGGTTGGTTAGCAGCACCTGCTCGAGCTCGACGTCGTCCGGATGCCAGGCGGCCGAGTCGGTCAGGTACTGAAGCACTACCTGCTTGAGGGCCACATGCTCGCCGTCCGGCGACCGCAGCAGCGCTGTCAGGGGCGGGCAGTCTGACAGGTGGTGGATCAGTTGCACGCAGGCGAGTGCCGCTACATAGGCTAGAATCGGGTCGGCGTCGAACAGCAGGCCCTGGACCGCTGGCAGGTGCTGCGACTGGCGCAGGAATCCCAGGGCCTCAACCGCTGCGTAACGGACGCGCTGCGAGTGCGTTGGCGCTAGGTAGGATGTCAGGGTCGGCCCGCAACCGGCCAACTGGCGCACGCCCATGCGCGTCAAGATGTAGGCCTGGGTGGACTCACCCACCTTGGGGAGCAGCTCGCGCATGGCCGCCAGCAGCAGTTCCTGGTCGAGCTCCTCGACGACCCACCCGGCGGAACGCCGCACCTGCAGGTTGGCGTGGGCGCTGGCCGTCTCTACCAGCGCCTTAGCCATGGTCAGGTTCGGGGTCACCGCCAATCGGTTGGCGATCACGCGGGCGACATCGTCCTCCTGCTCCTCGCGCAGGCGTGCCACCAGGTGCTGCGTCGCGCGCTCGCCGGCCTTGCGGCTGATGCTGATTGCCACGGTCTGGCGCACCTTCGGGTCAGGATCGTCCAACAGTGGCACCAACCGGCGCCAGCGACGGAAAGAGGCCATGCGGCCCAAACCGTCGGCAACGGCAATGCGGCGCCACGACTCCGGGCTGCCCAGGTGCGAAGTCAGGGTCTTCAGCGAACGCGGCGCGTCGATCTGCACCAGGGCATTGATGGCCGCCTGGCCCAGGGCCCGGTCCTCGTCGGCCACGATGGGGTCAATGGCGCCCAGGGCCAGGGTGCGGCGCAGGGTGCCCAGTTCACGCAGCGCATATAGCTTGACGTCGCGATGCTGGTTGTGCAACAAGCCCACCAAGGGCGCGGCCCGGTCGTCGGCAGACAGGCGGTCCAGGGCCCGCATGGCATTGGCGCGCGTCGGCGGGTGGGGCGAATCGAGCAGCCGCTGCAGGTGGGGCAGGGCTACCTGCGCCGGCAGGTTCTGCAGGTACTGGCAGAACAGCGTCTCCAGCCGGATGTCCGTGGGCTGGGCCAGTTCGGCCAGGGGAGCCAGCAGCGACTGATCGGCACTGCGGGCAATGCGGTTAAACGCCTGGTCACGCAGGCTCCGGTCGGTCTGCTGCAGTTGGGCGCGAAGCTCTGCGACGTTCATCCTCCGGCGACCTCGCCGGGCGCGGCGGCCCAGGTTGCCGCGGCCGCGGTCAAGCGATTGTCGCCGCCCTTGCGCCGCAGTTCAGCGCACAGTTCCTGCAACTCGCCCAGGCGGCGCTGCCGCAGCAGCAGGTCGCACAGCGGGCCGACGGCATCGCCATAGCCTGGCTGGAGCGCCAGAACCGCGTTCCAGGTCTCTTCCTCGCGCGCGTTGTCGCCGGCCAGACTGGCCGCTTGTGCACGCATCACCAGGGTGCGCAGGCGCATCTCATCGTCACCCGGCGGCAGGTCTGTCTCATCCAGAATCTCGACGGCCGTCTCCACGTAGTGCCGCATCGAGTTGGCGTCGAGCAGCTGCGATGCGGCATAGCTCAGGTACGCCTGCACCAACCGCAGGCGCACATCGGTATCCGCAGGCCGGCCCTCCAGCGCGCGGCGCAGTTGCGCGATCTGGCTGCTCATCCGGCTCTCGATCGACGTTAGTGCCGTGGACGCATAGGTGCGGATTTCGTACTCGGAATCGGTCAGTGCCTGTCGCAGCAGACCCACCGCATTGGGCGTCCATTCGGCCAGAATGCGGCTGATCAAGGCCTTTTTGAGCAGGGCATCGGGTCCCCGCATGATATCCATGTACGACTGCACGCTGAGTTGCTGGCGAACGAGTTCATCGAAGGAGCCGCCGGCATTCAGGCGCACTTCCTCCGCGTCGTGGTGACCGACGACGCCCACCTTCTCGCCATACGTATCGGCTACGCCCTTGCCGCGGAAGAAACGCGGGTAGAAGGCGATCACCATGGCCCCCGCCGCGCCGTACAACGGCAAGAGAATACAGAGTATGAGATACAGCCAGAACGCCATCCACCGGTTGCTGTGGGCCAGACCGCTCAGACCCGCAGCCACGCCGACGGCACCGGCGAGCCACAGGCCCAGCCAGCCCCAGGTCAGCAGGCCGGCATTAACCCATAGGTTCCAGCCCCAGGCCGCCGTCGCGGCGCCGCCGGCCACGCCAATGAGCGCGCGGCCACGCTGCACCCAGGTTTCGCGCGGGACAACTTCAAGCATCTTGAGTGAGGCCGAGGTCCTGTTCGACCCGGGCCATCATTTCATCCGAGGACGACATGCCGATCTGGTAGTCGGAGACCGACCACGACACGGCCAGAGGTCGATCCGCATCCCGGTACGGCCGCAGGTCGAACGCCGCGATGGCAGCGGTCAGGCGGTCCATACGCTTGCGCGCGTCGTCCGCCATGGCGATGGGGAAGGATATGGCCAGCACATCCGGCAACCGGTAGAGCGCCGGCATTTCAAGTTGGGTGAACTCCTGGGTCAGCAGGCGCGCCACCGCCAGGCGCGTGGCGGCGAATTTGTCCGCCGGCATATCGGCCGCATCGTCCAGGCGGAGCAGGGCGAAGGACAAGGGCAGGGAGAAGCGGCGCGTTCGCTCGAACTCCTGCTTCAGGCGGTTGGCGAAATAGGGGTAATTGAACAGCCCCAACTCGTCGTCGTAGGCACTGCGTTCCCGCATCTCCTCCAGACGCAGCGCCTCCTCAAGGACCTTGCCCCACCACTCGACGATAGTCGTGAACATCTTCACTGTGTAGGGCGTGTAGTCGACAAAGGCGATGCGATCGACGCTGACGACCCCGAGCGGCTCGCGATTGGCGCCGCGCAGGCAGCCCGCGATCAGGCTGCCGCGATATCCCTGCAGGTCCTTGGCTCCGGCGAACTGGCCCACGTGGGACACGCCGCGGCTGTCAAAAGCCTCAGCGAGGATGAAATCGTCACTGACGGCGACCTCAGGCACACTGCCCCCGGGCAGGGCATGCCGCTGCCGGAGGATGTCCTGGTCGACATCGTAGTAGGTTACCTGCTGCGCGTTGATGTACCGCTTGAGCACGTCCAGCAGGCCGCGCTTGATCGCATCGACGCCAATGCCTTTGCTGCGCGACAACTCCGCCAGCAGGTCCACGATGTTGGTGGTTTCGCCCGCAATGCGCATCTCCAGGTGCCGCAGGGCCTGGCCGGTCACCCGGTTCTGCTCGCGCAGAGCGTCGACTTCCTCCTGGCGCCGGGCCAGCTGGCCTCGCAACGCCTGGGTGCGCTCAAGGAGGTGCTGCGTGTAGCCGGAGATCAGCCCGCCCACGACGAGGAACAGCAGCGGATCGTGGAAGTCGGCGAACAGGGCGAGAGTGGAGAAACGGTACTCACCTTCGCGTGGATTGACGACGAACCAGGTGTACGCGGCGGCCGCGATCAACGCGCCGACCATCGCCTCGCGCATGCGATAGCGGATCGAAATCAGCAGCACTACCACCCACAGCGGATGGGGCTGCAGGGAGAGGTAGCCGGGGTCTTCGGGCGAAGCGATGCGGCTGAAGCCTAGAAACAGGGCGACGAAGATCAGGGCCTCAACCGTGCTGGTCCAGCGGAAGGACGACTCGTCGACCTTCTTTCCTGCTTTTGCCGGGGCAGCTGCCGGCGCCGGTGACCCATCGGTGGCAGCGGGTTGGCCGGCTTCGGGCTGATTGTCGCCCGGACCTGCAGCCGCAGAGTCATCGGCAGTCGCAGGGACGCCGTCCTTGGACGCGTTGCGGGCCTGGCCCGGTCGGTCTACGTCGGATGCGCCCTGAGCCGGGCCCGGGGCGCCGTTGCCTCGGGGGGCTGCAGCCTCGCCTGCTGCGGGCAGCGCCGGAGCGCCAACAGCCGTCCCTTGGCCGTCCCCCGCGGGCGGGGTCGTCGGCACTCCGGCCGGCCCGGCAACGCCCGCCGACGCCGCCGGCTCCCCGTCAGGCGGGGGGGCCGGCGACGGACGGTCACTGCGGCGACGGCTGCCAGACGCAGCCCGCGCTGCACCGCGGCGACGAACGCCCGCCTTGGGGCCGGCAGGCGACCCGACGTCTACCGGGGGGGGGCCACCGTCGGCGGGGGCGTCGACAACGGCGACCGAAGACGTCAC
>CAITNQ010000560.1 GCA_903893785.1 uncultured Gemmatimonadota bacterium
GCCGACGCGGATGCGATCAGCGCGCGACGATCAAGCCTCGGGGGTCACGCTCCAGCGGACGCCACTGGTCGGGCAGCAACTGGCGCAGTTGGCTCACCGGGTGGGCCATGACGCGACGGAGCAAATCGTCGAAGTAGGCCCAGGGGTTGACCTGGTGCGCCTTGCACGACATCAACAGGCCCAGATACAGCGCGGCGGCGCGGCCGCCGCGCTGGTTGCCGCTGAACAGGGAGTTCTTACGGCTCAAGGCAAAGGGACGGAGGGCGTTCTCTGAGGTGTTGTTGTCGGCGGCGAGCCGACCATCGGCAAGGAAACGCAGCAGGGCCTGCTGCTGGTTGAGGGCGTAATCAATCGCCTTGCGCAGGGGTTCACTGGGGACGGTCTGGGTTCGCAGTACCGGCAACCGCTCGAACAAGCCCAACAGCAATGGCCGGGCATGTTGCTGCCGGTGCTGGCGACGGGTCGCCGCGTCCTGGTCACGGACTTCCTTCTCGAAAGCATAGACCCGGGCGATGGCCGCGAGCACTTCGCTGGCTTCCAGCGGCCGCGAACTCATCGCCTCATCGAACTTTCTGCGGCAATGTGCCCAACAGCCCACCTCGATCACACCCGGTTGACTAAACAGGTTATCGTAGCCGGCATAGGCGTCGGCGTGGATATGCCCCTGAAACCCGGCCAGATACTCCCGCGGGCGCTGCGCCCGGCGGTCGAGGGTAAAGTCGTAGGCATATAGCGGTGGCCCGTGGCCGCCGCGAACATACACCCACAACCGCGCGGTGTGCGTCTTGCCCGTTCCCGGCGCCAACATCGGCGCCGGCGTGTCATCCGTATACAACACGTCGGTATCGAGCACGGCGCGTTGGAGCGCCTCACCCAACGGCACCAAGGCGTCGGCCACTGCCAGGGCCCAACCGTCCAGCGTCGAGCGGGCGATGTCCACCCCCTCGCGCGCGAAAATCTGGTCCAGGCGATACCACGGCAGGTGGTCGGCGAAACGACTGACGATGGCGTAGGCGAGCAGCCCGGCATCGGCTTTGCAGCGCGCGATCGGCAGATCCGGCAGCGGCGCCATCTTCACCCCGGCCGCGGCGCCGGCGCTGCGGTCCGGCGACGCATACTTGGCTCGGCGATACACCCGGACAAACAGCCGACCCGGCTGATACTCCAACTTCTCCGACTCGTCGTAGCCGATGCACACCATCGGCGCCCCGGTGACGGGGCACCGACGCTCCTCCGCCGCCACCTCGAGGTCGACCACGACGCGCTCCAGGTGGTCGGGCAACGGCAAGCGGCCGTGCCCGGCGGAGCGGCGTCGACGCGCGGGCGACGAAGGGGGCGGTGGGGGCGGCGGTGGCGTTGCCGCCGGAGGCTCCACCGCCGGCAGACCCAGCGCTAACATCAACTGCGCCGGATTGAACTTCTCCGAACGCGGACCATACAGCCGCCGCAGATACTGCTCGATGAGTTGCTGCTGCTGCTCGACCTTCCGCTGCGAACCCGCCAACGACTGACCCAGCGTCTCCACTTGGGCCCGCAGCGCCAAGATCATTTCCCAAGCTTCCGGCAGCGTTTCTGGCATGCTCTATAAAGTACCGATCGAACCCCCATAGTACAAGGCCTGAGAGTCGATCCGCGACGGTTTTTCGTTTACACCCCTCCTTCTCCGGGCCGGTACCGACGACGCAGCCGCCGCGGCGTGACCCCCTCCAGCAGCAGCACCAGATGCCGGTAATCGATCTCCGGGGCGCCGCCGGGCGGCAGACCGAAAGTGCCACGCTCCAGCCGCTTTGCCCATACCACAAAACCGTCGCCAGCCCAATACAGCAACTTCACCAATGTCCGCCGACGATTGAGAAACACGAACAACGCTCCCGACAGCGGATCGCCACCCAGGCCTTGCCGGACCAGACCCGCCAAGCCTGAGAAGGAGCAGCGCATATCGGCTGCCGGGCGGTAGACGTAGATCCGCGTTGCCGCACTTAACCCGAACAAGACCCCTCGTCGCACGACAACACGCGCTGCAGCGTCGCCAAGTCAAAGCCGCAGGCCAGCTCCACCCGCCAACCCGCCGGCGTCACTACCGCGACGCCCGACGCCCCCATCGGCGTCACCGGCAGCCGCGCCACCTCGACGAACGCCGCCTCGGACATCGGTGCCGCGGTCTGACCCACACGCCGCCGCCATAGGTAGAACCGACTGGTCGGAATCCCTTCCCGTCGACAGTAGCCAGCCGCGGTTTCGCCGCTCGCCGCCCACGCCGCGATCACCGCTGGCCAGTCCCGCCGTATCCGTCGCGCCGACCCCTGCATCACCCTCGACCTCCTTGCCGTTAGCTTGCCATCACGGCCCGCTCGGACAGTCCGACATGCTTACGAAACTAGGCCGAGACTATCGACGCGAAATGTGGGAACACCGGACGCTTACCACACGGGCACAGGTGGTGGGCTGCATGGTAGATCGTCCAACCGAACAGCGGCCGATCTCGCTGACCCTACGTGGTGGGACTGCTGACGTCACCCAGACACCCCCGCCCGGCGGAGCAGGACGGCGCACCGTTGGCTCAGGACAGCTGGTAGGCCTCGACCAGAATGCTGTTGACCGCCGAGTGTGACACCTTGTCCAGCCTGATCGCGAACGCGATCGGGTTGGCCCCGCCGTTGTATTTGTAGGTCCACGACGGCGCTTCCACACCTGCCTCCTTGAGCTTGGCGCTGACCACGGCGAAGTAGTCGCTATGCGAACGAGGTAGGTCCCACTTGCAGTGACTCAGCGAGATCGATCATGCCACTATCGTCACAGCCAGACTGCTGGGGAAGTGGCGGGAGGCGGTACGCAGAAGGCCTGGCCTTCCGACAGACCTACAGACCCCGATTGGTGCAAGAACGGACCAATATTGGTGCGGAAATAGACCACGCCTGCTGGCATTCTGGTACTCTTGGTGCATTTGTGACAAATCGCCATTGAGACTCGTAAAATGGCTTGCAGGAATGAGTTGGCGGGGGTACGTTGCTGCCGATTGGTGCGTGTCTTGTTGTGGTCGCGATTGGCGGCCGGACCTGAGTGGACGCTTCTCTATGCACACGCGGTTGATTCCTGCACGCCGCGGCTAGCGGCATCCCTGCGAAACACCAACAGAGGTGCCAACAGGCCGCCGCCTGAGCGACCGCGCAGGCCCTTTCGGAGTGTCCAACACCCCCGGGCTCAATACCCATCTGCCCTCGTGTTTTCGAGGTGAAGTCTTCGGGGCTACGCGGCGGCGACAGAGGAGACGAGCATGGCGAGGCGATGGGCTACCGTGTTGTGTGGCTGTCTAGTGCTGGGGGTGCTGGTGCGTGAAAGCGGGGCGCAGACGATCACGACCGTAGCCGGTAACGGCACCAACGGCTACTCGGGCGATGGTGGAGCAGCCACGAGCGCACAGCTGCGGCCAGGTACGGGTGGGTCAGGCAGCCCGGAGATCGGCCGTTTGCTCCTGTAATCCCTAGATACGAGTGGATTTCGCCTGAGTATGGTACTCTGTCAGCGAACGGGGGCCAAGTGCGCCTACGATCGATCTGCGTTGCAGCCGTCTGGATCCCAATCACGGCTATTGCGACGATCTGCGATTGCCAGCAGATCCGCACCGTCCTGGGACCTGATGCCGTGTTCCACCCGTACGGGGGGGCCTACGGGGGAGCCACGGACGGCTCGGGTGGCCTTTACATCGCGGACCTGGGTCGCTTTGCCGTCCTTCGGCTGGACCTGATTACTGAGGCAGTGACCACGGTTGCGGGGAACGGGACCCCCGCGTATTTCGGCGACGGAGGCCCCGCCGTTGACGCAGGTATCATGCCGGTGGGGGTCGCGATCGCTCCCTCAGGCGATCTGCTAATCGCTGACTACGGCAACCACTGCATACGACGTGTGGATGCCGCGACCCGTGTCATAAGCACTGTGGCCGGCTGTGGCACGCAAGGGTATTCCGGTGATGGAGCAGCGGCCACAGAGGCCGCCCTCAACAATCCCACGGAGGTGGCCCTCGACGCCGACGGTTCGCTCTACATCGCCGACTACGGCAATCACCGCATACGGCGAGTGGACGGCCTGACCGGATTGATCAGCACTGTCGCTGGCGATGGCTACACTGATAGCCGGGGCTACGGCCGTTCATCCGGGGATGGGCTGGCTGCCACACTCGCCAGCCTGAACTACCCGTTCGGATTGGCGCTGCACCGCAATGGTGACCTTTACGTGACTGAGCAGGTCGGTAACCGCGTCCGCCGGGTCGATCGCCTGGAAGGGACCATCACCACGGTCGCAGGGAACGGCACCGCCGGCTACGCAGGCGACGGTGCCGCGGCTACGAGTGCCCGCCTGAATGCTCCCGACAAGATCGCCTTCGACTCAGCGGGCAATCTCTACATTGCCGACTGCCTGAATCATCGGGTCCGCCGGGTTGACGGTGTCACCGGCGCCATCAGTACCGTGGTTGGCGATGGTTACGTAACGGAAGTTGCTGACGGCGAGATTCCGGCTGGGTACGGCCGCTATGCCGGCGATGGGGGCGCCGCGACGCTGGCCAGCCTGAACTTCCCCGCCATGGTCGCGATCAGCGGCTCAGGCGACCTCTACGTCGGCGATACCTACAACCACCGCGTCCGACTGGTCGCCGGTCTGGGCAGCGCCAACCACTGGCCCACGATAGCGTCGATCGAACCGCGAAGTGCGACCATCGGCGATACTCTTGCCGTGGCTGTCTCGGCGTCAGATGCTGACGGCGACGACCTCACCTTCTCGGTAACTGGCCTGCCTGTGGGCTCC
>CAITNQ010000561.1 GCA_903893785.1 uncultured Gemmatimonadota bacterium
CAGGGGCCCTGGTCGTCGGACATGATCAGCAACAGGTTCGGATAGCGGCGACGGTCGGTCAGGTCCATGGTCCCTCCCGGGGCCCCGCGGTCGCCGCGGCCCCCGCACGGCGCCCCGCCGCAATCGCCGGCAGCATCACGGTCTGCCAACGCCTGCCGACGACGCACCACTGACTCGCTCGGGAAAGACGCGAACGGGGCATCGCGTCACTGACCCGCCGGCCCGGCCGCATAGCCCCCCGGGCCGGTCCGCCCCGGGGGGCGGCCAGCCCCGGAATCAGGCGCCGCCCGGCGACCAGGCGCCGCTGCACCGGCTCAGTAGAACGTGAAGTTGACGCCACTCCCCTGACCCGCCGGGGCCGTCGTGCCGGCCGGTGACGGGTTGGTGAAGACGTAGGCGGCTGCCGGTGCGGTGAGCACCAGGTCGGCCACGCCATCGCCGTCGAGATCGCCGCGCAGGACGGTGTTGCCGACCTCGCCCTGTTCATAGGGGGCGCCGCCGTACAGATCGACCTGGGACTCCATGGCAAAGGTGGCCAGGCGACGGCCCTGGTGGTCGAAGAGCCCCCGGGCATGGGGCACGACGATCTCGTCCAGGCCATCGCCGTCCCAATCCACCAGCGTGTGGAAACGGCCGTACCCCACCGCCAGGCGTCCCAACCACTCGCCCGTGGCGCTGTAGGTCCAGATCTCGTTGCCGGGCTGACCGGTGTGGGGCACCACGTCCACGGCCAACTGCGGCCCGGCGACGCCGGGATGGATCCTGCCGATGTCGATGGACTCGTAGTGTGGCCCGGCGTACTCCCAGCAGACCTGCCCCAGCCCGTCGACCACCATCAGCCGGCCATCACCGCAGCAGGTAAGCGCCAGCCGCCAATCGGCAGGGCGGTCGCCCGGCACCAGGGCCCGGGCACAGTCAAGGTGCCCCTTGCCAGTGAAACGGCCTTCGTTGGCGAGCACCCAGCGCGTGTCGCCGTCGGGCCCGAGCAAGGCATACCCGGCGACTACCTCGTCACGGCCGTCACCGTCGACATCGACGGGCAGGGGTTGATGCGCTGTCAGGTAGTCGCCCGGTCGATGAACCTGCCACCGCACACGGCCATCGCGGTCCATGGCCCAGATCGTGTCGTACCGGTCTTTGACCAGCACGTCGCCGGCTCGTCCCTGCCCGCTCAGATCGAGGAACACGAGGCAGTCCGTGGCCCCCGGCGGGATAGGCAGCCGCCGCTTCTCGGCGCCCGTGGCCCCGTCGAGCTCAACCAGGAAGCCCTCGGTGCAGATGATCACCTCCAGCTGGCCGTCGTCGTCCCAGTCGTGGATCTGGCAGGCCACATCGTGATGGAAGCCGGGGCGCCCGAGGCTGCCCGGCTGTCCCCACCGCCAGCGTACCGAGCCGTCCAGATCGTGAACCGCGACGGCGCTGGTGTGGTGGACGTCGCCCATGTTGACGTTGCGGGCACTGACGATCTCGGCGCGGCCATCGCCGTCGAGGTCGCCGGTGACCAGCCAGCTCCCGGCGTAGTCAGGGTCGAGCGGCACCCGCCGCCATGGCGCGATGAGAGGCAGGCCAGCGGGCCCGGGGTCGGCGGTGGCGAAGAAACGCGGGGCGCTCATCGCCGCGCCACCAACGCCCGGGTGAACAGCTGCACATCCTCGGCCAGCATGTCAGGCTTGTCACCCGGGTACACGCCGACACATACGGCGTCCTGTGGCCGCAGGGCCTGCGCCACCACGTCGAAGGCCGCCGCTGGATCATTGCGCCCGGCCGCCAGGACCTTGTAGTGCACCGCCGGACGCCGCAGGGACGGGATCAACCGGGTCATGATCTGCCGGTCTTCGTCGAGGAACCACTCAGCCATTCCGGACACGTGCTCGGCCCGCTGGTCGCGATGGGCCGCGTTGTAGTAGCTGCACATGTAGTAGTCGACATCCAGGTGGTCCTCGGCCCAGGCGAACACTTGGGGGTTGTGGCCGGCTATGCCGGCCAGCAGGCCGCCGTCGCGGATCATGTTCACCACCGGCTGCACTTCGTCTTGGCGGCCCTGGGCCAGCAGGTAATCCATCACCCCGCCATGGACGTGGCAGGCCTTGGCGCCGCCGTGGATGGCGCGGCTGACGCAGGCCTGGTGGTCCCCCACTTCCGGGCACGTCTGGGCGAACCACTGCAGGGCGCCGCCCTCGTCCCAGTATTCCAGCAGCAGGCGCATGACATGGTGGTCCATGCGGGCAATGAGCGTGGTGATGCCCAGAGCCTCGGCCTGACGCAGGGTTTCCTTGATGCGCGAGGTGGTGAAGTAGCGTTTCATGGCCAGGTCGCGGTCCACGCCCTGGTGCGAGAAACCACTGAACGGATTACTGCCCAGAATGAAGCGACTGACGGTCAGATGGTGCAGCGGTATCTGTTCCACAGACTCTCCTCGTTCAACCGTTACCCGACCGTGTGTGGGAACGCCGGGCCGCCGCGCAGGACGCCCCGGCCCCGGCCCGGGTGGTGGCCGGCGACGCGGCCCCTGGCCACCGTGCGGACCCGGGCCTGACCATGGACCGGAATGCTCTGCCTAACCCCCCGAACGCCGGGCGTCGAAGCCTCGGCGCTGCAGTTCCGCCACAATGGCTTCGCGGTGCTCCCCCTGGATCTCGATGGCCCCGTCCTTGACCGTCCCTCCCGAACCGCACCGACGCTTGAGGGCAGCCGCCAACTCGGCGAGATCAGCCTCGGATAGGGGCAGACCGGTCACCACGGTGACCCCTTTGCCTTTGCGGCCCTGGGTCTGCCGGCCCACGCGGACCTTGCCGTCGCCCGGCGCCCGGGCCGGTTGGCGACGACAGACGCAGGCGGCCACGGGTTGGCCGCAGTCCGGGCACATCCTGCCGTGATCGCTGGAGTAGACCAGAGGCATGGCGGCACTCCCTCCCGATGGCAACCTGAGCGGTCAGGGCCAGCGGCCGTTCTGGACCGGCGACCGCTAAAGTATACCGGTTCCTGCCTGCTCGTGCCGCGGTGGCTCAAGCCTCCAGGAGTCGCTCACGTCTGCCTCGATCTGGGCAACCTGCCACGCGCCGGTCTGTGGCCCTGCGGCATCGACGCGCAGCCGCAGGTAGCACACCCCGGGGCCGCGGCGCCGCAGCGGCCAGTGGGCCACCGGCTGCTGGCCGATCTCGACCACACACTCGCCGGCGGGAAGGGACCAGCGCAGCCGGCACTCGCACCACGGTTCTGCCGTTGGCCACGGCGTCGGCTCAATCGCCAGAGCATCGGGGTGGCCAGGCTCAGTGCCGGCCAGGCGACCGGCGAAAACCGCGTGCAGATCGGCTTCGGCATCGAAGGGCGGCGAGAAGTGATCGGTCAGCAGGACCACCAGGTCGTCGACCGGTCCGTGGCGCCGCAGACGCAGGCGCAGGTGACCTACCGGGCCGAGGGGCAGATTCCACACCGCGGCCGCCGGGAACTGCCGATCCGTCCGCCGCAGCTGCAGGGCCAGGCCGCCGGGGCTGTCGGCCGACGCCCGCAGAGCCACCCCACGGGTCCCGAACACCGACCAGTCATCCAGGTCACGGGCCCAATCAGTGGTCTGCCGCGTTGCCAACAGGTAATCGGGCGCCAGGCGCGACAGGATGGTCCGGCCTTCGCCCTGGCCCGTGCACACCAGCACGGCCCCGTCGCCGGTCACCACCGGGAAGGGGTACGCCGTGCCGTGATCCCCGCTGGGCGGCGGCGGCAGGTGACGTTGGGGATCGCGGGCGACCTCGCGCCAGCCACGCCAGGTGCGGCCGTCGTCGGCAGACAGCGCCGCGTGCAGAACGTGGCGGCCGCCGTAGGCGTACGGGTGGCGTTGGCAGGCATTCCACAGCAGGACCAGGCGGCCGTCTGGCAGGCGCACCAACCCGGCCGGCGAGTCAGACGAAACGATGGCTGTGGGCCGGGGCGGTGACCAGTCATATCCGTCCGGCGAGAACGACTCCCAGAAGCGCCCTGTCTGGCTGCGGATCAACATCCAGACCCGACCATCGCGGCGCTCCAAAACGACCGGTTCACAGGCGCCGTAGGCATAGGTGATATCCGGCGTGGGCAGGCGCAGCGGCGCCGACAGGGCCCAATGGTCGCCGCCGTCGTCCGAGCACAGCGACACGCAGTCGAAGCTGCCGGTGAAAGTGAAGGCATCCAGCCCATCGCCACGGTCGGCCCAGGTCCGCTGGGTGTAGCAGGAAAACGGCAGAACCAGACGGCCCGAGCGCAACTGGATCACGCTGTTAAGCGCCCCGGTATACCCCTCCCACAGCCGTCGCGGCGCCGACCAGACGGTGCGTTCGGCCGAAGACCGGAGGTACCAGATGTCGATGCGCCACCCCGCGTAGGCGCCCACCCCACCCCGCTCAGCCTCGCCGCGGGCATCCGGACGCCACTGCTCGAGCAGGAAGAGATGCAGTTCACCGGCGGCATCGACCAGGGCTTCGGTGACGCCAGTGATGCCGACCGGCAGGTCGGCGGCAGACAACACCGGCGCGGCCGCTGACCAGCTGCGGCCGTGATCGAGCGAGCGGCGCGCGGCCAAGGGGCCCGCGTCGGGCGCGAAGGCAAGCAGGACACCGTCCGGCAGGCGCACAATCTTGGGTCGCGAGCCAAAGGCATCGACGGCCAACGGCTGCAACTGGGCTTGTTCAGTCATGGCGACCAACCTGGGTCAAAGGAGCAGCCAGTACACGGCCACCTGGGCCACGGTAAGCGGCACGCCCAGACGCGCGAAGGCGAAGAAGCTCAGCGTTTCGCCGCGCTGTTCGGCCGCCTGCACAATGATGACGTTGCTGGCCGCCCCCAGCAACAGCAGGTTGCCGGCGATGGTGCTGCCGGCAGCCAGTGCCAACAGGTGACCGGCGGCCGCGCCCGCCTGCTGCAGCACCGGCAGGTACAGGGCGACCATGGGGACGTTGGAGATGACCTGGCTCATCAATACGCTGACGCCGAGGATGGCGGGGAGGCTGAGCGGATCGAGGGCCAACCAGGTCAGCAGGCGCTGGAAGAAACCGCACTGCCAGACGGCGGCCATGAGCACAAACATGGCCGCGAAGAACACCAGCGTGGCCCAATCGATGTGGCGCAGCAGGCACGCCCGTCGCGGATGGGCAGCCAGCAGCGGCACAGCGCCAGCGAGGGCAATCCAGGTGAGGCTGAAGTCCACCGCCGGGCGCCACAACGCCAGGACAACCTTGGCGGCGATGAGCAGCAGGATGACCGCCAGGCAGAAGCGGGCCAACCGCGCCAGCGCCGGGTCGGCCGGCGCCGGGGGGCGGTGCTCCAGGGCGGCGCGCCCCAGGTACGCGCGGAATCGCCAGCGCAACCACAGCCAGGTCAGACCCAGGTTGGCGGCAGTCGGCAGCAGCAGGCGACCGGCAAAGGCGGCGAAGGGGTTGGCCAGGCGGCCTTGAGCCGCGATCAACAGGTTCTGGGGGTTACCGATGGGACTGACCACACTGCCGACGGTGACCGCGAAGGCCAGCGCCGGCAACAGGAGTTCGGCCGGCAGACGATGGCGGCGACCCAGGTCGAGAACCAGCGGCGTCCCGATGATGGCGATGGTATCGTTCATCACGACAGCGGCCCCCGCGCCCATGCCCAGTAGCAGCAGAAGCAGCAGACCATCGGCCGAACGGGCGCGACGGAACAGACGGAAACCCAGTTCGGCCAGGTAACCACTCTCCTCCAGGCCGCGGCCGACGACGAACATGCCGAACAGGAAGGCGATAGCATCGAGGTTGATGGCCGCCCAGGCGGCCGTCGGCGTGATCCCCCCGGTGGCCAGAACCGCCACCGCGCCCGCGGCCATGGCCTGCCAGATGGCCAGTCGAAAGACGCCCAGTTGCCGTATGGCAGTCAACAGCAGGACGGCGGCCAGAATCCAGACACTCAGCGGCACACGGCTCCCTTCGTGGTTTGTCGACACGGCCCCGTGGCCAAACCGATGGCGGGCCACCGGCCAGCAGCGGATCTGCCTCGGGCCGGCAAACGCCCGAGCGCCCCTGGAGGCGCCTTGCCGCGGCCCCGAGACCGTGGCATTCTATGGCCGAAGCCGGCGGTGAACCCGAACCGGCTGTCGACCCCCCTCGCCAGCGAGACCGAGATGCCGAACACGCTGCGCCGGCGGTACCGCAAGAAACGCGCCCGCAAGTCCGGCCTGCCGCCCGGGGCCCTGGTGGGCGTCGGCGACGCCCTGGGGCCAACCCAGATGACGCGCACGCTGTGGAGCGGCGAGGCGCTGCGCGAAGACCAGGTGGCTGACCTGACCGACATCGGCACCCCGCGGCCGCGCGATGCCGTCACCTGGATCAACGTGGCCCACGCCCATCAGGCTGAGGTCGTCCGCCGCCTGGGTGAGGTGTACGGGCTGCATCCGTTGGTGCAGGAAGACATTCTGAACCACGATCAGCGGCCCAAGGTGGAGGACCACGGCAACTGCCTGTTCGTGGTGCTGAAGATACTGGGCTTCAACGACGAGGCCCATGAGCTGACCGCCGAGCAGCTCAGCTTGGTCCTGGGCCCCGATTACCTGCTGTCGTTCCAGGAAGTCGAGGGCGGCGCGACTCTCGAACCGGTGCGCGAACGCCTGCGTGCCCACCACGCGCGCACCCGGCAAGGCCGGGCCGACCAGTTGGCCTACGCCATATTGGACGCGGTGGTGGACGAGTACTTCGTCGCGCTGGAGAAGCTGGAGGACCACGTCGAAGACCTCGAGAACGATCTGCTGTCCACCTCGCGCGCGGCGGCGCTGCCCATCATCCTGCAGCTGAAGCGGCAGACGTTGTTCCTGCGGCACGCCGTATGGCCCCTGCGGGAGGTGGTCGCCGAACTGCAGCGGGCTGGCGGGACGCTGGTCAGCGACGAGACGCGGGTGTACCTGCGCGACCTGTACGACCATGTGGTGCAGGTCATGGACATGGCCGAGGACCTACGCGAGACCGTTGCCGGTCTCCTCGACCTGTACCTGTCGACGCTGAATCTGCGCCTGAACGAAGTAATGAAGGTGCTGACCCTGTTCACCGCCGTGTTCATTCCCCTCACCTTCTGCGTCGGAGTATACGGGATGAACTTCCGGCACATGCCCGAACTGGATTGGTGGTGGGCGTACCCGGCGCTATGGGTCCTGATGGTGGCCGTCGGCGGCGGCATGGTGGCGTACTTCCGTCACCGGCGATGGCTGTGAACCCGACGCGGGCGCGGGCACACCGCAGCTGGCCAGGCACTCGTTGCGGTAGCGCCGGTCTTCAGTGATTTCGCGGCCCAGCCAGGCCGGCGGGACGAAGGTCTGACTGGCCGCCAGCGAGGCGAACTCCACTTCGGCCGTCACCAGTCCGGCCAGGGCGCCGGCATACACATCCACCTCGACCCGATGCTCGGACAGGGGGACACGGAACCGCGTCTTGCGCAGCGAGCGGGGCTGCGCCATGGGCCACAGGGCGGCGAAATCCTCGGCGCGGAGCTCGATCTCGCACTCCTGACGCACGAGTCCGCCCTGACTCTTGACAGTCAGCCGGTAGTGCCCGCCGGCCCGCCGCAGGCGCACCTCGTTGCCCCCCGGCTCGGTGGCCAGGTATCCCTGCTCCACCTCTTGATGGGGCAGGGCGCTGAATCCGTCGGGCAGGGCCGCCGGGTCGACCAGGAACTTGCGCTCGATTTCCTGCCCGGCCGCGGGTCCGGACGTCGCCTCGGGATCGGCGTCAACGTCGGCCACAGTGGCTCCGGCCGGTCAACACGTCCAGCACCACCAAGCCCAGCAGCAAACCCAGAATCACGCCGATCAGCACCCGCATAACGCTCCCCTCGCGCTACCCGTCAACCGCGCAGGGCCCACCGCGCCAACGTACTCAGACGCGGGGCCTGGCCCTGCATGAGAATGCCGACGCGGAAGATACGCCCGCCTACCCAGACGGCCAACACGGTCGTCGCCGCCATGCCGACCAGGCCGACCACGGGTTGCCACAGGGGCACCCCCACCGGCGAGGCCAGGCGAGCCACCATGAGCGTGGGGGTCCACAGGGGCACCAGTGACATCCAGGTGGCCAGCGACCCGCCGGGCTGCTCCAGCACCGGCACCATGGCGAAC
The DNA here is from genome assembly GCA_903893785.1 of uncultured Gemmatimonadota bacterium. Taxonomy (GTDB): domain Bacteria; phylum Latescibacterota; class UBA2968; order UBA8231; family UBA8231; genus CAITNQ01. The sequence continues at coordinate 8,096 of CAITNQ010000561.1, forward strand.
AGGGGGATCATCAGCGGCAGCATGGCCGGCAGGGCCAGCGCCTGGGTATCCCGCGGTTCGTCGCACGCCGCTCCCAGCGCTACCATCAGCGCACCAACCATGAACACCGCCAGGACCAGATAGGTGATGAACCAGGGCAGCAGACCCCACGGGAACATGGCGGCCAAGCCTGTCTGCAGTGCCACCACGGCGGCGACCACCACGTACGTCAGACAGGTGGTCAACGACACCGCGGCGCCGCCCGCCAGTTTGCCCATCATCAACTCAAAGGGCGTCACCGAGCCGAGGACAACCTCGGCAATGCGCTGGGTCTTCTCCTCCATGACGGCGGTCATCAACGGCGTGGTGCCCACCATCTGCATCATGAACATGATGAAGAGCACGGCCATCGGTACGCCGACGGCCGCGGCCTCGCTGCTGTGCTCGGCGTCGGCCACTTGACCCGTCTTCTGGTCCTGCGATGCCAGCCCCATGCCGGCCACGGTAACCCAGGTGGTGGCGGCTTCCACCAGCGCCGGCGAGACTCCGGCTTCTTCCAGCCGGAGGTTCCGCACGCGGGTGTTCAGCGCCGTCGCCAGCCAACGACGGGCGTCGTCGAGGGCGGCATTGCGCGCATAGTAACTGACACCGGCGCGTTCCGGGTCTCGATCGGGATGGACCACCGCGGCACCGACCTCGACGAAGCCGTGCAGTTCCCCACGTCGCACGCGATCTGACAGGGCCACCCGCAGCGCCAGCGGGTCCTGCCCGTCGGCGGCCACGATTTCGACGGAGTAATCCGGTCGCACCTGCCGACCGTTGGCGTCGCGCGTGTCGCTGCGGTTCCGTTCCAGGGCCGCGGCCACCAGGGCATCGGCGACGCTTGCCGACCGGTCGACGACGGCCAGGCGGATCTCGTCGGTATCGGCCCGGTTCTGCCACAGGGCACTGCCCACCGCGCCGCCGCCCATGATCAGCGGCAGGAGTACCAGGCCGATGATGAAACCCTTCGTGCGCACCGTAGCGGCATAGTCGCGTCGAGCCAGACACAGAATCCGGTAGATCATGACGCGCTCGTCTCCTGCGGACCCGCAACCCGCACGAAGATGTCGTGCAGCGACGGATGGACTACCTCGAAACTCCAGACCGCCGTGCGCGCGACCAGTCCTGCCAACAGCGCCTGGACGTCGGCCCCCACCATCAGGCGCGCCTCCTGGACCTGCCCCAGGTCGGCCACGGCCTCCACGCCCGGCAGACCGGTCAGCGCACCGACGCCGCCGTCACAACGGACGCGGACCGTGTCGCGGCCGAATTGCGCCTGGATCTGACCGAGGGTACCGTCCAGCACCTTACGGCCGCGGCAAATCATGAGGACGAAGTCGCACAACTGCTCGGCGACGTGCATGTCGTGGGTACTGAACAGGACCGTGGTGCCGCGGGCCCGCAGTTCCAGCAGCGCGCTCCGCAGCGACTCGGCATTGACCGGGTCCAGGCTGCTGAACGGTTCGTCGAGCAGGACCACGTCCGGCCGCGAGACCACGGCGGCAATGAACTGGACCTTCTGCCCCATGCCGCGGCTGAGCGTCTCGAACTTGCGCCCGGCCCAGGCGCCCAGATCCAGTCGCGCCAGCCAGTAGTCCACCTCGTCATCGACGGAGCGACCGGCCTTGATCTGGCCGAAGAAGCGCAGCAGATCGCGAACCCGCATGCGGCGGTACATGCCCCGCTCCTCGGGCAGATAGCCCAACCGCCCGACCGCCGCCCGATCCAGGGGGCGGCCCAGCACGCGGATCTCGCCACGGTCCGGGTACAGAATGCGCATCAGCAGACGCAACGTAGTCGTCTTGCCGGAGCCGTTAGGGCCAATGAAACCATAAATGCTGCCCGCCGGCACCCGCAGGCTCAACTGGTCAACCGCCAGGTGGTGCTCAAAACCCTTGGTCACTTCGTGCAGTTCCACCGCGTCCATGGCTGCTCATCTCGCCCAGCGACTGTGATTGACCGGTCCCGACGCAGCGACACCCCCCGGTTACCGGAACGGCAAAACTTCCACCACCACCGGGCCCCGCGCCGTCACCCGGTCCCCATCGAAGGCAAGGACCACCGGCCCTGCCGGGGTCGACACAGTGGCCTCTGAAGGCGCTCCTGGCGCTGTCAGCAGCTGTCGCGACGGCTGCACCTGCAGGTGCCCTTCGTGCCAGCGCGCCCCCCACGCCCAGGCATCGAACAGCAGGCTGGCGGTGGCTGTGCAGTAGGGCCGCGCGCCGCTTTGAGCGGCCGGCAAGCCATGGGCTTGATTGCGCGCGTTGAGCTGACCGAGCCAGCGATCGGCTTCGGCCGGGTAGTGCTCGGACAGCGCCGTCAGCACGCTGTAGGAGAGCAGGGTCCCGGCCTCGACCCAACCGGTGCCGCCGCGGGCGGCGACCAGTTCGGCCACCTGCCGCAGGAAAGCGTAGGCAGCGTCCACTTCGCCAACGGGCAGCTCGGTCCCGGCCTCGCGCAGAAGCTGGGCATGCAGTTGGCCAAGCACCATGGGGATGTATTCGACGTCCTGCTGCCGTGCGACACCATTGGGTCCGGACCCGGACTGGTGCCCGGGCCAGTAGTACTCTGTCTGGCTGTAGCTGCGGCGCGCCTCGGCCAGAATCTCGCGCGCCCGCTGCAGGTACACGGCCTCGCCAGTGGTCTGCCACAACGCCAACAGGTCAGCCACAGCGAGGGCATCGCGCCCGACAAATCGGTGCGGACGGTTGGTCCAGAAGAACCGGTAGAAGGCATCGGCAGTGAAGCGAGCCGTCTCCAGGAGGTAAGGGTCGCCGGTCTCCCCATAGGCGCAGATGGGTTCAAGCCACCGATGGTAGGGCTGGACGACCCACTGCCAGCTGTACTTGGGGATCTCGTGGGTGGTGAAGTCGCTGTGGTCAATGGCGATGTCGGCCCACCAGTAAGCCGGCAGCAGGGCGCCCTGCACCAGCGCGGCCCGATCCATGGCGCGGCCCAGGAGCAGCAGGCCAGCGGCCAGAGTACCGTCGTTGCTGCGGCTGCTGCGCCCCTGCTCGAAGGGGAAGCCGCCGCGAGGGGCGGGCTCCAGGTAACTGCTGTCAGCGGCGGCCACGGTACGCGGCACCGACCACCAGGAGGTGGGCAGGAACCCGCCCAGGGGCAGGCTGCCGGTTTGGGCTTGCCACCATCCGGGCGCCTGGTAGCGCGCTACTGCGGGCGGCGTGCCCCCGAGGCTGAGGATGAAGCGCACGCTCCGCGCCAGCCCCTTGGGCAGCAGTTCATCACCCCACTTGGCCACCCAGTAGTGATGCCCGGCAGCGCGCTGGCTGCTGACCAGGGTCTGGCCTTCACCGATGCCCCACTCGACCCGGTGGGCGGGCACGCCTTCAGCCTCAACCAAGAGCTCGCCCCACACGGCTTGGTCCTGCCAGGGCTGCCAGACCACCACCCCGTCCTCGGTCCGCAGCGATCCCGGGTGTTCACTGCTGGCATAGCCGCGGCTGTCGCCCAGACCCAGGCGGCAGGAGCCCATGGCGAGATCGCCCTGACGACCATCGAGGACCACGTCCACTGAGGGCTGGCCGGGAATGTCGAAGGCCAGCACGGGTATGCCGTGGGTCTCGACGGCCGGCCCTTCGCGCTGATGGTTGGCAAAGTGGGCATAGGCCTCGATCACGCCCGAACGGTACAGAACCAGCAGCAGGTCGGTCTGCACCGTGGATTCCTCGTTGTACACGGGCCCGCCAACGCGTAGGAGGTCGAACACCGGGCCGCGCTGCAGAAAATCCGCCCTGACGTACTGCCACCAGTACAGCTTGCCGGCGCGCCGCAGACCCAACCTTATGCCGCATTGCTGCGGGCCGTGGCGCAACTCCAGTTGATGCATCTCGTACTGCGTCTGGGCCAGCGGCAGATTGCGCAGCGCGGTGCGCCAGGCAATGGTGTCGGCACTAGCGGCGACCGTGCGGTACGAGAAGGCCCAACCGGCGGTGCTGTCGACAGCCGCCACCTCCTGCCAGGGCCCGGTCAGGACCGCGGGCGGCTGCGGCGCCTGCCAGCGAACCAACACCCGCCGGGGCTTGCCGTTGGGCCACCGTGCCACTTCCTGGCCCTGGGCCAGGCAGTCACCGATCTGCACGCGACCTGCCAGCAGGGCCGCCAACAGCGCCGAATCGGCATCGACGGCAAACGGGACGCTGGCCACGGCCACACCGGCCGTGGCCGTATCGGACCGCACCAGCGCCGGCCACGGCAATGGCGCTGTGGTTGCGGTGGCACCTGAGGCCGTCAGCAGGGCGGCGACAAGGGTGACGGCGAAGGATTTCCTGGTGGCCTGGGGCATGGGCTCCTCCCATCGGCGGCGGCTCCCCGCCAATATAACCCGACCGGCCGGCGGCCGTCAGGCCAGACGCGCCGGGCGCACGACCAAAGCCGGTGAGGAGTTGCCGCGCCACACGCGGCGCGGCGACCGGCGCGGCGACAGGGGCCGGTCCTGGCGGACCAGGACGGCCCGCGCCCTGTCGGAACAGAGCGCCACCCGAGGCGCTCGTAAGGCAGTGGCAGCAGCCGGGCGCGGGGACGCGGGGACTGCCGCAACCAGAGCGCCGCCAAGAACCGCGGGGACTGCCAGCCTGCGGGTGTGCGGGGGTCTTGCTGCCAGGGCGCCGAGGTACTAGCGTTGAACCCGGGCACCCGAGGCTCCGGCCCCCCTGCGTCAGGGAGACGGCACGTGGAAAACGCGGACACCGAATGCCTTTTCGTCGATCGGAGCGCCATGCGCGCCTGGCTGGCCGCCCATCACAACAGCCATCGCGGCATCTGGGTGGTACTGGGCAAGCGGCCGCATCTGTCGACCGTCAGCGCGGCCGAAGCGCTGGAGGAAGCCCTGTGCTTCGGCTGGATCGACGGCCAGATCCGGCGGATCGACGAAACGCGGTATGTCAAGCGCTTCACCCCCAGGCGACCTCAGAGCACCTGGTCGGCGCGGAACCTGGAACTGGCCGACAGACTGGCCGCTGCCGGTCTGATGACCCCGGCCGGCACCGAGGCGCTGGCCAGCGCGCGGGCCGCAGGCCGGGTCGAGGCAGCACCGCGGCCGGTCGTGACCGCTGCGGAGGTGGCTGGCCTGGTAACCGCCCTGGCCGGCCGCCCACTGGCGCTGGAGAACCTGTCCCGGATGGCGCCGTCGGTGCAGAAGACCTATGCGGCCCACTATGCGGCGGCCCGACGCGAGGACACCCGCGTGCGCCGTCTGGAACAGATCGCCGCCCGTTTGGAGGCCAACCTCAAGCCCATGTAGGGTAGGCGCCCGCCGCCCGCAGGCCGGTCAGACCGTCGCCGTTCAGAACCGGGAGACGGCGC